>DATGYO010000111.1:0-2451 GCA_035297905.1 Nocardioidaceae bacterium
GCGGGTCACGTCGATCGTCGGCGCCAGGACCCGCGAGCTGGTGATCCTCGACGACCTGCTGGCGACGGAGAGCGACGAGGTGCACGTGTGCACGAACGACGGCTCCCTGGGGTACCGCGGCTTCGTCACCGGCCGGCTCGAAGAGCTGCTCGACGAAGGCGCCGGGTTCACCCACTGCTTCGCCGTGGGCCCGATGCCGATGATGCGCGCCGTCGCCACCACGAGCCAGCGACGTGGCCTGCCGGCCATGGTGTCCCTCGACCCGCTGATGGTCGACGGGACCGGCATGTGCGGCGGCTGCCGCGTGAGCGTCGGCGGCAAGTCGCTCTTCGCCTGCGTGCACGGCCCGTTCTTCGACGCGCACGAGGTGGACTTCGACGAGGCGGACGCCCGCCTGACGACCTACAAAGAGCAAGAGGACCTGGCCTGCGAGATGGCAGGACTGGGGAGGTAAGCGCCATGCCCATCGTGTATCCGCACAAGACCGAGATGCCGTGTCGGGACCCGGAGGAGCGCCGCCGGAGCTGGGACGAGGTGGCCGAGGGCTACACCGTGGAGCGCGCCATCGCGGAGGCGCGCCGGTGCCTCAACTGCCAGGACCCCGTGTGCGAGCAGGGCTGCCCTGTCAACGTGCCGATCCGGGACTTCGTGCGTCACGTCGCCGTCGGGGACTTCGAGGGGGCCGCCGCAACGATCCGCCGTCGCAACCTGCTGCCCGCGATCTGCGGCCGCGTCTGCCCCGTCGAGCACCAGTGCGAGTCGCGCTGCGTGCTGTTCCCCCGCCAGGACCCGGTCGGCATCGGTCGGCTGGAGCGCTTCGTCGCCGACTGGGAGCGCAAGCACGGGAACGGTGGCGAGACGACCGCGCCCGACCTGTGGCGCGACGAGAAGATCGCCATCATCGGCTCGGGCCCGGCCGGTCTGACCGTGGCCAGCGACCTCGCGCAGCTCGGCTACCCGGTGACGATCTTCGAGGCCCTGCACGCCTATGGCGGCGTCCTGCGCTACGGCATCCCGCAGTACCGCCTCCCGAAGGAGATCGTCGACGAGGACGTCGCGCACCTCACCGCGCTCGGCGTCGAGTTCGTGCGCAACGTGATCATCGGCAAGACGGTCACCATCGACCAGCTCTTCGAGGAGTTCGGCTACTCCGCGGTGTTCGTCGGGACGGGCGCGGGCTCGCCGGTCTTCCTGAACGTCCCCGGGGAGAACCTCAAGGGCATCTACTCCGCCAACGAGTTCCTCACGCGGGTCAACCTGATGCGCGCGTACTCGTTCCCCGAGTACGACACTCCGATCCAGCGGCCCAGGCGCGCCGCGGTGATCGGTGCAGGCGACACCGCGATGGACGCGGTGCGCTGCTCGATCCGCCTGGGCGCCGACGAGGCCCACATCGTGTACCGCCGCTCCGAGCAGGAGAAGGGGGCGCGAGCCGAGGACTTCGAGAGGGCACGCGACGAGGGCGTGATCTTCGACTGGCTCACCCTCCCCCAGCGTTTCATCGGAGACGAGAACGGATGGGTTCGCGGCCTCGAGTGCATCCGCACCGAGCTAGGTGAGCCCGACGAGTCCGGCCGCCGCCGCCCGGTCCCGGTGCCGGGCTCGGAGTTCACGATGGAGACGGACCTCGTCGTCATCGCCCTCGGCACGAACCCCAACCCGCTCGTTCCTCAGACGACCTACGGCCTCGAGGTCGACGGCCACGGCTGTATCGTCGCCGACCCCCGGACGGGCGCCACGAGCCGCCCGGGCGTGTACGCCGGGGGCGACATCGTGACCGGGGCTGCGACCGTCATCCTTGCCATGGGCGCCGGCCGCAAGGCGGCGACCGCCATGCACGAGTACCTGCAACAGAGTGCCGCCGAGAAGCTGCCGGGCTGAACGCCACCGTCGACCACCCAGGAGACCGAGGCTCGTGTCGTCGAGCACGGCACGAGTCTCGGTCTGCTTCCGGCTCGTCAGGACAGGTCGAAGACCAGGCGAGCAGGCACGCGGCCGGCCAGGACCTCCTCGAAGCACTCGTTGACGTCTTCTAGCTGCCGCCTCTCGGCGACCACCTTCGTCCGGCCCTGCGCGTGCAGGGCGAAGCACTCGGCGAGGTCGTTGCGCGTGCCCACCAGTGAGCCGATCACCGAGATGCCCTTGAGCACGGTCTCGAAGACCGGGAGCTCGAGCCTGTTGTCGGCAGGAAGACCGACCAGCACGAGACGCCCGTTCGGGTTCAGGGAGGCGTGGGCGGCGCGCATGGCGGCGGGAGACGGCACGGTGACGACCGCGAGGTCGACCCCACCGAGCGCAGCGAGCTGGCCGGCCTGGTCGCCCCTGCCGTCCACGACATGGTGGGCGCCCAGGTCCTTCGCGAGCTGGAGCTTCTCGTCCTCGACGTCGACCGCGATGGTCGTCGTACCGAAGATGTTGGCGTACTGCAGCGCCATGTGCCCGAGCCCACCG
>DATGYO010000112.1:0-13885 GCA_035297905.1 Nocardioidaceae bacterium
CAGCTTCAGCGCGACTCCGAGATGACGCACTTCGACTACCTGTGTCTTGCGATGCTGTCGGAGGCGGACGACCGGACCCTGCGGATGAGCGAGCTCGCGGCGAGGGCGAACGCGTCGCTGTCCCGGCTCTCGCATGTGGTGAAGAAGCTCGAGGTGCGCGGGTGGGTGGAGCGCTTTCCCTGTCCCGAGAGCCGACGCGTGACGATGGTGCGGTTGACCCCTGAGGGGTGGCAGGTGCTCGTCGCCGCCGCTCCCGGCCATGTGGAGACGGTGCGGTCGTTGGTCTTCGACGGGCTCTCCCGAGAGGACGTGGCCGCGCTGGAGCGAATTGCCGGCCACGTCGTGGAGCGGATCGAGAAGGCGGGTCTCGGGACCCTGACCTGAGGCGCGGGGCCCGGCTGACTAGGGGAGTCGCCAGTCGACCGGCGTACCACCTTGTCGCGCCAGCAGGTCGTTGACCCGGCTGAACGGCCTCGAACCGAAGAACCCGCGCGAGGCCGACAGCGGGCTCGGGTGAGGGGACTCGACGCAAGGGATGTCGCCCAGCATCGACTTGAGTCCCTGTGCGTCACGGCCCCAGAGGACCGCCGCCATCGGTCCTCCACGCGCGGCGAGCGCGGTGATCGCACGCTCGGTGACCGCCTCCCAGCCGCGGCCGCGGTGCGACCCTGCCGTGCCGGGCGCCACAGTGAGGACCCTGTTGAGCAGCAGCACTCCCTGGTCCGCCCACGGCGTGAGGTCGCCGTTGCTCGGCGGCCCGACCCCGAGGTCGTCGTACAGCTCACGGAAGATGTTGGCGAGGCTCCGCGGAACCGGACGCACATCGGGCGCGACGGAGAACGACAGGCCTACCGCGTGGCCAGGCGTGGGGTAGGGGTCCTGACCGACGATGAGGACGCGTACGTCGGACATCGGCCGCTGGAACGCCCTCAGGATGTTGTGGCCCGCAGGGAGATACGTCCGCCCAGCGGCGAGCTCGTCGCGCAGGAACGCGCCCATGCGGGTGATCACATGCTCCACGGGTGCGAGTGCTTCCGCCCAGTCCGCGGCGACGAGACCTCGCTCCACCAGCCCTTTCAGCGCGCTCATTCGGCATACGATATTCGGGCTGCCGAAACGCCAGGCATCGACATGACGGCGGCTGGCTGCGATCACCCGTTGGACGGCGACCTGGGTCAGCTCCAGTCCCGCGCACTTGGCGCGAGGGCACTCACGTCCCTGGTCGGCCAGGAGGTCCGAGCCGGTACGCCGAACGCCGTGCCGCCTCGAGGCAGCTCAGACATCAGGGCAGAACCCATGCCCAACATCGCGTTCTCGCCCACCGCCAGGCCGTCGTCGACGCTCGAGTTCATGCCGAGGCAGGCGCCAGAGCCGACCCGGACGTTGCTTCCCAGGGAGACACCGGCGCCCAGGGTCGCGTAGTCCTCGACCACGTCATCATGGGTGAGAGTCACGTTGGGCATGATCACCACGTGGCGTCCGACGGCGATGTCGACGGTGAGCACGACGTTCGCCAGGAGGATGCTCCCGTCCCCGACCGTGCAACCGTTGGGGATGTCGACGCCCGGGTGGATCACGCGGGTGTACTGCTCGTCGGCTACGCCGAGCTGAGAGAGCCGCGCGACCAGCCGCCGTCGCGCTGAGGGCTGCTCGGCGCAGACAACGATCTCGGAGTCGTCGTACCTCTTGACCTCCTCGAGACCGCCGACCACGGCTGCGCCATCCATCTCCTGGCCCCAGCGCGCCGGGTCGTCGTCGACTATCCAGATCGTGCGGAACGGGGCAATGGCGCGTTCTACTGCCAAGACCTCGCGAGTGAGACCGCTCGCCCCGACCAGCAGCACACCCATAGCAGCCAGACCCCCATATCTGCCCAGCGGTTCACGACCAAGGGCCTGACTCCATCCTCACGAACGGCCGCGGTCGCCGAGGCCGTCGCGCGATACCTCCCTCAAATGGGTGATTGCGATGCCACACTCGAACGGGGCACATGAGGGGAGCCGAATTGTTCGACGGGGGCAGAGATCAGCAGATCGCCGACTCGACGGCTGGGCGTGAGCGTGGGCGTGTGCAGGAGGGCCGGCCGCGGCGGCGTCACGTGAAGACGGCGCTGGTCGCCCTGGTCTGCCTGCTCGTGGCGGCGGTGATCGTCCTACCCGTCGCACACCTGATTGGCCAGGTGGACCGGATCTCCGGAGCGTTCGACGGCCTGGCGGACCGCCCGGACGACTCCGCCACAGCCGAAGCCGGCTCGCTCGACGTACTCGTGGTCGGGGTGACCCGGTCGGCTGACACTCAACCGACGAGCTGGCTTCCTGAGGCTCGTCAGGCGGTCAGCGTGATGGTGATGCACTTCGATGCCGACAGGCGTGGCGCCACAGCGGTCGGGATTCCGCTCGACGTGAAGGTGAACGTCTACGGCGACGGGACCCGGTCCCTGGGGTCGGTGCCCGACGTCGGCGAGCCGGCGCAGCTCGTGGGGACGGTGGAGAAGCTGACGGGCCTGCACATCGACCACCTCGCCGTGCTCGACTGGCAGGCGTTCAGCACGCTGATCGACCGCGTGGGTGGCGTCGACATGTCGACCACGGGCGGGAACGGGGCCGTCTCCTTCGGCGGCATACGCATGCAGGCCACGGGCAAGGATGCGTTGAAGGCTGTCACCCCCCAACGAGGCGGCGACAGTGTCGCACTGACGCAGAGCCAGCTCGGGCTGATGGACGCAGTCGTCGACGGTTCTCTCCACCAGGAGCTGCACAAGAGCCCGCTGCTGGTCTACAACTTCCTCGATGCCCTCACCGAGAACCTGGCCGTCGACGAGGAGTGGTCGACACCGTCCATGGCCAGGCTGTTCCTCTCGGTATGGAACCTCCGCTCCGGTGACATGAAGTACGTGACGGTCCCGGTCTCCTGCATCAAGGTGCGCGGGCAGTGCCGGCCCAAGCTGGACGAGAAGGCGGCTCCGGGCTTCTGGAGCGCCGTCGCACAGGACCGGACCGACGAGTGGCTCGCGGAGAACAACAACCGCGGCCGCGTGGAGTCCTCCCGGTAAAGGGGTCACCCGAGGACTTTGACGAGCTCCTCCGCGACGGCGTCCTGGCCGGCTGCGAACGGGTGGTACGCCAGCGCCTCACCCTGCACGGTCTGCCGGCCGTTCACCCAGGGGACGTCGGCGCAGACGTCGTGCCCCGCGGACGCGGCGTACATGTCGACGAACCTCGACCCGGTACGTCGAGCCGCTCGCTCGATCGCCGCGTTCAACGCCGTGGAGACCCGCGTCCCGAACGCGTAGTCCCCCTGCGCGAACGCCAGCCCGGGGCACCGTCCTGTGGTGGGCACGAGCCGCAGGTAGCCGACCAGGACGACCGTCGCCTTCGGCGCGCGCCGCTGGATCATCCTGACCGACCTCTCCACGCGCGCGCTGATCTGTCGGGTCTCCGCCACGAGGCGCACCCCACGCGCCGCCAAGGTCCGAGCGCAGGGTGATCCGGCCGGGTCCTCGCGCCGGAGCCTCGAGCACGTGGCCACGAGCGTGTGGAAGAGGTCGAAGTCGTTCCCGCCGATCCCGAGGGTGACCAGGTCGGTGTCGCGGGTGACTGCCGCGAGCTGGGGCCGGACGGTCGCGTCGCCCACCGTGTGCTGGCGGTGCGTCAGGTCGCCGGTCTCGGCGCCGCTGCAGCTCACGTCGACGAGCTTGTCGATGTCGAGCTGGTCGGCGACCAGGTGAGGGTAGTTGTTGTCCGACCGGAAGCAGCCGTTGGCGAGGTCCGTGTTGGGCACCAGCGGCGCCGCGGTGTAGGAGTCCCCCAGCGCGACGTACTTGCCGAAGCGTGGGCTGGCGGCGTCCGCGAAGTCCTGGGTCTGACGCTTCACGTCGTCGACCGTGTCGGCGCCGGCTGAGCAGCCGAGCAGCACGAGCGACCCGACCAGCGCGGCGACGACCAGCCGGACCAGCTCGACCCTCCTCATCGTGGGTACCTCGCGAGCATGTCTTCGCGCACGACCCGGGCGCCGGCGACGAAGCGGAGGAGCACCGCGGCCGTGATCGCCTGTGCCGCCATCAGGCCGATGAGCACCATGATCTGTGCGGACCCCGCCTCGAGCGGGGTGCCGCCCCCGAGCAGCACTCCGACGAACGCCCCAGGAAGCGTGACGAGGCCGACCGTGCGGGTCTGGTCGAGTCCGGGAGTGAGCGCCTCCTTGGCACTGGGCTGGATCACCTCGAACGCCGCGTCGTGGCTCTGCAGGCCGAGCGCCAGCCCGGCTTCGTACGAACCGAAGCCGCCCGTGATCTCGTCCCAGGCGCGCCTGCCGGTCAGCGTCGCTGCGGTCATCGCGCCGCCGATCACGATGCCGGCAGTCGGGATCAGCCCGGGACCGTTGAAGGGCACCAGCCCGGAACCGAGGATGAGCACCAGCACCGGCACGGCGCCGGCCGCGATCGCCAGGCCGACCCAGGGGATCTGGCCCCGGGGGACGTTGATCCGGCCCGAGGAGGTCCACGTGGCCACGGCGAACATCAGCAGGGCGAAGGCCAAGGACCACCAGATCGAGCCGAGTGCTGCGGTGATCACCAGCGAGACCACGGCCAGCTGCACGACCGCACGCGCTGCCGCGGTCAGGTGCTGCCGCTCGACTCCCAGCTGCCCCAGGTAGGACGCGGTGACCGCCACGGCCACGAGCGCGACCAGGACGACCGCCAGCCGCCAGTCGGGTGCGGGCGCGATCGTGGAGGCAGCGGTCACGAGGGGGCGGCCAGCGACCGCGACGACGCCGACCCGTACCTGCGGGCAGGGTTCGCCCCGATCGCGTCGGCCCGTGGCGCACGCTTCGCCGGAGCCTTCTTGGCGGCAGCCTTCGCCGCTGCCGGTTTGTTGCCTGCCGCCTTCTTGGTCGCGGCCTTCTTCGTCGGTACGTCGGGCACCGACGTGTGCTCGTCGAGGAACTCGTCGATGATCCGCCACGTCGTGCGCCGGGAGGCACGTCCCGTGAGCATCCCGAGGTGGCCACCGGGCACGATCTCGAAGCGGACGGAGGTCGCGTTCGACAGCAGGTCGACCATCGGCTGGATCGACTTGACCGGCGCGATCCCGTCGCTCTCACCGGCGAAGACGAGCACCGGCAGCCGGATGTCGGCGAGCGAGATCTCCCGGTTGTCGTCCATCCGCACCACGCCGGTCGCGAGCTGGTTGCCCTTGAGGATCCGGTGGTAGAGCTGGCCGAACGTCCGCCCTGGGTAGGCGATCATGTTCGCGGTGAACCGGTCCACGGCCTCGATCTGGGCGAGGAAGTCCGTGTCGTCGAGGTTCGCCGCGATGGCAAGGGGCTTGGTGACCATCTTGTTGAAGCTGGACAGCTGGAACGCCCCGCGCACCAGCGGCTTCGGGGCGCCGCCCATCGCGCGGTAGAGCTGGGTGACCAGCCCGCCGTTGGTGATGTTGAGCAGCGGACGGATCGGGGCGACCAGGGGCACCCGGGTCACGTCGACCGGGGAGCCGACCACGGTCAGCGAGCCGATCGGCAGGTCGGGCTGGTCGGCCGCGGTGAGCAGCGCGAAGATGCCGCCGAGGCTCCACCCCACGACGTGCACCGGCTTGCCGCCGGCGTGCTCGCTGACCTCCTTGATGGCGGCAGGGATCACCTCGTCGACCCAGTGCTCCATGCCGAGGGTGCGGTTGGCGAACGAGACCTCGCCGTACTCCACGAGGTACGTGGGACGGCCCTGCGTCACGAGGTGCTCCACGAGGGAGCAGCCGCGGCGCAGGTCGAAGCAGAGGGCGGGCGCGGCGAGCGGCGTGACCAGGAGGACCGGGTCGCCTGTCTCCTTGACCCGGCCCTGGGGTCGGTAGTGGTAGACCTCGCGCAACATGCCGTCGTCGATGAGCGTCCGTGGCATGGGACGCAGGTCGGCCACACCGCCGTACAGCATCTTGTGGGCGACGTTGCTGGCCGCCGAGACGACCTGGTCCGGCTTGGGGATCAGATCCATGGAGCGAAGGATACCGTTCGAGTCGAACCAGCCGAGCGGGGTACAACGGGTTCATGAGACTGTCGCGCGCCTTGAAGTCAGCTCCTGTCGCGGCCCTCGCCGGCCTCGCGACCTACGACCTGCTGCAGAAGAAGCACGCCTTGCTGCGGAACTTCCCGCTGCTCGGCCACGGCCGCTACCTCCTGGAGTCGGTCGGACCGGAGCTGCGGCAGTACATCGTGACCGACAACAACTCCGAGCGGCCGTTCAGCCGCGACCAGCGGCGGTGGGTCTACGCCTCCTCGAAGCTGGAGAACAACTACTTCGGCTTCGGCACCGACAACGACACGGAGCACACCGAGGGCTACCCGATCATCAAGCACCGGACCTTCTCCGAGGTCCAGCCTCCGGCCGCGCCGCACGCAGGGCACGAGACGGACCTGCCGTCCGCGAAGGTACTCGGCGGACCGCGCGGACGCAGGCACGCCTTCCGCCCGCCGTCGTTGGTGAACATCTCCGCGATGAGCTTCGGCTCGCTGTCCGGCCCCGCCGTCGAGGCGCTGAACCGTGGTGCTGCGCTGGCCGGCTGCATGCACAACACGGGTGAGGGCGGCATCTCGCCCCACCACCGCAACGGCGGGGACCTGGTCTTCCAGATCGGCACCGCCTACTTCGGCTGCCGGGACGAGGAGGGCCGGTTCGACCTGAAGCGGCTCAAGGACCTCGTCGACTCCGCCCCGGTCCGGGCGATCGAGATCAAGCTCAGCCAGGGCGCGAAGCCAGGCCTGGGCGGCCTGCTTCCCGGGGCGAAGGTCACGCCGCAGATCGCGGAGATCCGCGGCATCCGCGAGGGCGTTGACTGCATCAGCCCGTCGAGGCACGCGGAGTTCAGCGACGTCGACAGCATGCTCGACTGGGTCGAGCTGCTCGCAGACGAGACCGGGCTGCCGGTCGGCATCAAGTCCGCGGTGGGGGACCTCGCCTTCTGGAGGGACCTCGTCTCGCACATGTCCCGCGGCGACCGAGGGGTGGACTTCGTGACGATCGACGGCGGCGAGGGGGGCACGGGCGCCGCGCCCCTGGTCTTCAGCGACTCGGTATCCCTCCCGTTCCGGGTCGCGTTCAGCCGGGTCTACCGGCTCTTCGCCGGGGCCGGCATCACCGACGACCTGACCTTCGTCGGCAGCGGCAAGCTCGGCCTGCCGGACAACGCCGTCGTGGCGATGGCGCTGGGCTGCGACATGCTCAACATCGCCCGCGAGCCGATGCTCTCGATCGGCTGCATCCAGGCCCAGAAGTGCCACACCGACCGGTGTCCCACAGGGGTCGCGACCCAGGACCCCTGGCTCTCCCACGGCCTGGACCCGGAGCTGAAGTCCGTGCGGGCCGCCAACTACATCAAGACCCTGCGCCGGGACCTCCTCAAGCTCGCCGAGTCGTGCGGTGTCGCGCATCCCGCGCTGATCGACGGGGACGACATCGACGTGCTCTACGGCGACCAGTCCGCGCGGCCGCTTCGTGCGGTGTACGGCTACGAGCCGGGCTGGGGCCGGGTCTCCGACCACGACGCCGCGGCCATCCGGGCGCTCATGGCCGGTGCGCCGGAGGGCGACTCCGCGCCGAGGTCGGCGACTGCACGCTAGGCGCCGGCGCCGTACGACGGTCAGCTGCGACGCGCCGGGCGCAGCACCTTGTCGTGGGTCGGAAGCTCCTCGGCCAGCTCCGCCAGGAAGCTCGCCGCCCAGTCGGACACGTTGTGCTCCGACACGGTCTTGCGCATCGCCCGCATCCGCCTGTGGAGATCGCGCCGGTCGGCGTTGATCGCCTTCAGCATCGTCTCCTTCATCCCGTTGATGTCGTAGGGGTTGATCAGGAACGCCTGGCGAAGCTCGTCGGCCGCGCCGGCGAACTCCGAGAGCACGAGGGCGCCGTCGTCGTTGAACCGGCAGGCGACGTACTCCTTGGCCACGAGGTTCATGCCGTCTCGCAGCGGGGTGACGACCATGATGTCGGCCGCCTGGTAGAGCGCCGCCATCTCCTCACGCGGGTACGACGAGTGCATGTACGAGATCGCCGGCCGCCCGATCCGCCCGAGGTCACCGTTGATCCGGCCGACGAGACGGTCGATGTCGTCGCGGAGCCGGCGGTACTGCTCCACCCGCTCACGAGAAGGCGTGGCGACCTGGACGAACACGGCGTCCTCGACGTCGATGTACCCCTCGGACAGCAGCTCGCTGAACGCGCGCAGCCGCGCGTAGATGCCCTTGGTGTAGTCGAGCCGGTCGACCCCGAGCAGGATCTGCTTCGGGTTGCCGAGCTGGTCGCGGATCTCCTTGGCGCGATGCTGCACGGACTCGCTCCGGGCGAGCTTCTCGAACTCGGCACAGTCGATGGAGATCGGGAACGCTCCGGCGCGGACGGTGCGCCCGTCGGGGAGGTAGACCATGTCGCGGTGCGTCTTGTGGCCGACCCGCTGGCGCACCAGGCGCACGAAGTTCTGGGCCGCGCCGGGGCGCTGGAAGCCGACCAGGTCCGCGCCGAGGAGGCCCTCGAGGATCTGGCGACGCCACGGCAGCTGCTGGAACAGCTCGGCCGGGGGGAACGGGATGTGCAGGAAGAACCCGATCCGCAAGTCCGGACGGAGCTCACGCAGCATCGCCGGGACCAGCTGCAGCTGGTAGTCGTGCACCCACACCGTCGCCTTCTCCGCCGCCACCTCGGCTGCCTTCTTGGCGAAGCGCCGGTTCACGGTGACATAGGAGTCGAACCACTCGCGGTGGAACTCCGGCTTGGCTACGACGTCGTGGTAGAGCGGCCACAGGGTGGCGTTGGAGAAGCCCTCGTAAAACTCCTCGACCTCCTCGTCGGTCAGGGGGAGCGGGACCAGCGACAGGCCGTTCTCGACGAAAGGCTCGAGCTCCTGGTCCGTACCGCCGGGCCATCCGATCCAGGCGCCGTCGTTGGCGCGCATCACCGGCTCCAACGCGGTGACGAGCCCGCCCGGAGACGGCCGCCAGGAGGTCGTGCCGTCGGGATTCTCGACGCGGTCCACCGGCAGCCGGTTCGCGACGATGACCAGGTCGGCCGAGTGTCGTGGTGCGTGGGAGGGGCTCACAGGTTCGACCCTAGTTGGTTTCGGAGCGATGTGGCCGTCCCATACCCGAAGGGCGAGTCATCACACGGTATGTCGTCGGGTCACACGGGTACGTCGTCCACTGCGTAGCGCAGGCCGATCTTCTCGCGGACCCGGTCCATCAGCCGCATGATCGACAACGTGTCCTCGTGCGGCACGAGCGGGCTGTCCGTCTCGCCGTTGCGCAGGCACCGCATCACCTCGGCGGCCTCGTTGGCCAGCCCGGTGCCGATGACATCCTCGTGGATGAGGTGGGTCTCGCCTGCCTCGGTCCAGCGGGCCTCGGTCGGGTGGTGGAAGCCGTCGTACAGGTCGATGCGGCCGCGGTCCGTGGCGATCGAGGCGCTGCGCGGCGACCAGGCGGTCATCGTGGCGGACAGCGAGGCGACTGCGCCGCTTGCCCAGCCGAGGCTCAGCGCCAGGTTCAGGTCCACACCGGTCTCCGACATCTCGGCGACCGCCTCGACCTTCTCGGGGTCGCCGAGGAACAGGTGGGCGAAGGTCAGGGCGTAGACGCCCATGTCGAGCAGCGCGCCGCCACCCAGCTCCGGGGCGAGCAGGCGGTCGGACTCCGGGGCGTCCACCAGGAAGCCCAGGTCGGCGCGCACCTGCTGGATGCGTCCCAGGTCGCCGCGTTCGGCGAGCTGCTTGATCCGCCGGATCACCGGGTTGCACCGCATCCACATGGCTTCCATGAAGAACAGCCGTCGCTCGCGAGCGACGCGCACGAGGTCCTCCGCCTCCCGGGCCGTCAGGGTCAGCGCCTTCTCGCACAGCACCGGCTTGCCCGCGTCGAAGGCGAGCATGGTGTGCTCGTGGTGCAGGGCGTGCGGGGTTGCGACGTACACCACGTCCACGTCAGGATCGGCGACGAGCTGTTCGTAGGAGCCGTACGCGCGGGTCTCGGTCGAGCCGAGGTCGCGGGCGAACGCCTCCGCGGACTCCACCTTTCGCGAGGCCACTGCGGCCAGCGCGGCGTCGGGCAGCAGGGCGAGGTTCTGTGCGAAGCCCTTCGCGATCTTTCCCGTGGCGAGGATGCCCCAGCGGACCGGGCGGTCTCCGGGGAGGGGTTCGGCGAGCGTCGGGCCGGGCATGACGTCGAGGGAGGGGAGGGGTCCGAAGGGCAGATGCATGTGCGCAATGACACCGGCAGGAAACGCCTGACGCAAATAACATCGATGTGTTTCCCGCCTAGTACGATGTTCCAGAACGATCTCAGCCCCGAGACTTACGCAGGAGTCGCCTCAATGGATGCCGCGAACGCCCTCAACCAGGGTCACGACGCACCCTCGGCGGACGAGCTCTCCGAGCGGGACCGCGAGATCCTCAACTTCGAGCGCCAGTGGTGGAAGTACGCCGGCGCCAAGGAACAGGCCGTCCGCGAGAAGTTCGACATGTCCTCGACGCGTTACTACCAGGTGCTCAACGCCCTCATCGACCGTCCTGAGGCGCTCGCTTTCGACCCGCTGCTCGTGCGCAGGCTGCGTCGGCTCCGCGCCACCCGGCAGCGTGCCCGTTCCGCGCGGCGCCTCGGCTTCGAGGTCTGACGTGCGGGTCCGGGCGCGCAACGAGCGCGGGATCGCCCTGCCCTCGCCGGTGGCGGCGCTGAGCCTCGGCGCCGTCCTCATCGCCGGGGTCGCGTTCGTCGCCACCTCGGGCAGCTCCGAGGAGCCCGCGCAAGCCGCCGCTCCGATCACCTCGTCCCCGACTCCCACGCCCACGACCGCGACCACCACTGCGCCGAAGCCGGTCCTCGAGAAGAAGGCCGCTCCCAAGAAGAAGGAGCCGGCGGTCCGGCGCGGCGAGGTGTACGTCGAGGTCTACAACAACTCCGGTATCTCCGGCCTGGCCGGCACCACCGCGAGCCGGATCTCGGGCGCCGGGTGGCAAGTGGTCGGCTCCGACAACTGGTACGGCACCATCTCAGGCAGCACCGTCTACTACCCGCAGCGCCTCGAGGCGGCCGCGAAGCTGCTAGCGCGCGACCTCGGAATCAAGCGGATCAAGCCGGCGATCTCGCCGATGCGCTTCGACCGCCTCACGGTGATCCTGACCACCGACTTCGCCTGACCGGCCGGCGAGTCGGGGCCTCTGGTTGAGTAGGCCCATGGAGTTCCGGACCGATGAAGGTCAGCAGCGGTACGACGACCTCGTGGCGGATGCCGCACGCGTGGTCGTGGGTCTCGACTTCGACGGGGTGCTCTCGCCGATCGTGCCCGACCCGGCCAGGGCCGTCATCCATCCCGACGGACCCAGGACCCTGATCGCGCTCGCAGAACAGGTTCGCGGCGTCGCGGTGATCACCGGACGCCCTGCGCGCCAGGCGATCGAGCTGGGCCGCTTCGACGAGGTCGGCAAGGCCCTCGCCGAGCACAACCGGGCGCTGTACCTGATGGGCCAGTACGGCAACGAACGGTGGTCCTCTGCCGACGGCCGCGTCGTCTCACCCGAGCCGCCCGAGGGGCTCGACAGCTTCCTGTCGGAGCTGCCCGACCTCCTCCGCGCCCACGATGCCGCGGACGCGTTCGTGGAGGAGAAGGGGCTCGCGGTCGCGGTCCACACGCGTCGCCTGCCGGACCCGGTGGGAGCCTTCGAGCGCCTGCTGCCGGCGCTGACCAAGGCCGCGGCCGGCCACGGCCTGGGGGTGGAGCCGGGCCGGATGGTGGTGGAGGTGCGCGCCCCGGGCATGCACAAGGGGGAGGCGCTGCGAACCATCCATGCCGAGCTGGGCGGCCACGGAGTCATCGTCGCAGGTGACGACCTCGGCGACGTCCAGGCGTTCCGGGCCGCGCAGGCTTTGCGGGAGGAAGGCCGTCCCGGTCTCCTGATCTGCTCCGGATCAGAGGAGCAGAAGGCGCTCGTCGAGCTCTCCGACATCGTCGTCGACGGGCCGGACGGCGTGCTGCGGCTGCTCAGGCAGTTTGCTCACGACGCAGCCGCTGCCTTCGGCTGACCAGCGGGTAGCCGCCGTCCTCCAGCCCTGCTCGCACCTCGAAGACGTTGTACGTCGAGAAGTCCCCACCGCGCAGGTAGGACCAGCCTGCAGCGGCGACGTAGAGCGGCAGCATCGGGAGGCCCAGCGTCACGGCGAACTGCCAGCTGTGCCGCTCCTCGTGGACGAGCACCTGCTCGCGCTGGGACAGCCAGGCAGGATCGTGACGGGTGAGCACGACGTTGCCGACGGTGAACGCACCTGCCCGGGGGAAGCTGTTCCGGTAGCCCGTGGCCAGCACCAGACCGCGGGGGCCCCCGGTGAGCCGCGCGCGGCCGACTCTCGCGATGCCGAGGCCGAGCAGGGTCGACCCGTTCACCGCGTTGGCCACCACCTTCACCCGCCACCACTGCATGCGGCTGAGTCAACCAGCCGCCGCTAGGCTGCCGGGCATGGCTCGCAAGATCGCTACCGCGGAGAAGGTCGACCGGGACTCGCTGCTGGAGTTCGTCCGGCCCCGGCACAAGGGCACGCTCGTCACCACCCGCAAGGACGGCCGGCCCCAGATGTCGCCGGTGAGCTGCGGTGTGGATGACCAAGGCCGGATCGTCGTGTCGACCTACCCCGAGCGGGCGAAGGCGGTGAACCTCCGTCGCGATCCCCGGGTCTCGATCCTCATCCACTCCGACGACTGGAACGATCCCTACGTGCAGGTCGACGGCACTGCCGAGGTCCTCGACCTGCCCGAGGCGCTCGAGCCGCTCGTGGACTACTACCGCTGCATCTCGGGCGAGCATCCGGACTGGGACGAGTACCGCGAGGCGATGCGAGCCCAGAACAAGTCATTGATCAGGATCACCGTCGAGCACTGGGGACCGATCGCCACGGGCGGGTTCCCTCCGAACAGGGCCTGAACGTGAGAGGCCGGAGAGCGGTATCGGTGAGGATTCCGCTGCTCCGGCCAAAACCCCGTCGCACCCACGAGGTGAATTCAGGCTAGGACTGCGGCTGGTGACGGTCAATGGTTCGGCACGCCCCTCGACCTCAGGCATCAGCGCTGTCTAGACACCAGTCCCGGAGCCGACCTCGAAAGCCGCGTCCCGGACACCGTCGACATCGCCGGGGTCGCCTTGCACTCGCCCTTGTCGAGTGCTAAACATTGGCTAGCACTCTCAGCATGAGAGTGACAGTTCAAGGGCCGGGAAGATGAGGCCTCGAGCGCCGGCGAGAAGGGATCGCCGGTCCGCAGAGACCGTCCGTCGCGGGCATCGACCCGGTTCATTCACAACTCTACGCGTGAGGAATCGCAGGAGTTATGTCGAAGCTCATTGCTTTCAACGAGGAGGCCCGGCGCGGCCTCGAGCGTGGCATGAACACGCTCGCTGACGCCGTCAAGGTCACCCTCGGTCCCAAGGGTCGCAACGTCGTGCTGGAGAAGAAGTGGGGCGCCCCCACGATCACCAACGACGGTGTGTCCATCGCCAAGGAGATCGAGCTCGAGGAGCCGTACGAGAAGATCGGTGCCGAGCTCGTCAAGGAAGTTGCCAAGAAGACCGACGACGTAGCCGGTGACGGCACGACGACCGCCACGGTCCTGGCCCAGGCCATGGTCCGCGAGGGTCTGCGCAACGTTGCCGCCGGTGCCAACCCGATGCAGCTCAAGCGCGGCATCGAGAAGGCGGTCGAGGCCATCGCGGAGCAGCTGCTCGGGATGGCCAAGGACGTCGAGACCAAGGAGCAGATCGCTTCGACGGCCTCGATCTCCGCAGCTGACACCCAGGTCGGCGAGATCATCGCCGAGGCCATGGACAAGGTCGGCAAGGAAGGCGTCATCACCGTCGAGGAGAGCAAC
>DATGYO010000113.1:0-9851 GCA_035297905.1 Nocardioidaceae bacterium
TGCAGGCGGGTGACACGCGCCTGAGACGCTCGTCACGAAGTTTCGCGTCCGGCTTGGTGCGCCCCTGCCGTCTGCTTACTCTGGACGGGCTCCGCAAGACGGCGGGGCGTCGCACCGGGGCAACGCCGAATCCTGTCCCGCGCCCGGTACGACACCATCGAGCACCACACCAGGGACAGGAGCGGGGGACCCACTTCTCCACGGTCCCCGGCGCGCATCGGCTCACGTGAGCCGATCCGTCACCGGAGGTACCTCGGGGTGAAGCCTCTACCGCCAAGCGCGGACGAGGCCGGGCAAGACCTTTCCGCCCGAACCCGACAGCTGACCTCGCAGGCGTACGAGAGGTCTGGTTTCCATGCGCACACGCATGCTCGTCGCGACTGTCGTCGCCCTCATTTCCGCCCTCAGCACCCTGATGGTCTCCTCCTCAGCGGAGGCGGCGTCGCTGTCGACCTGGAAGCGCCTCGCCCAGTGCGAGTCCGGCGGGCGCTGGCACATCAACACCGGCAACGGCTACTACGGCGGTCTCCAGTTCAGCAGCGGGACCTGGAGCTCGTACGGCGGACGCAAGTACGCCAGCAACGCGCACCGCGCGTCCCGTGCGGAGCAGATCCGCATCGCCGAGAAGGTACGTCGGTCGCAGGGCTGGGGCGCCTGGCCCGTCTGCTCGCGCAAGGTCGGCCTGCGCTGAACCAGCGCCAGCTCACGGTCGGCGCTCACGCATCGTGGGCGCCGACCGCTGTTGCGGGAGGCGAGGCGCCTCGGGTCCCGATAGGTCCTCGTCGACCACGCTGAAGTCACGCACGGTGCATCCGAGGCTCTCGATCTCTCGCAGCGTGCCGACCAGTGCGGAGTTGTCGGCGACGACGCCGCGCAACACGGTGCCTGTCTCGGTTCCTTCCACGACGGCCAAACCGAGGAGCGCTTCCGCCTCGTCGGCCTCGAGCGTCTCGTCGACCCTGATCAGGTAGGTAGCCGGGCGCAAGGGGCTCTCCACTCCAGTCTCGGGCCGGCCAAGCGCCGACCCATCGTCCAGTGCACCTCACCGCGTGCGTTGGGACATCACCCGTGACGGGTGAAGCGGCCGGAGGCACCCGGGCTGTGCCCGCCTCGAGCCCTTCATCTCGCCCAAAACGGATGCGGGCGCCGTCCGAGGTGCGAGTCTGGATGGCATGACAGAGGAGCCGGCGCGCACGAGCCCCTCAGGGCTGCCGCGGCTGATCCTCCAGCTGCTGCAGCAGACGACGTTCGTCCTCGTGCTGCTGACCGCCTGCTACTACGTCATTCCGCTGAGCGTCGAGTGGCAAGACCTGACCGACCTGATGCGCGTCGCGGCAAGCGTGCTCCTTGCGGCCGGCGTCGCCCTGGTGTTCCGGGCTCATGCTCGCCGAAGTGAGCGGATCCTGGGGAAGGACCTTGTCCGGATCCAATGGCTGCTCAGCGCGCTCTATCTTCTGGTCCTCGCCTTCGCCATGACCTACTCGGTGGTGTCCCGGTTCGCCCCCGACCAGTTCGTGGGGGTTCGGGACCGGACTGCGGCGCTCTACTTCTCCACCACGATCGTCGCGACCGTCGGCTTCGGGGACATTCACGCCGCCGGCACGCTCGCTCAGGTGCTGGTCACCATGCAGATGCTCTTCAACCTGATCTACCTCGGCACCGCCCTGCGACTTCTGAGCCGACGCGCTTCGAGCGGTGACTCGCCGTTCTGAGCAGCCCCTGTACGCCGCCTGGAACGTGTTCTAGTGTGGGCGGCAGACCGCAACCCCTGAGGAGGGTTTCTTGACCACGACCAGGGCGATGCGCCGGACTGCGATACGGAAGGCGGTCCCACTCCCCTCCGCGCAGATCCCCGAGGGTCGGGTGGTCGAGCTCCCCGGGCGGGGTGCGACGTACGTGACGGACAGTCCCGGACCGCCGGGAGCGCCGACCCTCCTGCTCCTGCATGCCGTGGGCTGCACGGGTCTGCTCACCTGGTTCCCCGCCATCCCCGAGCTCACGAAGCGGTACCGGGTCGTGACGCTCGACCAGCGCTGGCACGGCCAGGGGATCATGTCCGAGGAGTTCTCGCTCCACGACTGCGCCGACGACGCCGCAGCGCTCATCGAGGTGCTCGGCCTGACGAGCGTCATCGTCGCGGGCTACTCGATGGGCTCGATCATCGCCCAGCGGCTGTGGCGGCAGCATCCCGAGGCCGTCTCGGGCCTCGTGCTCGGCGCGACCACCGACCGGTTTCGCGCGACACCGGCGGAGGTGCTCTTCTTCCAGGGGATGGCGGTCTCGATGGGCACGCTGCGGGGGCTCTCGCACTCACGCACAGCGACGGCAGCCGCTCACACTGCCGCGCACATGCTCGACATCGACCACGTCGAGGACCTGCACGACTGGGCGCTCGCGGAGTTCCGGAAGACCAGCCCGTGGGCGGTCGCGCAGGCGGTCGCCGTCCTGGGACGTCATCACTCGAGGCCGTGGCTGCGACGGATCGACGTGCCGACGGGAGTCGTCGTGACGAGGAAAGACCGAGTCATCCCCGCCCAACGGCAGCGAGGACTGGCCGCACGCATCCCGGCTGCGACGACACACGAGGCCGACACCGGGCACGCCGGCTGTGTGCTCGCCGCAGAGACGTTCGTGCCCGTCCTCCTCGAGGCCTGCGCCTCAGTCGCTGCTCGCGTGCGAGACAGACAGGGCCTCGAGCGCCGCGTCCAGCTCTGAGGGGATCCGCCGGGCCAGGTCCCACACGGACGGTGCCAGCTCGCGGCAGGCGAGGAGGCCGACGTTCATCCTGCCGTTGTTCGACATCACGGTGACGTTGAGACCGGCGCCGTGGAACACCGGGCCGAGTGGGTAGAGCGCCTCGATCCGCGCTCCCATGAAGTACACCGGTACCGGAGGTCCCGGGACGTTCGAGACCACGAGGTTGTGAACCACCGGGTGCTTCTCCGCGAGACGCAGGCGTGAGTAGACCCGCACCGCCATGCCGAACGTGCGCGGGGCGGCGAAGTGTGCCCAGTCCTGGAGGGTGTCGGCATCGATCGCGTGGTGGTGCTCCTTCACGTCTGCGTTGGTCTCCGCGATCGCCCGGATGCGCTCGAGCGGGTCCGCGATGTCCGTGTAGAGCCTGGTGAACATGCCCGAGACCTTGTTGCTGCCCTGACGCCTGGACTTGCCGTGCACCGACACGGGCACCATGGCGACCAGCGAGCTCGCCGGCAGCTCGTCTCGCTCCTGCAGGTAGTGGCGCAGGGCACCGCCGACGAGACCCAGGACGACGTCGTTCACCGTTGCGCCGGTGGCCCTCTTGACGACCTTGACGTCGTCGAGGTCGAAGTCGGCGAACGCGGCGGAGCGATGTCCGGTGATCGTGCCGTTCAACGACGTCCTGGGCGCCGTGAACGGCGCGGGCATCGCCTTGCCCTTGCGAGCCCGTCCGATCCAGTGGGTGACGATCCCCGCGGAAGGCAGCACCAGCTTGGCGAGCTCCACCGGCTTCGTCGCGACGGACACCACGCCGCGGGCCGCGAGCTCCAGGTCGCTCGGCACCCGGTCGTGGTCCGGCGCCCGGTCCGGCACCGCCGGCGCTTCGGGCTCGAGGCTGCACAGGTTCGAGATCAGGTTGGCCCCCGAGACGCCGTCGACGGTGGCGTGGTGCATCTTCGTGAACACCGCGATCTGACCGCCGGCCAGCCCCTCGATGACCCACATCTCCCAGAGCGGGCGGGACCGGTCGAGCGGTATCCCGGCGAGATGGCCGACGATCTCGGAGAGCTCCTCCTGCCCGCCCGGTGACGGTACGGCGAGCCGGTGCACGTGCCGGTCGATGTCGAAGTCCTCGTCGATGACCCAGACCGGGTGGTCGAGGTGCAACGGGACGGTGTGCAGCGTACGGAGGAACTCCGGCATCGCGCTGATCCGTCGACCGATCGCGGCCTTCATCGTGTCGAAGGAGTACGCCTCCGGCATCGTTTCGGGCGAGATCATCACCACGCCGCACACGTGGAGCAGCTGCGTGGACGACTCCAGGTACAGGAAGCTGGCGTCTAGTCCGCTGAGTCGGTTCATCGAACCCATGGTAATGCCGTTTCTGTAACGCGTTCTACTTTGCCTATGCTGGGGCCATGCCGGACAGATTCCTGCGACGCCAGGTCATCACCGCCGCCCTGACAGCCAATGCCCTGCGCCCGTTCCCGGGCTACTGGGCGGGGATACCGACGATGGCCGCGGGCTGGCTCACCACCGAGCTCGCACCCCACCTCGCCGCCGTCACCGCCGCCGACACGCTCACCGAGTTAACGCTCCGCCGCCGTGATGGTCACGCTCGGAAGCAGGCCGTCGGACTCGCTGTGGCGAGCATCGCAGGGCTCGCCTACCTGATGCGCGAGTCACAGGGCGCGAAGGACGACGTCGAGGGAGCACTCATCGAGGCCCTCGGCGAGAAGTACCGCGAGGAGCTGACCAAGGTCTACACCGACATCGACATGGCCACCCCGTGGCAGCAGCTCGCGATGCCGTTCCGGATCCAGCACCCGGAGGTCGACGTCGTCAAGAACATCACCTACGCCGGGCGGGGAAGCCGCCGCGGCCTGCTCGACATCTACCGCCCCGCAGGCGGTCCGGTCGAGGGTGCGCCGGTGCTGCTCCAGGTCCACGGGGGCGGCTGGACGATCGGCACCAAGGACCAGCAGGGCATCCCGCTGATGCTGCACATGGCCGCTCGGGGCTGGGTGTGCGTGGCGATCAACTACCGACTCAGTCCCAAGCACCCGTTCCCCACGCACCTGGTGGACGTGAAGCGCTCCATCGCCTGGATCCGGGAGAATATCGAGCAGTACGGCGGCGACCCGTCGTACGTCGCCATCACCGGAGGCTCTGCCGGCGGGCACCTCACTGCGCTCGCCGCCCTCACGCCGAACGACCCGGAGTACCAGCCCGGCTTCGAGGGCGCGGACACCACCGTGCAGGCGGCCGTCCCGCACTACGGCGTCTACGACTTCGCGGGTGTGGGCGGCGATCGCCGGACGGTGAAGATGCGCGACGCCTTCCTCGGTCCGCACGTGCTCAAGAAGGACCCGGCGCTCGACCTCGCCGACTTCGAACGAGCATCACCCTTGCTGCGAGTCAGTCCCGACGCTCCGCCGTTCTTCGTGCTGCACGGCGCCCACGACAGCCTCGTGCCGGTCGCCCAGGCCCGAGAGTTCGTACGACGTCTCCGCGAGGTCTCGAAGAACCCGGTGGCGTACGCCGAGCTGCCCGGCACGCAGCACGCGTTCGACGTCTTCCCGTCGATCCGGAGCGCGCACGTGGTCCGAGGCGTCGACCGTTTCCTGCGCTGGAACTACGGACGGTGGAAGGACTCCCCGCAGAGAAGCTCCGCCTGACAGCCCCTGCGGGTGCCATGCCAGCAGGGCGCCGGGTCCGGTCTCAGCTTCGCGGGAGTCCGAGGATCCGCTCCCCGGCCACGTTGCGCAGGATCTGGGTCGTGCCGCCGGCGATGCTGAGGCACCGCGTGAGCAGCAGCTCGTGCAACGCCTCCTCGGCCTCCGGCGTACCGACCAACGCTTCGGGCCCGAGCAGGTCGTAGGTCAGCTCGGCAGCCTCCTGGCGGTGCCTGACGCCGACGAGCTTCTGCACGCTGGACTCCGCCCCGGGACCCTGGCCCGCGAGCGCACGCAGGGTGGCCCTGGCTCCGAGCATGGTGACCGTCACCGCGTCGGCGACGGCTCCCCCCACCCGCAAGAGCTCTGCCGCGGCGGCCGGCTCGTCCCGCCTGGGCCGAACGGTCTGGAGCGCACGCTCGACGCTGACGCCGAGGGACGACCCGCTCATCGCCACCCGCTCGTTGGCCAGCGTGGTGCGGGCCAGCTTCCAGCCCCCGTCCACCTCTCCTACGACGCAGTCGTCCGGCACCATGACGCCGTCCAGGAACACCTCGTTGAACACCGCTTCGCCGGTGATCTCCCGCAGCGGCCGGATCTCGATGCCGGGGCTTCGCATGTCGACGAGGAAGTACGTGATGCCCTTGTGGGGTGGGGCCTCCGCGTTGGTCCGCGCGAGACAGATGCCCCAGTGCGCCTCCTTGGCGAGCGAGGTCCACACCTTCTGGCCGGTCAGTGACCAGCCGTCGTCGACGCGCTCGGCCTTCGTGCGGAGGGACGCGAGGTCGGAGCCTGCGCCGGGCTCGCTGAACAGCTGGCACCAGACGATGTCGCCCCGCAGCGTCGCCGTGAGGAACCGCTTCTTCTGAGAGTCGGTCCCGTGTCCCAGGATGGTGGGCGCCGCCCAGGCTCCGACGCCGAGGTCGGGTCGGCTGATGCCGGCCGCGGCGAGCTCCTCGTCGATGACCAGCTGTTCGCGTGGGTCGGCGCCGCGGCCGTACGGCTGGGGCCAGTGCGGTGTCAGCAGTCCGGCCTCCACGAGTGCCGTACGACGGGCATCGTCGTGTGCCTCCGCGACCCGACGCACCTCGGCGCGGATCGACTGCCGGAGCTGCTCAGCCCCTTCCCCGAGCGAGATGTTCGGCCTCCGGCGGACTCCGTCGAGTGCGAGGGTCGCGATCCCCAGGCGAAGCCGGTCGGTCCCACCGACCAGCTGTCGAGTGCTCAGCGCTCGTCGCAGGTGGAGATGGGCCTCGTGCTCCCACGTGAAGCCGATCCCTCCGAGCACCTGGATGCAGTCCTTGACGTTCTCCACCGCCGCGTCGAGCGCGACTGCGCCGCCGACGGCTGCGGCAAAGCCCAGCTGCCGAGGAGCGGCCTCGTGTGCGGACGCGGCATCCCAGGCGACCGCGGTGGCGGACTCCGACCGCTCGAGCATCTGGGCGCACAGGTGCTTGACGGCCTGGAACGACCCGATCTTCCGCCCGAACTGCTCCCGCACTCCGGCGTACTCGACCGCCGTCCGCAACGCCCATCGTGCGGTGCCGGAGGCCTCGGCAGCGGCCAGCACGAGCAACAGGTCGCGCACCCTGACGGGCTGGACCTCGAGTCTCTCGTCGGACGTGACGGACACGTCGCTCAGCCGCACCGCCCCGACGGTGCGGGAGAGGTCCGGACCTGATTCGCTGACCTCGAGCGAGACGCCGTCCGTGTCGAGCGGCACGAGGAACCAGGTCTCGACATCCCCCCGGCCGCCGACCGGCCCTGCGTCCGGGCCGTCCGCCGCGCCGAGGAGCAGGTGCGTCGCGGTCGCGACGTCCAGGACGACCGGGACTGTGCCGCTGAGCGTGGCTCCGTCGTCGGTCACGGTCAGCGGGGCGGGACGCGCGGCCAGGCCGACCCTGACCGAGCCGTCGCAGATGGCGGGGAGGACCCGCTTCGCCACCGTGGTCTCGACGTGCTCCGACAGCAGGGCGGCTGCTGTCGCGGTGGAGAGCAACGGCCCGGTCACGAGGCCGGCAGCGGCGGCCTCCAAGGCGCAGGCGAGGTCGAGGAGCGTGCCCCCGGCGCCACCGAGCGACTCGGGCGCTCCGATGCCGAGGATCCCGAGGTCCGCGAGGTCGTGCCACGCCTCGAGCAGGGCTGCCGGGCCCTCGCTCTCAGCCCGGCGGACCACCTCGGCGAACTCGCGGTCCGCGGCCCAGGCGGCCAGAGAGGAGGCGAGCGCCGCCTGTTCCTCGCTCAGTCCCATCGTCACGCTGCGCATCCTCCACATGTAGAACGTGTTTCAATACTGCCATGGATACGCTGGCGGGCGCACGCCACGTCCGAGAGCGGAACGAGACCGAGATGCCCCCTGAGAACCGCCCCACCAGCAGCCCTCACGACGGCATGCCCGCCGACCTGCTGGAGCATGCGCTGGCGGCGAAGGGGTTCATGCCGCCGGACGAGGGCGAGCTGCTCCACCGGCTGGCCCGCCGGCGTCTGCCTCACGGGCCGGTGCTGGAGGTGGGCACCTACTGCGGGAAGTCGGCGGTCTACCTCGGCGCTGCCGCCCGGGAGGTCGGCGGCACCGTCTTCACGGTGGACCACCACCGCGGCTCGGAGGAGAACCAGGAGGGCTGGGAGTACCACGACCCGACCCTCGTCGATCCCGAGGTCGGGAAGATCGACACCATCACGTGGTTCCGGCACACCATCGCCCGAGCCGGTCTCGAGGAGCAGGTCGTCGCGGTGGTCGGCCGGTCGACGACGGTGTCCGAGTACTGGCGGACGCCGCTCTCGCTGCTCTTCATCGACGGCGGGCACACCGACGAGCACGCGAACAACGACTACGAGGGCTGGGGCCGCTGGGTCGCCAACGGCGGACTGATGGTGGTCCACGACGTCTTCCCCGACCCGGCCGAGGGCGGGCAGGCGCCCTACCGGGTGTACCTGCGCGCGCTCGAGAGCGGCGACTTCACCGAGACCGAGGTTCTCGGCTCGATGCGGGTCCTAACGCGGGTGCGGGGAGAAGCCGGCGACCCGGTGCGCTGACCCGCTGCCGGCGCGCGCCGGGTCGCAGCCGCACCCGAGAGCGATCTCGGTGAAGGGCCCGGGCAGGTTCTCGCCCCGGAAGATGCCCGCGCCGGCGCTCGTGCCGGACAGGGCGTCCACGGCGAGGATCACCGCGGCCGCGGTCCACGTGCTTCGCTCCACCGGCCACCGCGCGTCGTCGGCGAACACGTAGCCGGTCCAGTAGGACCCGTCCACGTCGCGCAGGTGCTGCATGTCCCTCACGAGCTCGCGGGCTCGCTCCGGCTGCCCGATCGCGTCGAGCGACAACGCCAGCTCGCACGTCTCCGCACCGGTGACCCAGGGACGGTCGTCCACGCAGCGGATCCCGAGACCTTCCACGACGAAGTCGTCCCACCTCGCCGCGAGCCGGACGGCCGCGTCGTCGTCGCGCAGGGCCCCGCCGAGGACGGGGTAGTACCAGTCCATGGAGTACCGCGGCTTTGCCTCGAAGCGGTCCTCATGCTCCCGCAGCGCGTGGCCGAGCCGGCCGGCCGCCAGCTCCCAGCCCGGCTGGGGCTCGTCGACGAGCTCGCTCAGCGCGAGCCCGCACGCCAGGGCGTGGTAGATGCTGGAGCTGCCCGCCACCAGAGCGGTGTCCCACCACGCACCGAGCTCGTCGCGCGCCCAGGCGATGCCGCCGAACGGCAGCTGGAGCCCTGTGACGCAGTCCAGCGCCCGCCGTACCACCGGCCAGGCCCGTTGGAGGAACGCCTCGTCGCGCCGGACCAGCCAGTGGTGCCAGACCCCCGCGGCGACGTACGCGGTCATGTTCGTGTCCGTGCCCGGATCCTCGACCCCGCGCCAGGTGGTCTTCATCGGCCAGGACCCGTCAGGGCGCTGGCTCTCGAAGAGCCACGTGTAGGCGCGTTCCGCCGCATCGACCTCGCCGGCGACGAGCAGCGCCATCGCGCACTCGACGTGGTCCCAGGTGTCGGTGTGACCTCCACGGAACCACGGGATCGCGCCGCTCGGCTCCTGCACCTGCGCGATCCAGGCCGCCGTCGTGCGGACGTCGTCGGCGCTCAGCAGGCCGGGCAGCGAGGGGATGTCCAGGGTCATCAGCACTCAGGGCTTCGTGAAGTAAAGGACCATGCTCTTGCCGATCACGGGGTTCAGCACCCGCTCCGCGGTGCGGGTCAGCCACGGCCGCTTCATGATGTCCCACACGAGGAGCCGGTGGTAGGTCTTGGGCAGCAGGTGCTCGGAGTTGTCCACCCCGACGGCGCACTTGAGCCACCAGTACGGCGAGTGGAGTGCATGTGCGTGCTCCTTCCCCGTGAAGGTCATGCCCGCTCGCTCCACCTTCCCGACGAGCTCGTCGCCGGTGTAGATGCGCACGTGCCCGCCCTCGACCTCGTGGTACTCGTCCGAGAGCGCCCAGCAGATCTTCTCGGGGAGCCAGCGCGGCACCGTCACTGC
>DATGYO010000114.1:0-19804 GCA_035297905.1 Nocardioidaceae bacterium
CGACTGGACCTGCTTGTCGGCCCAGGCCAGACGGAAGGCCTTGATCATCTCCTCGACGGTCTTGGCCCGGAACGCGTTGTACCGATCCGGCCGGTTGATCGTGATGATCGCCGCTGACTCCTCAACGACGTACTGGATGTCTTCGAAGTCCGACACCGTGGCCACCTCTCGACTCGACTGGGCCATAGAAAGACAGGAAGTGAACGTTCATTCACTTCCTATGAAGGTAGGTTCATTTTCTCGGTGGGTCAAGGGTTTCAACTCACGAACTTGGGATAAAGTGAATCTTGGTTCACCGCCCCGACCCCGGAGGTCCCATGAGTACCGTCACTCCGCTGAACGAGCTCGACCCGCACGAGGCCGCACGCCTGACGCGCGCCCAGCGACGGAGTCAGCAGCTGCTCGGTGCGGCGGCGAGGCTGATGGAGCGCGACGGCTCGCACGCGGTCTCGATGCAGGCGGTTGCCGAGGAGGCCGGTGTCAGCGTCGGGCTGATCTATCGGTACTTCGGAGGGAAGGACGACCTCCTCCTCGCCGTGATCGTCGACGTGCTGGACGAGTTCGCGACGCGGGTGCCCGAAGCCATCGAGGCGGCCGGCGACAACCCGGTCGAGCGGCTGGCGGCGGCGTTCCGCGCCTACTGCGAGGTGATCGACGATCACCGGCACGCAGCCGTGTTGACCTACCGCGAGAGCAAGAGCCTCAGCGACGAGGGCCGAGCGAGGATCTAGGAGCTCGAGGTCACCACCAGCGAGCCTCTACGCCAGGTTCTCCGGGAGGGCATCGAGGCAGGCGAGCTGCTGGACATCGACGTCGAGCTCGTCTCCTACAACCTGCTGCTGCTCGCGCACGGGTGGGCGCTCAAACACTGGTACTTCGAGCGGACGCTCGATCTCGACGACTACGTCACGAAACAGACCGCGTTCGCGCTCGGGACGCTCATCCAGCCCCGGCGACGACGCAGCTACCGCGCCCTCCTCGGACAGGGCGCCTGACCTACCGTGACCGCCATGGACCTCAGCCAGCACCCCGACGCCTGGGACGAGTCGACGCTGTACGCCGACGACCTGACCGTCGGCGAGGTGTTCCCCCTCGGCTCACACAAGGTCACCGCCGAGGAGCTCACGAGCTTCGCCGAGGCCTGGGACCCGCAGTTCTTCCACGTCGACGCCGAGGCGGCCGAACGCGGGCTCTTCGGCGGCCTGATCACGAGCGGCATCCACACCATGGCCATCTTCCAGCGGCTCTCGGTCGCGGGCTTCTGGTCCCGCTGCGCCACGATCGCGGCGCGAGGGATCCGCGACGTCCGGTTCGTCAGCCCTGTGCGGCCCGACACGACCCTCGTGGGGCGGGTCGCCGTCGAGGAGGTGCAGCACCGGGACGACAGCCGCTCGCTCGTCACGGTGTCCGGCAGGCTGGACGACGACTCCGGCGTCGCCGTGCTCGCGATCTCCCTCGACGCCTACCTCGCCAGGCGACCCTCGCGCCGCTGAGTCCTGGGCACTCAGTCCCAGCTTCGAGCGTCCACCAGGATGTCGTCGCCGTCGAGGGAGTCCACCAGCCGGACCTCAGGGCGAACCCGCAACATGTCCTTGGTCTGCCGCGTGGCTGCCTCCACCAGTGCAGAGCCGTCCGTGCCTGCGGTCGCCACGATCTCGAGGCGCAGGATGTCCTTGTCACCGACCCGCTCGACGACGAACCGACCGGCGTCTGCACCGGCTGCCTGCAACGCGCCGACCACCTGCCTGGCCTGATGCGGGTGCACGAACATCCCGCGGACCTTCACCGCCGCACCGACCCGCCCGAGAACGCCTGCCAGCCGCAGGTCCCCCTCAGGACCGACCACCCACTTCGAGACATCTCCTGTGCCGAACCGAAGCAACGGGTAGTCGGCGTGAAGCAGCGACACCACCACCTCACCCGGCTCATCCGGCTCCATGGGCAGGCCGGTGTCGGGGTCACAGATCTGCACGTAGCTGGGTTCCGGCAGTCTCAGCCCCTCCCCGGGCGCAGTCTCGAAGCCGATCAGCCCTGCCTCGGCCGTTCCGTAGGCCATGAGCACCGTGGGGACCCGGGCCCTGAGCTGGTCGCGCAACGTGTCGGGAAGCGGTTCCGCGGTGACGAGCGCCTTGGCCATCCGCCACCTGCCCCTCTCGACCCCAAGGCCGTCGAACCGGTCGAACAGCGTGGCCAGGTAGCTCGGCAGCCCTATATAGGCGGTCACGCCGAGGTCGGCGATCACCTGTGCCTGCACCTCAGGGGCCCCGACGCCACCGGGAACGACCGTCGCACCGACCGCCCGGCAGGCCTCGTCGAACATGGCTCCCGCAGGTGAGAGGTGGTAGCTGAAGCAGTTCAGGACGACGTCGTCCGGACCGATGCCACAGGCCTCGAGTGCGGGGGCCCATCCCCACGGGTCCGTTCCAGCGAGCTGCGGCTCGTAGATCGGGCCGGGTGAGGCGAACAGGCGTACGACCACCGCGCCATCCGCGAGCAGCCCCCCGAGCGGAGGCTGGGCCTCCTGAAGGCGAGGCAGGGAGTCCTTGCTCAGGACAACCAGCCGGTCGAGGTCGGCCAGGTCCGCCTCGGCGGAGACCCCCGCCTCGGCAAGGCGGGCATCGAGGCGGTCAGCCCTTCCGGCCGCCGAGCGAAGGACCCTGAGCACGTGCGGCCCGTTGCGGTCTCGGTACTCCTGGACGGCTGTGGCGACTGACATGACACTCCCCGATCTCAGAGCCAGCGCTTGCGGCGCTTGTAGTGCTTGACGTCCCGGTAGCTCTTCTGGCCACCTTCCCCGAGCCCGAGATAGAACTCCTTCACGTCGGGGTTCTCGGTGAGCTCCGCCGCCGGCCCCTCGAGCACGATGCGCCCCTGCTCGAGGATGTACCCGTGGTCGGCGACCTCCAGCGCGCGGCGGGCGTTCTGCTCGATGAGCAGGATCGTGATCCCCTGGTCCCTGTTGAGGTCCCTGATGTAGCCGAAGATCTCCTTCACGAGGATCGGTGCGAGGCCCAGTGACGGCTCGTCCAGCATCAGCAACCGCGGCTTGGCCATCAGTGCCCTGCCGATCGCCAGCATCTGCTGTTCGCCTCCTGACAGGTAGCCGGCGACGCGGTTGCGCATGTCCCCGAGCTTCGGGAAGTACCTGTAGACCAGGTCGAAGTCCTCGACGGCCGCACCGCCTCGGGAGTAGCCACCCGCGACGAGGTTCTCGTGGACGGACAGGTGCTCGAACACGTGCCTGCCCTCCATGCAGAGCGAGAGGCCTGCTTTCACCCGGTCCGCTGCGTCCATCCGGGTGATGTCGCGCCCGTCGAAGGTCACCGACCCGTCGGTGATCTCCCCGCGCTCGCTGGGCAAGAGTCCCGAGATCGCCTTCAGCGTCGTCGACTTGCCGGCGCCGTTGGAGCCGAGCAGCGCGACGATCTTGCCCTCGGGAACGTCGAGCGACAGACCGCGCAGCACCAAGATCACCTCGTCGTAGATGACCTCGACGTTGTTGACCGTGAGCAGCCCCGAGGGGGTGGCGCCCGGAACTCCTCCGGGCGCCCCCTCCTGCCGCATCGGCGTCGAGGTCATTCCGGGGTGACGCCGGTCTCGAGGGGCTCCATCACGCCACCCTTGGCGACGTAGATGCCAGTACCGGTGGAGCCGCGGTGCGAGTCCGCCGTGAACTCCACCTTGCCCGTGCCCACCACACCGCCGGTGTCGATGGGTCCCATCGTCTCGAGCGCCTTCTTGATGGAGGCGCCGGTGAGGTCGCCGCCGTCCTTGAGCGCGGCCCGGATGCCTTCGGCCATCACGTGCATCGTGTACCAGCCCTGCGCGTAGTGCAGGCCCTCCTTCTCGAGTGACGAGCCCTTGCCCTTCAGGTATGTCTGGATCTCCTGGTGACCCGGCTGGTTCGCCGTGATCGGTGCGAACGGCTGCACGAGGACGTGTCCCTCAGCTGCATCCCCCGCTGTGTCGACGAACTGCTCGTCGGCGCACCAGTTGAGGCAGACGATCTTCATGTCGAGGCCCTGTGCCTTGATGTCCTTCGCGACCTGCGCCGCCGGGCTCGAGACGTTCTGGATCACGATGTACTTGGCGCCCTGCTTCTCGGCCTGGGACAGCAGGCCGACGTAGTTGGCGGCGCCGGAGGGCATCGCGTACGGCGTCATCTCGAGGTCGAGCCCCTGCTCCTTGATCCACGCCTGACCGTCCGCCAGCGGCGCGAGTCCGAAGGGCGAGTCGTTGTGGAACATCGCTACCTGGGCGGGTCCTCCGGCGTCCTTGCTGATCCAGTTGAGGGCGACGCGCATCTGGTCGGAGTACGTGGGCGCGACCACGAAGTTGTAAGGCGCCGTCTTCGGGTCGGTCAGCGCCTCGGCGTACGACGCCGACATGAAGGGCAGCTCGTCAGCGGCCACCTTCTTCATCAAGGCCTCGGAGTCGCCGGTGCCCCAGCCCTGGATCGCCACGACGCCGTCGTTGACGTACTCCTTGTACAGTCGCTCAGCGGTCGGGACGTCGTACGCGTAGTCCTTCGACGTGGCGTCGATCTTGCGACCGTCGATACCGCCCTTGCCGTTGAGCCAGTCGACGTACGCCATCATGCCCTTGTTGTAGGGGTTGCCGACGTCGCCTGTCGCGCCGGTGAGGTCGGCGATGACGCCGATCTTGATCGGGCCTTCACTGTTGCCACCGGAGCCGCCACCACCCCCACCCGGGGCGCAGGCGGTGAGTCCGAGCGAGAGAGCCGCCAGTACGGCGACCAGCCACCGGGTTCGGGACATGGTTCCTCCTTCGATTCAGTAGCGGAACGGCCAGAAACGGATGTAGTCCTTCATTCGCTGCCAGATGCGGTCGAGGCCGCGCGGTTCCACCAGCAGGAAGACGATGATGATCAGGCCGAAGACCGCGTTCTCGATCGCCGGCAGCCGGTTCACGAGGAACGGGACGGTGTCACCGACCACGAAGACCAGCTCGTTGAGCAGGACCGGCACCAACATCATGAAGAAGGCGCCGTACACGGAGCCCGCGATGCTGCCGAGCCCACCCACGATGATCATGGCGAGGTACAGGATGGAGATCTCGAGCGTGAACGACTCCCAGGTGACGGTCTCGGTGTAGTGGGCGGAGAGGGCACCCGCGAAGCCCACGAAGCCCGAGGACAGCGCGAAGGCGGTCACCTTCGTGCGCGTGAGGTTCACGCCGATCGCGCTGGCCGCGATGTCCTGGTCGCGCACCGCCATGAACGACCGGCCGAGACCGGTGCGGAACAGGTTGCGGGCCGCCATCACCGAGAGCGCGGCGCAGACAAGCAGGATCCAGTACCACTGCCACTCGAAGTACTCACGGGTTATCTCGAACCCGCCGACGTGCAACCGGTCGACCGACAGCGGCGCGGTTCCGTCGCGGAGGAACTCCCACCTGCGGGCGACGAAGACGATGATCTCCTGGCTCGCGAGCGTCGCGATCGCGAGGTAGAGCCCTTTGAGGCGAAGGGCCGGCAGGCCGAAGAGCGCCCCTGCCACGGCGGTGACCACCACCGCGGCCGCGATGCTCAGTGGCGCGGGGAGGTCGGCGCGCTGGTAGAGGAGGGCGGAGGTGAACGCGCCCACAGCGAGGAAGCCACCCTGACCGAGCGAGATCTGCCCGGTGAAGCCGACCAGGATGTTGAGACCCACGGCACCGATGACGGCGATCAGGATGGTGTTCAGGATCGAGAGCCAGTAGTTGTTGATGAGGTACGGCGTGGCGACCATTCCGGCGATGACCAGCGCGAGCCGGAAGTACTCCGCGCGGGTGTGCCGCAACGCCAGGTCCCGGGTGTAGGTGCGCTGGTAGATGCCGGTGGCGGTCGCGGCCATGTCAGACCCTCTCGATGCGGGTCTCGCCGAAGAGCCCGTAGGGCCGGACGAGCAGGATCGCGATCAGCACCAGGTAGGGAGCGATCTGGGCGAGCCCGGGGTCGGAGTACCCGCTGACGTACTGGATGGTGAGACCGATGGTGAGGCCGCCGACGATCGTTCCGGGGACCGAGTCCAACCCGCCCAGGATGACGACCGGGAAGACGAAGAGGCCGAAGTTGGCCAGCCGCCCGCTCACCTCCGTCACGTCACCCAGCAGGATCCCTCCGACCAGGGCGCTGAGGGCCGCCAGAGCCCAGGCCATGGCGAACAACCGGCGGACCGAGATGCCCATGGTCAGCGCCGCCTGTTGGTCGTCGGCCACCGCACGCATCGCGATGCCGTGCCTGCTGCGGCGGAAGAACAACGTGAACGCGACGAGCACGACGGCGGCGATCAGGATGACCAGGAGCCGGTTGAGCGGGACGGACGTGCCCGGCAGGAGCTCGACCGGAGTGCGGGGCAGGAGCGCCGGCTGGGCGACCGGCCTGGTGCCGAAGATCATCTGGACGACCGCCCTGAGGAACGCCGCCAGACCGATGGTCACCATGATCACGCTGATCGCGCTCTCCCCGACCAGCGGCCGCAGGACGAGCCGTTCGATCGCGACGCCGAGGATGATCGCGAACACGATGCCGATGGCGACAGCGGCCACCATCGGCAGCCGGAAGACGACGAAGGCGGCATACAGCGTGTAGGCACCGATCAGCAGGAACTCGCCCTGGGCGAAGTTGATGACGCTGGTCGCCTTGTAGATCAGCACGAAGCCGAGGGCTGCAAGCGCCAGGATGGCGCCGTCGGACAGGCCGTAGACGGTGAGGTTGAGGAAGGTGTTCATCGCCGGCCGCTCCAGACGGGGCGCTGGCTCTTGTGCTTGGGCGGCTCGTAGCCGTCGAGGTCCCTGATCTTCAGGTCGATCGTGCGCTTGACCGACGTGCCGTCCTGGTAGGTCACCGTGTTCGTGATGCTGACCGAGTCCTCGCCTCGGTCGAGCGCGTCGATGAGGTCGGCGTACCGCTCGTTGATCACGTTGCGACGCACCTTCCGCGTGCGGGTGATCTCGTCGTCATCGGGATCGAGCCGCTTGAAGAGCAACAGGAAGCGGCGCACCTTGATGCTGTCCGGAAGGTCGGAGTTGGCGCGGTGCACCTCGTCGGTGATCAGCTCATAGACCTCCGGCTTCTGGGCGAGGTCGGTGTACGTCGTGTACGTCAGGTGCCCGTTCTCGGCCCAGGAACCGACGGTCATCGCGTCGATCGTGATCATCGCGGTGATCTCCTCGGTGCCGAAGACGACCGCCTCCTCGACGTACGGTGAGAACTTCAGCTTGTTCTCGATGAAGGCACTGGAGAACCGCGTGCCGTCGGCGGAGGTGAGCACGTCCTTGGCTCGGTCGATGACCACGAGGTGGCCTTCGTCGAGATAGCCGGCATCGCCGGTGTGGAGCCAGCCGTCCTCGTCGATCGCCTGAGCGGTGGCCGCCTCGTTGCCTACGTATCCGACGAACACCGATGGTGACCGCAGCAGGATCTCGCCGTCGTCGCTGATCCTCAGCTCGGTCTGAGGGATCGGGACGCCCACGGTGTGGAAGCGCACGTCGTCGTCGTGGTGCGCGACGGCGATGCCGCAGATCTCCGTCTGGCCGTAGATCTGCTTCAGGTTCACCCCGATCGCGTGGAAGAACCGGAATACGTCGGGGCCGAGCGGCGCCCCGCCGGTGTAGCAGCGCCTGATCCGCGTGAGGCCGAGCTGGTCCCGCACCGGACGGAGCGCCACCCAGTCGGCGACCTTCGCCTTCACGCGCGACCCGACGCCCAGCCGCTTGCCGCGCACGCGCCGCTCGGCGACGCGGTCACCGATGTCGTAGCCGAACCCGAACACCTTGCGCTTGAGCCAGCCCGCCTCGTCGATGCGCACCTGGACCTCGGAGAGCATCGACTCCCAGATCCGCGGGGGGCTGAACATGACATGTGGCCCGATCTCCCGCATGTCGCTGCGCTGCGTGGAGGCGTCCTCCGGGAACGACAGCGTCATCCCCCGCGAGAGCCCACAGGCGACGGCGATCATCTGCTCACCGATCCAGGCAAGCGGCAGGAAGGAGACGAACCGATCCTTCGGCCCCAGCGGGTCGATGGAGGTGAGGTTGTCGGCCATCGACAGGAGGTTCCGATGGGTCAGCTGGCCGAGCTTGGGCCGTGAGGTCGTGCCCGACGTCGTGCACACGACGGCCACGTCGTCGGGGTCGCCCTTCGCGACCTCCGACTCGAACCAGCCCTGGTGGGCCTCCTCCCACTCGCGCCCTCGCTGCTCGATGGCGGAGAACTCCATGAGCCATGGCTCGGTGTAGGTCTCCAGGCCGTGCGGGTCGTAGAAGACGACTGTCTCGAGCTGCGGCACCACGCGCTTGACCCGGATCAGCTTGTCGACCTGCTCCTGGTCCTCGGCGACGACGACCTTTGCCTTCGCGACCGTCAGGATGTGCACGATCTCCTCGTCCAGGCTGGTCGGGTAGATGCCGACGACCGCCGCCCCGATGGACTGGGCGGCCACCTCGGCGATGAGCCACTCCGGCCGGTTGTCCCCGAGTACGGCGACGATCTGGCCGCGCGTGACGCCGAGCGCGGCGAGACCGTGGCTGAAGTCGCGCACCCGGTCGGCGTACTCCTGCCAGCTGATGGGCTGCCAGATCCCGTAGAGCTTCTCCTGCAGAGCCACGTCCTTGGGTCGTTCTCCGGCACGTTCCGCGAGCAGCCGTGGGAAGGTCTTGTCGGCGCTGTCCTGTCTGTTGTGGGCCGCTGGCTGGACACCCGTCATCACCTCGCTCATGCGTCGGCTCCCAGGTACGCCTCGATGACGGCCTGGTCCTTGCGCACCTCTGCGGGGGTGCCGTCGCTGATCAGCTTCCCGAAGTCCAGCACGCTGACCCGGTGCGAGATGTCCATGACGACACCCATGTCGTGCTCGATCAGCATCACTGTCACGCCGCGCAGCTCGTGCACGTCGAGGATGTAGCGCGCCATGTCCTCCTTCTCCTCGGCGTTCATGCCGGCCATCGGCTCGTCGAGGAGCAGGAGTGCGGGTTCGACGCAGAGTGCCCGCCCGAGCTCGACGCGCTTCTGGATGCCGAAGGCGAGCGCGCCCACGTGATGGTTGCGGTACGGCTGGAGCTGGAGCAGGTCGATGACCTCCTCCACGAACTCGCGGTGACGCACCTCCTGTCTGCGGGCGGGCCCGAACCACACCATCGAGGGGAGCAGTCGGTGGCTCATGTGGATGTGGCGGCCCAGCATCAGGTTCTCGAGCAAGGTGAGGTGCCCGAACAGCTCGATGTTCTGGAACGAGCGGGCAACGCCGAGGCGGGCAATGCGGTGGGGCTTCGCCTTCGCGAGGTCGTGCGTCGAGGCTGCGCCGTGCTCGTCCCGGGTGCGGAGAACTATCTGGCCCTCTTGCGGCCGGTAGAGCCCGCTGACGCAGTTGAGCAGACTCGACTTGCCCGCACCGTTGGGGCCGATGACAGCGTGCACATGGCCCTGCGTCACGGTGAAGGAGACGTCACTGAGCGCTCGGATGCCGCCGAACCGCAGCGACACACCGCCGACCTCCAGAAGCGGCTCCCCCACCGGAACTCGACTCGAGTTGAGCGGGAAGCGATAGGCCCTGGTGAGCACTGGCCACCTCCTCGGATGACCGATGTGACCCTGCACACATCATGCATGATGCGGCGAGCGCCCGGGCGGCTTCGGACTCAAGGGTGCCCTCAGCCCGGCGGCCAGCCCATCCGACGACCGCCGAGCACGTGCAGGTGCGTGTGGAAGACCAGCTGGCCGGCACCGGCACCGGTGTTGAACACGAGGCGATAGCCCTCCGTAATGCCCTCCCGCTCGGCCACCGCGGCAGCCACGGTCAGTAGGTCGACTGCCGTGCCGGGCTCGCTGCGAGCCAGCGCCGCGGCGTCGCGATGGTGGGTCCGTGGAACGACCAGGACGTGGGACGGCGCCTGAGGCTCGATGTCGCGGAACGCGACCGTCGTCTCGGTCTCGTGCACGACGTCGGCGGGGATCTCCCCCGCGACGATCTTGCAGAACAGGCAGTCCGCGTCTCGTTGTGCGCTCATGGGCCCCACCATATTCAGGCCGGGTCAGGCCAGGGTCTGGGTGAGCCGGCTGCGGTAGCCGCGGGCCTCCACGGGTTGGCGATCCTCACACACTCCGGACACGCGCGTGTAAACCCCGCGAACGCGCTCCGCGTGGAACTAGCGTGATGAGTCAGCTGGCCGCCCCTGTGCCAGGCGGGAGGATCATGAGCGCCGCGCCCCGGTGGGACGCCGACACCGCCGTGGACGAGCTGTACGCCGTCCACTACCGCCGGCTGGTGCGCCTCTCGGTCCTCCTGGTCCATGACGTCGAGACCGCCGAAGAGGTCGTCCAGGACTCCTTCGTCGCGATGCACGGCCGGTGGCGGACCCTCCGGGACCCCGACAGCGCCATGGCCTACCTCCGGCAGACGGTCGTGAACCGGTCCCGGTCGGTACTACGCCGCCGGGGCGTCCAGGCCCGGCACACTCCGGACCCGATGTCCGACCACCACGGCGCCGACGAGGACGCCCTCGCCTCCGAACGGCGCGGCCTCGTGCTCGACGCGCTTCGCGAGCTACCCACGCGGCAGCGCGAGGTGCTCGCACTCCGCTACTACGCCGACCTCTCCGAGGCCGAGATCGCCAGCACGCTCGGCATCAGCCGGGGTGCGGTCAAGAGCCATGCCTCGCGGGGAGCCGCGGCGCTCCGCCACCTCCTGGAGGACGCGCGATGAAAGACGAGGAGCTTCGCCGGCTGCTCTCTGACGCCGTCTCCGACATCGAGCCACGTGAGTCGCTCGGATCCATCCACGCACGGACGAAGGTGAGCCCCATGCAGCGCAAGCGACCCTGGCTACTCGGTGCCGCTGCGGCCGTGGTGGCGACGGCAGCCACCGTGACCGCAGTCACGATGATGAGCAACGACGGTACGACGGGCAGCAGGCCGCCCAGCTTCGCAGGCCCCTCGGCCACCGCCGGCAAGACTCAGGCCCAGGAACCATCGGCCGTCAGCAAGCCGAGCCCTTCAACCGGCGAGCCGAGCCAGAGCGCCGCACCAGCGACCGTCATGGAGACCGTCCCGGTGTACTACGTCGGTGAGACCAGCCACGGCGTCAGGCTCTACCGAGAGTTCCACCGCGTCGACACGGGTGGCGACCCGGTCGCAGCAGCCGTGAACCAGGCAGTCGCGACCTCCCCGACCGACCGGGACTACCGCACCGACTGGCCCGAGGGCACGACCGCCGCTCATGTCGACGCGGCTCCGTCAGACGTCGTCACGGTCGACGTACGAGGTGACGCCTCCCTCCACGACCGACCCGCGGACCTGAGCAAGGAGCAGGCGGACATGGCGGTCGAGCAGCTGATCTACACCGCGCAGGCGGCGCAGCAGTCGCGCGAGGCCGTACAGCTGCTGCTCAACGGCCATCGCACCGACACGATCCTCGGTGTGCCGACCTCGGAGCCGCTGGCCCAGGCAGACGCGGGTGACGTGCTCGCCCAGGTGTGGATCATCGAGCCTGGCGAAGGCGCGAAGACAGCCGCCCCCTTCAAGGTGTCCGGTCTCGCGGCGGCGTTCGAGGCCAACGTCCAGTGGGAGCTCAAGGAGGGCAACCGGGTCGTGAAGCGGGGCTTCACCACCGCCGAGGAGTGTTGCCGGATGGCGCCGTACTCGTTCACTGTCAACGCCCCTCCGGGCAGCTACACGCTGGTGGTCCACGACAGCGACCCCTCCGGAGGCGAGGGCTTCGCCCCGTGGCAGGACACCAAGCAGATCACCGTGGTGCCCTGACGCAAGGCTCTAGGCTCGGTCGTGTGCTGACCTCGCGCGTCCTGAACCGGACCCTGCTGAAGCGACAGCACCTGCTCGAGCGGACCTCGGCTCCCGCAATGCATGCCATCGAGCACCTCGTCGGGCTCCAGGCGCAGGACACGCTGCCGCCGTACATCGGACTGTGGGCGAGGCTCACGGACTTCGACCCGGCCGAGCTCAGCGAGCTTCTCGAGTCTCGCGAGGCCAGCCGCATCCTGCTGATGCGCGGGACCATCCACCTGGTCACAGCGGTCGACTGCCTCGGTCTGCGCCCCCTGCTGCAGGAGGCACTCGAACGCCAGATTCGCAGCACGCAGTTCTTCGGGCACTGCGCCGACATCCCCCGCGAGGAGCTGGTCTCCGCCGCCCGCGAAAGCCTCGACCGCGAGCCGGTGAGCGTCCGCGATCTCGGAGCCGCGCTCGCCGAGCGGTTCCCCGGCTACGAGTCCGGCCACCTCGCCAACACGGTCCGGGTCCTGCTGCCGCTGGTGCAGGCACCGCCACGCGGCGTGTGGAAGCGCAGCGGCGCACCGGCTTACGTGCACGTCGAGGACTGGCTCGGTGCGCCCCTGGCCCGCTTCGACATGCACGAGGTGGTCCGCCGCTACCTGCGGGCCTTCGGCCCTGCGACGGCCGCCGACATCACGACCTGGTCCGGGCTGACCGGCCTGCGGCAGGTGGTCGCCGGCCTTTCCGACGAGGTCGTGCGCCACAGAACAGAGGACGGCCGCACCCTGCTCGACCTTCCCGACCTGCCGCTGGCGGACCCGGACGAGCCGGCACCCGTGCGCCTGCTGGGGAAGTACGACAACCTCTGGCTCTCTCACGCCGACCGGACCCGCGTCTGCGAACCGGACAAGCGGCAGCGCTGGATGGGACGCAACGGAGGCACGAGCAGCACCGTCTTCGTCGACGGCATGCTCGAGGGCCTGTGGCGCCAGGTCGACGACCGCGTCGAGGTGGAGCTGTTCCGCCGGCTCACGCGCAGCGAGAAGGCAGAGCTCGATGCCGAGGTCGCCGGCCTCGAGCAGTTCCTCGCTCGCTGAGCCCTCACCTGACCTAGCGACGTGGCCGGTGCCCGGTGAACTCGACGACCTGCTGGAAGGTGGGACGGTTCTGCCAGTCGATCGGACGGACGCCCACCACACCTGCCGTGCTGCTCCGGATGAAGTCGATGCTCTTGTCGTAGGTCAGCGCACGAACGCCGTGGACCCCCTGCGCTGCGGTGACCCGGGCGACCGCCGCACGCAGTGACCGCCTCAGCACCTGGCGGCACACCCGGAGACGCCCGCCTCCGCAGTAGGAGTAGTGGTACGGGTCCCTCACCTGGCGACCGAGCAGGGTGCGCAGGTCCTTGTTCACGTAGCCGTACCACGCGATGCCGTTCCAGGCCGAGCCCACGCCGAGCCGCGGGTGGTCGTCGAGCAGCGTCGGGACCATGCGCGGCAGCCGGGTGCCGAGACGGCTTGAGAGCACGTCATAGGCGACCGACCTGTTCCCGCTCTGCCACCAGCTGTCGAACAGCGCGATCGCCTGCTCGTTCGCGTAGTGACCGTCGCGGTCACGGTCCACGCGCTGGGCGCCGTGTCTCAGCCAGGAGGTGAGCGCCGCGCGGGCGGCTCGGGTCTTCGGGTCCTTGCCGATGACCTTCAACAGCCACGGCAGGGTGTAGTAGGCGCGGGTGTCCTCCGTCGCCGCCTGCGCCATGACTCCGGTGACCCCCGCGGTGTCGAGCTTGGCGCCGCCACGGATCTTCCGCTTCAGGCCGTCCTCGAGCGCGAGTGACCGGTAGATCGAGCCGTAGCCCCAGATGTCGTCGGCGGCCGCGAAGCCCGGAGCGGTCTTGTTGTTCCAGCTCACGAGGTAGCCGCTGCCGGGGTTGGTCTGCCTCGGGTGGCGACGGAAGGGCAGCCAGCCCTGCCAGTCGTACTTCGCGTTGCCCCACCGAGGCAGGTCGTAGTCGACCCCTGGGGCACGCACGGGCAGCAGGCCTGAGGAGTAGTAGGAGATGTCGCGGTTGTCGGCGTAGAACCAGTTGAAGGTGTAGTCGATCGCCGACACCGCCCGCTGGAAGGACCCGGCGTCGTGCACGTAGCCGGGGTCGTTCAGCCTGGCGAACCCGATCGCGGAGTCGACCTCGTGGCCGTAGGTGCTGCGTTGCCGGACGATCGCGACCGGTCGGCCGCCGACCGTGGTCCGCCGCTGGACGAGTCCGTGCCTGGTGCGCAGGACCAGGAAGGTGTGCTGGGCCGGCGGCTGCTGGGAGCCGGCGCCCGGCGTCGTCGTCTCGGTGTGCTCGAAGCGCTGCATCGGGACGCACCTGCTCCCCCGACGGTAGGCCTCGGACTGCACGGTCGGCCGGCTGCCGTCGACGTTGCAGAGCCGCTCGACGACGGTGTCGACGTTGTCGTTCGACGCGCTCGTCGCCGACCAGGCGTAGTCCTCACCACGGCCGAGCTGCACGATCAGGTTGGTGCCGGCAAAAGAGACACCGCGCGCCTTGATGCCCGGGCCGACCAGCACCTGCTCGGTGAGCAGCTGAGGCGTGAAGTAGCCGGTCTGGGGCCCGAACACCGCGATCGGCCTGCCTGTCGTCGTGTGCTGGCGTCCCACGACGAGCGCGTTGCTCATGCCGTGCTGGCCCAGAGGCAGCTTGATGCTCATGCCCGGCAGGTCCATCGACGGAGCGGCGCCCCCGCCGGGGACCGGTCCACCGCCGTCCTGCTCCGCGCCGCTGCCAGGAGCCGTGCGGCCGCCGAGGTCGGGCATCGCGACACCTGGCCGGCGCGGGTCGACCCCACCCCCGCCGTACGGCGTGCGGATGCTCGATGTGGTGGGGGCGTCCCCGTCGTTCTTGTGGCGCAGGTCGTTGTAGATCCGCACGCCCTTCTTGAAGCCGAAGCGGTTCACGAGGCGCTGGAGCCAGAGGGCGTTGTCGTACTCCTGGCCACCACCCTTCCCGAAGATGCCACCGACGAGCGAGGCGACGTAGACGACGTCCGCACGAGTCCACGGCTGCGGCGTCTTCTGAAGGGCGGCGTACTCGACCGGGCACTCGGGTCCGGAGGGCAGGCCGTGCGGGCACATCTCGTCCTGCGCGGCATTGATGCCGGCGATGTAGGCGTCCACTGCGCGCGCGAGCTTCTGCCCCTCCTGGCCGTAGCGCTTGGCGATCTGGCCGATCTGGGCCTGTGCCTCCTTCCGGGTGTAGAAGGCATTGGCCAGCTGGCTGCGGTCCATGGCGATGTTGCCGGGCGTGTCACCGGCGAACTCCGCCATCCGGGCCTGCCCGGCGTGCCGCAGCGCGTCCATGAGGAACATGCGGTCGCGGGTCGCTGCATAGCCCGCGCCGTACATGACGTCGTCATAGGTTGCGCCGTTGACGTAGGGCACGCCGTACTGGTCCCACTCGATGTGGACGCCGGATTTGGGCGAGGCCGAGCGCTCGACCCGCTGCGGAGTGAACGTGGAGCGCTTGTAGAGCGTGTCCAGGTCCTTGCGGGTCAGCGTCCCGGGGTTGCGCTTGGCCAGCGCGTCGTACATCTCGAGCTGGTCGGCGAAGTTCCTGGGCGTCGTCCCCGTGGCCTGACGGCTCGGGCCGACGGCCGCCAGATCTGCTGCCGTGACCGTTCCCGACTGGCCGGGCGGCAGGATGTTCCGGACCGTGCCGTAGCGGTCGAGCCCGTCGGCTCCGCTCGCAGCCGGGACGGTGCCACCGACCAGTCCTCCGGCCACCAGGGCGATTCCGGTCAGGGCCGCGGTCACGGTCAGCGGGCTTCTGCGGGGTCGGCGCATGCGGGAGAGCTCCTCACGAGAACGTGTTCTGCTCTCTCAACGACCCCGGTACCGCGTCGTTACGTCAGCGGTCAGGCCCAGCGCCTGGTGCGCGAGAGGAGAGCGGCCGCCGCGGCCACACCGGCCGTCGACGTGCGCAGGACGGACCGTCCGAGCCGGAGCGGCTCGGCGCCGACGGCAGCGAACGCCTCGAGCTCCTCGTGGCTGATGCCGCCCTCAGGCCCGACGACCACCACCACGTCTCCCTCGGCGGGCACCTCCAGGCCGGCCAGCGGCATGGTCCCGGCCTCATGCAGTACGACGGCCATGGCGGCGTCGCGCAGAAGGACCACCACGTCCGACGTGCTCGCCGGCTCCGCGACGGAGGGGAACCAGGAGCGGCGTGACTGCTTCGCGGCCTCGCGGGCGGTGCTGCGCCACTTCGCCAGCGACTTCGCCGCCCGCTCCCCCCGCCACACGGCGACCGACCGGGAGGCGGCCCACGGCACGATCAGGTCGACACCCACCTCCGTGAGCATCTCGACCGCGAGCTCGCCGCGGTCGCCCTTGGGGATCGCCTGCACCACGACCAGCCTCGGCGACTCGCCCGGCACCCGCGTCACCTCGCACACGGTGCCGGTCAGGGAGCTCTTGGTGGTCGCGGCCACGGTCGCCACGACCGTCGTACCGGCGCCATCGGTCAGCGCGACCCGCTCGCCTACCCGGATCCGGCGGACGACCACCGCGTGGCGCGCCTCGTCACCGGTGAGCTCCACCGAACCGCCCTCGACCACGCCGGAGAGCTCCGGGTGGTGGAACACCGGCAGGCTCATCGGGGGTTGAACGCGTTCCTCAGCTTGTCGAACACCGACCTGTGGGTCGCCTGCACCTGTCCGTCCGGCGACTCCTCGTCGCGCAGGGCGGCAAGCTCCCGCAGCAGCTCCTCCTGGCGGTCGTCGAGCCGGGTGGGCGTCTCGACGACGACCCGGACGACCAGGTCGCCGCGCCCGACGCCACGCAGGGCCGGGACTCCGCGGCCGTTGAGCACGATCTCCGAGCCGGACTGTGTGCCGGCCCGGATGTCGAGCTCGACGCTGGTCTCGAGATCGGTCTGGCTCTCACCGTCGTGGAGGTCCGCCTCGAGCGTCGGGAGCTCGATGGTCGTGCCGAGCGCTGCCGCGGTCATCGGCACGGTCACCGTGCAGAGCAGGTCGCTGCCGTGACGGGTGAAGACCTTGTGCTCGGCGACGTGGATCTCGACGTAGAGGTCGCCCGCCGGCCCGCCTCCGGGGCCGACCTCACCCTGCTCGGAGAGCTGCACGCGCGTGCCTGTGTCGACACCCGCCGGGATCTTCACGGTCAGCGTGCGACGAGACCGGACCCGGCCGTCGCCGGAGCACTCACGGCAGGGCTCGGGGATGATCGTGCCGAACCCGCGGCAGGCCGCGCACGGCCGCATGGTGCGGATCTCGCCGAGGAACGACCGCTGCACCTGGTGCACCTCGCCACGCCCGTGGCACGTCTCACACGGCACCGGCTTCGAACCCGGGGCGGCGCCGCTTCCCTCGCAGAGCGTGCAGAGGACGGCCGTGTCGACCTTCAGCTCCCGGGTGGTCCCGAACGCCGCCTCCGCGAGGTCGACCTCGAGACGGATCAGGGCGTCCTGACCGCGACGGGTCCGGGGACGCGGGCCGCGCCCGCCACCGGCAGCGCCGCCTCCGGCACCGCCGAAGAAGGCGTCCATGATGTCGGTGAACGAGAAGCCCGTGCCCTGGCCGAAGCCTCCGGCGCCACCTCCGAACGGGTCACCGCCGAGGTCGTACATCCGGCGCTTCTCCGGGTCGGACAGGACCTCGTAGGCCTGCGTCACGTCCTTGAACCGCTCCTGGGTCGCCGGATCGGGGTTCACGTCCGGGTGGAGCTGGCGCGCGAGGCGGCGGTAGGCCTTCTTGATCGCTTCCGCGTCGGCGTCGCGCGGGACTCCGAGGGTCTCGTAGGGGTCCTGGCTCACAGTGTCTCTCAGCTCATCCTTCGTCGAGAATCTTCGAAACGTACCTCGCGACCGCGCGCACGGTCGCCATCGTTCCGGGGTAGTCCATGCGGGTCGGGCCAACGATGCCCAGGGTCGCGAGTGCCTCGTCGCCCGGGCCATAGCCTGTGGCCACGACCGAGGTCGTCGAGAGCTCCTGGTGGGGCACCTCATGACCGATGCGGACGGTCAGCCTGGACGGCGAGCTCGCCTCGCCGAGCAGCTTCAGCAGCACGACGTGCTCCTCGAGGGCCTCCAGCATCGGCTTGATCGAGGCGTCGAAGCCGTCACCGAACCGGGCGAGGTTCGCAGTGCCGCCGACCACGACCCGCTCGTCGGAGCGGTGGTCCGACATCGCCTCCACCAGGGTCGCCACGATCACCGCGACGGGAGCCCGCTCGTCCGGCTCGTACTGCTCGGGAACCTCGACGAGCCGCTCGGCGGCGTCGCTCAGCTTCTCCCCCAACGTCGCCCGGTTGAGCGCAGTGCGGATGCGGGCGACGGTGTCGTCGTCGAGGGCCTCGGGCAGCTCCACGACGCGCTGCTCGACCCGGCCGGTGCTCAGGATCAGCACGAGGAGCAGCCGGGTGCTGGCCAGGGTGACCAGCTCGACGTGGCGCACCGTCGAGCGCGAGAGCGTGGGGTACTGCACGATCGCGACCTGACGGGTCAGGTGGGCGAGCAGGCGGACGGTCCGCTGCACCACGTCGTCGAGGTCGATGGCGCCCCGGAGCAGCGTCGCGATCGCGCGTTTCTCCGCCGCCGACAGCGGCTTGACCTGGCTGAGCCGGTCCACGAACAACCGGTAGCCCTTGTCCGTGGGGATCCGGCCGGCGCTCGTGTGCGGCTGGGTGATGAAGCCCTCGTCCTCGAGCGCCGCCATGTCGTTGCGCACCGTGGCCGGGGACACCCCGAGACCGTGCCGCTCGACCAGTGCCTTGGAGCCGACCGGCTCCTGCGTGGACACGTAGTCCTCGACGATCGCGCGGAGGACAGCGAGCTTGCGGTCCTCGACCATCTCGCCTCCTTGCCCCGACTCTCGTGAGTTGGCACTCACCTGTTTCGAGTGCCAATGCTACTAGCCTGCCCCGCTCCGGGAAGAATCCACGGACGTAGGGTGCGACCATGACCACACCCGCGCCAGAGGCTCGCGCCGACATCCCTCAGGACACCGGTTTCGTCGAGGTCGCGGACCGCTGCTGGGTGGCTCGCTACCGTCTCGCGGACGTGAACGTCGGGCTGATCGGCGGTAGCCGGGGCCTGGTCGTCGTCGACACCCACTCCTCCGCCGCCACCGCCCGCGTGGTCGTGGAGCAGATCCGCGCACTCGGCGCCGGCGAGGTCGTGGCCGTGGTCAACACCCACGCGCACTGGGACCACGTCTTCGGCAACGGCACGTTCGCCGAGGAGTACGACGGTCCGCCGATCGTGGCTCACGAGGACGCCGCCGAGGCCCTGACCGAGCACGGTCCGGCGATGCTCGACGCCCTGGGCCACGAGCTCGACATGACAGGAACCGCGGTCGTCGTACCCGACCAGACCTTCTCCTCCGCCCGGGTCATCGACCTGGGCGACCGGATCGTCGAGGTCGCCCACCTCGGGCGCGGTCACACGGCCGGCGACGCCGTGGTGCGGGTCGCCGACGCCGACGTGCTCTACGCAGGTGACCTGATCGAGGAGTCGGCCGCCCGCGACGACGTACCCGGCTTCGGCGACGACTGCTACCCGCTCGACTGGCCCGTCACCCTCGACCTGGCCAGCGGCATGATCGGCAGCGACTCCGTGGTCGTCCCGGGTCACGGCGTCCCCGTCGACAAGGAGTTCCTCATGCACCAGCGCGCGAGCATCAGCGTGGTGGCCGAGACGATCAGGGAGCTGGCCTCGCGTGGCGTCCGGCCCGAGGCGATGGCTGAGGCCGCGGAGTGGCCTTATCCGGTCGGGGAGCTGCGCTGGGCCTTCGCACGCGGCTTCGCCCAGCTCCCGAGCTCGTCGCGGTCACTGCCGCTCCTCTAGGTCTTCCGGCAGGGCTTCCGGCCTAGCGCCGACGTGGTCCCCGGCCGCTCGCGACCTTCACCCAGAAGAACACCAGCACGAGGATGAGCAGCGGCCACGGCTTCAGGCCCATGGCGAAGGTCAGCACCAGGACCAGCAGCAGGATCGGCAGCACCGGCGGGCCGCCCTGACGGCGCGAGCGCCCCTCCCCCGGCCGCGGCCCGTGCGTC
>DATGYO010000115.1:0-10330 GCA_035297905.1 Nocardioidaceae bacterium
GCGTTCGCGGTGGTCGGCCTGGTCGCGAACGGGATCTCGCTCGCCATCCTGCAGCGGCGCAAGGACTCCTCCCTGAACATGCGCGGTGCCTATCTGGAGGTGCTGGGCGACCTCGTCGGGTCGGCCGCGGTGGTCGTCGCCGCCCTCGTCATACTCACAACAGGCTTCCTCCGCGCGGACCCGATCGCGTCGCTGCTGATCGCGGCGGTCATCCTTCCCCGGTCGTTCTCCCTGCTCAGGGAGGCGGTCGACGTACTCCTGGAGGCGAGCCCGCCGCACATCGACCTCGACGACGTCCGGAAGCACCTCACCGCCGTGCCCGGAGTGGTCGACGTCCACGACCTGCACGCCTGGACGATCACCAGCGGCATCCCCGTGCTGTCGGTGCACGTCACGGTCACCGACGAATGTCTCGCGAGACGCGGGGTGGGATCGATGCTCGACGAGTTCAGCGCCTGTGTGGCCGAGCACTTCGACGTCAACCACGCAACCTTCCAGATCGAGCCGGAGTCGCACCGGGCTCACGAGGACCTCGGCGCCCTGAGCCACGACTGAGCGGCCGGCCTCAGGACTTGGCCGCTCCGCGACGTTGCTGGGTCTCCCGTCGCACCCGGCTGACCTGACGACCGACGGCCTCGACCTTCGCGGCGAGCTGCGCGTGGTCCTCGACCAGGTGCTCGTGCACGTCCGCAAGCGGCTCGATCAGTGACGCAGGATCGTCCTCGGAGAGCGAGGTCGCGACGTCACGGGCTCGTCGCTCACCGGACTTGCTCAGGCCGGACGCCGTCGTCACCTGGCCCGCGATCTGTCGTAGCTCCAGGGCGTTCTGGCGCGCCCACGCGGCCACCGCCCGGTCGCCCGCGCGCTCGTCGCGGGTCGCCTGGACGCGCTCCTCACCGGTCAAGCCGGCTTCCTGACTGGGTCGCAGCCGGAGATACCGCCGCTCCGCTGCCTGCCGGCTGGTCACGCCCAGTGCCGGCGCCAGGCCGGCCCACGAGACGCCGGCATTCCGGGCCGACTCGATCAGTGCCGGCTCCCAGGACAGGAACTGGTCACGAAGGTCACGAAGTGCGCTGAGTGCCTCGAGCGCCTCGCCTCCGGCGTCCACCCCGGCCGTGTGCGCCCCCGTCCGGTCGACGGTCGTACGGCGGACCGCCGCAACGATCTGCTCGAGAGCTCGCTGGGGGTCCGTGCTCACGGATGTCATCGTCACATCGACAGAGGTGCTTGTCAACGGAATGACGACATGCTAGAAGAGAACTGTGCATTGACATGAAGCCCGAACAACCAGGAGGTGGAGACAGATGTTGATGCGCACCGACCCGTTCCGTGAGCTCGACCGGCTTGCTCAGTCGCTGGTGGGCGGCAGCACCTCGGGCACGTGGTCTCGGCCGAGCGCGATGCCGATGGACGCCTACCGGGTGGGCGACGAGTTCGTCGTCATGTTCGACCTGCCTGGCGTGACTCCCGACGCCATCGAGGTCGACGTCGAGCGCAACGTGCTCACGGTCAAGGCAGAGCGCCGTCCGACCGTCCACGACGAGAACGTGGAGATGCAGGTCGCCGAGCGACCCCTGGGTGTCTTCTCGCGGCAGCTCTTCCTCGGCGACACCCTCGACACCGACCACATCCACGCCGAGTACGAAGCAGGCGTCCTGAGCCTGCGCATCCCGGTCGCCGAGCAGGCCAAGCCTCGCAAGATCGAGGTACGCCGTGCCGGCGACGACCGAGCGGAGCTCAAAGCCTGACCCGAGGCTGAGGACCGTGACTCGCGAGGTCTCAGTCAGGACCGGGGCCGGCAGGGGATCGGCCCCGGCCACCCTGCCGGACCAGTACGCCGGCGGAGACGTCGACGACGAGCTCGTCGACCTGCTGTGCGACGACCCGGCGTGGCTGGACGAGGCGTTCCGCGAGATCGTGGCGACCAGCTGGGCCGATCCCCCACGCGGTGGAGCGGCCCGGCCGGCCGCCCATCCCCGGCGCAGCGGCGTTCCCGGGCCCCAGCGGGAGCGAGGACACGCCGTCGCCAGGGCACAGTGGATCCTCGAGCCGTCGGGGAGGCAGCGCTCCCCGCCGGGTCGCCGTGCGGCTGTCTGAGCCGCGCGGCCGCCTGAGGCGTCGCGCGGCCGTCGGCCTGACCTGCGTCAGAAGACCAGCACGGCGCCGATCGCGGGAACCAGGAGACCGAGGGCCAGCCACGGCGACAGCGGCTTCTTGTGGTGGATCATCATCCCGACCGCGACGGCGATCAGCCCGACCAGGCCCGAGATGACGAGCAACCCGATCTTGGCGTCGAGCTTGTCGACGTACATCGCTCCCACCACCAGGCCGGCGGCGAAGTGGAAGATCGTGCTGACGGCCAGGGTGGACATCACCCAGCGCTGCACGCGGGTCAGGCTCATCGCGTCGGTTCGCTGGCGAGACGGCTGCCCCGGCGTCATCAGGTGCTTGCGGGGGCGTGGCGTTCTTGTGGACATGGGTCCTCTTGGGTGCGGGTTCGCCGAGTGCGGCGCCGACCCGATCCTAGTCGGCGGTCACAGGGACGCCGCGGTCAGAGGGACGCCGCGACCTCCGTGCCCTGACGGATGGCGCGCTTGGCGTCGAGCTCCGCCGCGACATCCGCTCCGCCCACCAGGTGAGCCGTGACTCCGGCAGCCAGCAGCTCGTCGTACAACCCGCGCTCCGACTCCTGACCAGCGCACACCACCACGTGGTCGACGTCGAGCACGCGCGCCTCTCCGGGGCGCTTGTCCGTGACGCCGACCCTGATGTGCAGGCCCTCGTCGTCCACCCGTTCGTAGGTGACCGCGGGAAGCATGTGGACTCCCGAGTCCTTGAGCACCGCCCGGTGCGCCCAGCCGGAGGTCTTGCCCAGCCCCTTGCCGATCGAGGACGCCTTGCGCTGCAGCAGCCACACCTCGCGGGACGCGGTCCGGGGCTTCTTCTCGGTGAGCCCGCCGGGGTGCAGGGCGGGGTCGCCCACGCCCCAGTGCGCGAGCCACGCGTCGAGGTCCTCGTCCGGGTCGTGCGTGAGGAAGTGGCTCACGTCGACGCCGATGCCGCCGGCCCCCATGACCGCCACGCGGCGTCCGGGCACGACAGAGCCGTTCAGCACGTCGGCGTACGACACGACCTTCGGGTGGTCGAGACCCTCGATCGCCGGGACGCGCGGGACGACGCCCGACGCCACCACGACGTCGTCGAACGAGCGGAGGTCGGCAACGCCGGCACGGGTGGAGAGGCGTACGTCGACGCCGAGCACCTCCAGGCGCCGGGTGTAGTAGCGGAGGGTCTCGGCGAACTCCTCCTTGCCGGGGATGTTCATGGCCAGCCGGAACTGCCCGCCGACCTGCGGCGATGCCTCGAACAGCGTCACGTCGTGTCCCCGCTCGGCCGCTGACACCGCCGCCGCGAGCCCGGCCGGACCGGCGCCGACGACCGCCACGCTCTTGGCGCGGGTCCGCGGGACCGGCAGCAGCACGAGCTTGGTCTCGCGCGCCGCGCGTGGGTTCACCAGGCAGGTCGCCTGCTTGTTCGCGAAGACATGGTCGAGGCAGGCCTGGTTGCACGCGATGCACGTGTTGATCTCGTCGGCCCGCCCCGCGGCGGCCTTGTTCACGAACTCCGGGTCCGCCAGCAGCGGGCGAGCCATCGAGACCAGGTCGGCCTGGCCGTCAGCGAGGATCTGCTCGGCGAGCTCCGGGGTGTTGATCCGGTTGGAGGCACAGACCGGGATCCCGACCTCCGGCTTGAGCCGTGCGGTGGTCCACGTCCAGGCGCCCCGAGGGACCTGGGTGAGGATCGTCGGGACCCGGGCCTCGTGCCAGCCGATGCCCGTGTTGATCACGGACGCGCCCGCGTCCTCGAGCGCCTTGGCCAGAGCGACGACCTCGTCCCAGGTCTGACCACCCTCGACGAGGTCGAGCAGCGACAGCCGGTACATCACCAGGAAGTCGTCGCCGAGCGTCTCGCGGATCCGCCGGACGACCTCGACGGGGAAGCGCATCCGCTTCTCCGCCGTACCTCCCCACGCGTCCGTGCGCTGGTTGGTGCGCTCGGCGAGGAACTGGTTGATCAGATAGCCCTCCGAGCCCATGACCTCCACACCGTCGTACCCGGCGCGCCGGGCGAGCGAGGCCGCGCGGACGAAGTCGTCCACCGTCCGCTCGACGCCCCTGGTCGAGAGCGCGCTCGGCTTGAACGGCGTGATCGGGGACTTCCGCGCGGACGCCGAGACGCTGAGTGGGGTGTACCCATAGCGTCCGGCGTGCAGGATCTGCAGCGCGATCGCGCCTCCCTCCGCGTGCACGGCTTCCGTCACGGCGCGGTGCCGGTCGGCCTGGCCGGACGTGGTCAGCATCGAACCGAACGGCAGCAGCCAGCCGCGGACGTTGGGGGAGTAGCCACCGGTCACGATCAGCCCGACACCGCCGCGGGCGCGCTCGGCGAAGTACGCCGTGAGGTCCGGCAGGTGCTTGGCGCGGTCCTCCAGGCCCGTGTGCATCGAACCCATGACCACGCGGTTGCGCAGCGTGGTGCCGCCGAGGGTGATCGGCTCCAGCAGGTGGGGGTAGTCGGTCATCTGGTGCTTCCTTCGGCGGTACGGCGGGCAGGGACACTGTCTTGGGTTGTCTGGTGGGCCTCGAGGTACTCCGTGAGCCAGTCGATCCAGAACTGCTCGAGGCGGATGCCGCCCCGCAGCACGAGGTAGATGTCAAGGGCCTGCCCGGTGAGCGCCTTCGGGTCGGGGAAGTCGCGGGCGGCAAGGTGCTCGTAGTGCTCGAGCCGGGCGACATGGTCGGCGAGCTGCTCCCGGACGGTCTCGAGCACGGCGGCCCGGTCGCCGTACGACGCACCCCTGAGCCGGACGGCGAGGGCGCTCCGGAACTTCTCCATCGGCATCGGCTCGGCGAGCCAGGTCGCGAGCTCGTCGCTGCCCGCAGGGGTGACCTCGTAGACCTTCCTGTCCGGGCGGCCCTGCTGCTCGACTGCCGCCGACCGCACCCAGCCGTCGGCCTCCATGCGGGCGAGCACCCTGTAGATCTGCTGGTGGGTCGCGCTCCAGAAGAACCCGAGGGAGCGGTCGAACCGCCGTGCGAGCTCCAGCCCCGAGGCGGGTCGCTCGCTCAGCGAGACCAGGATCGCGTGCTCGAGGGCCATGGCATCGAGGATGACGCCTGCCGACAGACCTATGCAACTAGTTGCACAGGTGAGCCCTGTCACAGGCCGCGCTGGGGTTGACGCGGATACCCCATGGGGGTATACAGAACGCATGGAACACAGCCACGAGAACACCGAGATCCAGCAGTCCCCACCTGAGCCGCACGCCGACCACACCGGCCACGCGGGTGCCGACGGCTCCTGGCGCACTGCCGCCAGCGCCACCCTGCACTGCCTGACCGGTTGTGCCATCGGCGAGGTCCTCGGCATGGTGCTGGCCACCTGGTGGGGCTGGGCCACGGGGCCCGCCGTGGTCCTCTCGGTGGCCCTGGCGTTCTTCTTCGGCTACCTGCTGACCGTCAGCTCGGTGGTCCGGGCCGGCCTGCCGCTGTCGGCGGCCGTGAAGGTCGCGCTCGCCGCCGACACCGTCTCGATCCTGGTCATGGAGATCGTCGACAACGGCGTGATGGTGTTCGTCCCCGGTGCCCTGAACGCCGGCCTCGCGAACTGGATCTTCTGGGCCTCACTGGCGTTCTCGCTCGTCGTGGCCTTCGCGGTGACCCTCCCGGTGAACCGCTGGATGATCTCGCGCGGCAAGGGCCACGCGGTGGTGCACGAGTACCACTAGGCCACGAGCCCGTAGAACATGCATGGGCACCCTCCGCGGGCGACGTCCCCGCCTGACGCCGTACCGCCAACGGGGTGACTGCATGTTCTACGGTCCCGCCTCGTGACCTTCGCCCCTGCTGTCGCGGGCCCGGCTGTACCTAGCGTGGTGGGTAAGTCACCTTCCTGGAGGGAGGTAGCGATGACCTCCGCCACCACGACGACCGAGCGCCCCTCGGTGGCCGCCAGGCGAGCGGGCTACGTGATCGCTGTACTGATCAACGCCGCCATGCTGTTCGGCATCAACATCTGGCCGGGATGGGACGTCCTCCCCTTCCTGACAGACGACTTCACCCAGGTCCTGGCGTGGGTCAACGCCTCGATCGTGGTGAGCCTCGCACTCAACGTGCTGTACCTGTTCAAGGACACCAAGCGCTCCAAGGCGCTGGGCGACACGGTCTCGCTGGCGGTGGCTCTGGCGGTGAGCGTCCTGATGTGGCGGGTGTTCCCGTTCGACTTCGGTGACTCGACGTTCGACTGGGCGCTCGTCCTCCGGATCGTCCTCGGCGTGGCCATTGTCGGCACCGCGATCGCCATCATCGTCAACCTGGTGTCCCTCGTGACGGACACCCACTCGCGATCCTGACAGTCCTACTGTCAGACTCGCGGCATGGCTGACGCGTACGCACTCGGACAGGGGACCGGCCCGCTCAGGGGCATCAAGGTCGTCGAGCTCGCCGGCATCGGGCCCGGCCCCCACGCGGCGATGCTCCTCGCCGACCTGGGCGCCGACGTCGTGCGCATCGAGAGGCCAGGAGGTGCCGCCAGCGCAGGCGCCCGGGAGACAGACCTGCTCACGCGGGGGCGGCCGAGCATCGCCATGGACCTCAAGGACCCGGCCGCGGTCGCCACCGTGCTCGACCTCGTCGAGAGGGCGGACGTGTTCCTCGAGGGCATGCGTCCGGGGGCGGCCGAGCGGCTCGGCCTGGGGCCTGAAGAGTGCCTCGCCCGCAACGAGCGGCTGGTGTACGGACGGATGACGGGCTGGGGCCAGGACGGGCCGCTCGCCCCCACTGCAGGCCACGACATGAACTACATCGGCATCTCCGGCTCGCTGCACGGCCTCGGCCAGAGCCCGGAGCGGCCGATGTTCCCCTCGAACCTCCTGGGCGACTTCGGTGGCGGGTCGACGTACCTGGTCATCGGTGTCCTCGCCGCGCTCCTCGAGTCCCGGGTCAGCGGCCGGGGCCAGGTCGTGGACGCCGCGATCGTCGACGGTTCGGCTCACCTCAACGCCATGCTCGCGAGCATGATCGCCGGTGGCGGCTGGCGGGAGCAGCGCGCGGTGAACCTGCTCGACGGCGGCATGCCGTTCTACGACATCTACGAGACCGCCGACGGACGGCACATGGCGGTCGGTTCGCTGGAGCCGAAGTTCTACGACGAGCTGGTCAAGGGGCTCGGGCTCGCCGGTGAGCTTCCCGACCGGTACGACTTCGCCCGGCACGGCGAGCTGCGCGAGGCCCTTGCGGCCCGCTTCCGCGAGCGGACGCAGGCCGAGTGGGCGGAGGTGTTCGACGGCTCCGACGCGTGCTGTACGCCGATCCTGCCGCTGACCGAGGCGGCCGAGCACCCGCACCTGAGGGCCCGCGAGACGTACGTGACCCGCGACGGGATCCTCCAGCCCGCCCCGGCGCCACGCTTCTCGCGCACCGCGCCGTCGCTGACCACCGGTCCGAGCGTCCCGGGAGGCCACAGCCGGGCGGCCCTCGAGGCGTGGGGGATCGAGAACGTCGACGCGCTCATCGAGTCCGGCGCCGTCGTCCAGGCCTGAGGCTCTTCGGCTTCCCACGTGCTGTGGACGGTTCCCCTGCGGAGCGCCGCTTGTGGACCGTCCGTAACCCCGCGTTACAAGAGCTCAGCGGGTACGGCGGGCGACGCTCTCCCGCTTCGACTCGTCCATCGCGCTCTCGTACGCCGTGACGAGCGCAGCGATGGACACCGGCTTGAACTTCTCGACCATCCCGGCCAGCTGCTCCGGGGTGACCCCGCGCTCCTGGTAGGTCGGCCAGACCTGCTTCTTGAACAGCGCGGAGAGCTCGTCGGCGATCGCCCTGCCATGGGCGGTGAAGATCTCCTGGGCGGCGATCGCGAGCTCCGACGGCATGCCGAGGTCGAGCAGGGCCACCCCGACCGAGAGGTGAGCGACCGCTACCTGGAACTTCCCGCTCTTCGTCGGGTACACGATGCCGAGCGTGTTCAGGGTCGCCAGCTCGTCGTCGCTCAAGGGCCGCCCCGCCCGTCGTACCAGCTCCTTCATGGAGATGGTCTCGGGCATGTCCGCCATCCACGGGGCGAGCAGGGTCCGGTGCAGGGCGATTGTCTCCGGGGTGGCGTTCGGGGGGATCCGCGCCATGTAGCCCTCGATCGCCGAGAGCGTGAAACCGTGGGCCTGGAGCTCTCGGACCAGCTCGAGCCGCACCACGTGCTCGGCGGAGTAGTAGCCGGAACGTCCGCGCCGGATCGGTGCGGGCACGAGGCCCTTCGTGGTGTAGAAGCGGACGTTCCGGACGCTCATCCCCACACGCTTGGTGAGCTCGTCCAGCGTCATCAAGTCGGTGACGACCTCGGTCGTGTTCGTCATCGGGGCGCGGTCCTCAGGGTTCGGGGCGGGTCGGAGCGGGGCCGCCGGGAGCGACCTAGATCACATCCTGGGCCCCGTTGGACGTTAACAGTATGAGTGTCAAGATGGGACCACTCCACCGGCCTGTGCCTTCGAGGGCCGGAACATTGGTCACCGAGAAGTTGGGACTCCCAGATGAGCCAGGCTGACGTGCCTCAAGCTTTCGTGTACGACGCCCTCCGCACGCCGCGAGGCAAGGGCAAGAAGAACGGCTCCCTCCACGAGGTGAAGCCCATCGACCTGGTCGTGGGGCTGCTCGACGCCGTGAAGGAGCGCAACCCCGGCTTCGACCCGGAGCGCGTGGACGACGTGGTGCTCGGCGTGGTGAGCCCGATCGGTGACCAGGGCTCCGACATCGCCAAGACCGCGGCGCTGAAGGCGGGGTACCCCGAGACCGTCGCAGGCGTCCAGCTCAACCGGTTCTGCGCCTCCGGCCTCGAGGCCGTGAACCAGGCGGCCGCGCGCGTCCGCTCCGGCTTCGAGGACCTGATCCTCGCCGGTGGCGTCGAGTCGATGTCGCGCGTGCCGATGGGCTCCGACGGCGGCTCCTGGGCCTCCGACCCGGCGACCGCGTTCGACACCGCGTTCGTCCCCCAGGGCATCGGCGCCGACCTGATCGCCACGATCGAGGGCTTCTCACGCCAGGACGTCGACGCGTTCGCCGCTGAGTCGCAGGCGCGGGCCGCCAAGGCACAGGCCAACGGCTACTTCGACCACTCCATCGTCCCGGTCAAGGACATCAACGGGATCACCATCCTCGACAAGGACGAGTTCATCCGCCCCGGCACCACGGTGGAGTCGCTCGCGGGCCTCAAGCCGTCGTTCGCCGACATCGGCGATCAGGGCGGCTTCGACTCGGTGGCGCTCGAGAAGTACCACTGGGTCGACAGGATCGACCACGTCCACCACGCCGGAAACTCCTCGGGCATCGTCGACGGCGCTTCGCTGATGGCGATCGGCTCCGAGCAGGTCGGCAAGGACCTCGGTCTCGCGCCACGCGCCCGCGTCGTCGCCACCGCCGTCTCCGGCGCGGACCCGACGATCATGCTGACCGGTCCGGCCCCGGCCGCCCGCAAGGCGCTGGCCAAGGCCGGCCTGAGCGTCGAGGACATCGACCTCTTCGAGATCAACGAGGCCTTCGCGGCCGTGGCGATGCGCTTCATGCAGGACATGGGCATCAGCCACGAGATCACCAACGTCAACGGCGGCGCCATCGCGATGGGCCACCCGCTCGGTGCCACCGGCGCGATGATCCTCGGCACGCTCGTCGACGAGCTCCAGCGCCGCGACCTGCGCCGCGGCCTCGCCACGCTCTGCGTCGGCGGCGGCATGGGCATCGCCACCATCGTCGAGCTCGTCTGACCCCTGGTTTCGAGACGGTCGCTGCGCGACCTCCTCAACCAACGAACGCAAGGACTTTCACATGAGCAGCACCACCACCCAGAGCGCCGTCCACTACGACCGCGACGCCGACGGCATCGTCACGCTGACCCTGGACGACCCGACGTCCAGCGCGAACACGATGAACGAGCTCTACCTCGACTCCATGAAGGCGGCCGTGGACCGGCTCTACGCCGAGAAGGACGACGTGACCGGCGTCGTGGTCGCCAGCGCGAAGAAGACCTTCTTCGCCGGCGGCAACCTCCACGGCATGGTGCAGGCGACCAAGGCCGACGCCGCCCAGATCTTCGCGATGGGCGAGGCCGTCAAGGCCGGCCTGCGGCGTCTCGAGCAGTTCCCCCGCCCCGTCGTCGCGGCGATCAACGGCGCCGCGCTCGGCGGCGGCCTCGAGATCTGCCTGGCCTGCAACCACCGCCTGCTCACGTGCTGCGCATCTATACCACCGCCCCAGAATGTCAGGCGTGCGCCGAATTGTTCCTT
>DATGYO010000116.1:0-14483 GCA_035297905.1 Nocardioidaceae bacterium
GCCGCCTCCAGGAACTGGCTCTTCAGGTCGGCGGGGAGGGAGCTCTCGGCGATCGTGTGCTCGGCACGGGCGGGGAGGTAGACGGTCAGCCGGAAGCTGTGCTCGCTCACCGACACCCAGCAGATCGTCCGGGAGCCGTGGGTCACCTTCAGCAGCCAGCTCTTCCCGTCGCGGTAGTAGCGCCACTCCTCCTCGAACGCCGGATGGGCCTCGTGGACTCGCCGGAAGAGCGCGTCCCACAGCCGTGCCGCCTGTCCGAGGTGACGGTGCACGACTGCGTCTGTCGGCATCTCTGCCGGGTCGGTGAGCACCGGCCTCGCGAGCGTGACCATGTCCTCTCCACCTCCGCGGCCAGTGTGGGAGGACGCTCGGGCGGGCGCCAGAGGCCTACGTCCTGGCCTGGGCGCTGACCCGCGACTTGAGGGCTCAGCGGGGCCGGACGATGGCGGCGAGCTCGAAGTGCATGGGGTCGGTGTAGGACCAGTCCCCGCCCCACGCGAAGCCCCACCGCTCGAAGATGTCGACGACCCGGCGGTCGATCCGGCCCGGCGTACCTCGCTGGTTGCTGTGCACGTTGAGGTCGACCGCGATCCCCCAGGTGTGGAGGGAAAGGCCCTTGGTCGGGTCGCCGGCGATGAACCTCGGCGCGTAGCAGCCGCCGAAGTCCGCAGGGTCGATCCGGTCGGCGAGCCCGCTGTCGACGACCTCCTGCAAGGCGCCCCGCAGCTGCGGCAGCATCACCCGGTGGCAGGTGACCTGGCCGACGATCGGCACCGTCTCGGTCCGGAGGTTCGCGGCCACCCAGGCCGGGTCGGGGTCCACCGAGCCGTCCTGGTGGTAGCGGTAGCTGAACGTTCCGACCGCCTCGGCCACCGAGCCGCCGGTCAGGAACGCGGTCTGCCGTCCCTCCGGAGGCGCCGTCTCGGTGAGCGACGTGACCGTGGCCTTGCTGCCGACCCGCCTCCTCAGGTCCTCCGCGACGGTGCGCGCGCCGGAGCCGTCGATGGAGACGAGGATCGCGTTGTCCGGCACCATCCCGAGCTGGCGACCGCGTGCCGGGTTGACGACCGCGTCGATCTTCGGCGGCATCGAGGCCTGGGCGCCCACCCGCAACGTCAGCGCCCCGGCCTGGTTGCCGAGGGTCATGTCGCCGCCGAGCGCCTGGTCGAGGTCCTCCGCCAGCTCGGGTGACATCGCGAGGTCGCCCTCGGAGACGCGGGCCCAGACCGCGTCGGACCTCGCGCTGACGGTCGGGGTGAACCGGCGGTACGACGACGGGTCGACCGCCCCGATCGTGATGACCCGGCCTCCGACAGGGGCGGACGCCATGGCCAACGGCTCGACCGCGTCGACCCCGGGCGCCCTGGCGACCTGCTCTCGCACCCGGCGGGGGATCGTGTCGCGACCGACCACCAGCAGGTCGACCGCCTGGACGGGGCCGACGAGCCTCCCCGGCCCGGAGACCGTGGCCGCCGGGTCCGTGGTGGCGTTCTGCTGTCCGGCGGCGACTGTCACATCCGAGCGCGCCGCCGTCATCTGCATCCTCGGGGCGGGAGACAGCGCACAGCCTGTCGTGCCGGCGATCGCCGCGGCCAGGCAGAGTGCAGCCGCGGACTGACGCGCCGTGCGGTGCATGGATCTCCCTCAGGAACGAGGCTCGTTCGACGTCGCTGGTCAACGACTCAGGCGCTCTCGGGTCACGTGCGGACCCGTCCCAGGACACCGGCGTGGCGAACGACCGGTATGTCACGTTCCGACTCGCCCCCAACCGTCACCACCTCTCAGCGGCTCTTGGGAGGGGTCGCCGGCCTGCTGGCGGCCGCTGCCGCAGTTGCCACCGCCGAGGCCGTGACGGCACTGCTCACCGGAGTAACCTCACCGCTCTTCGCCGTGGCGAACCGGGCGGTCGACGCCGCCCCGAGGCCGGTGAAGGAGTGGGCCATCGAGGCCTTCGGCACCGCCGACAAGCCGGTACTGATCGGCGGCGTCGTGGTAACCCTGGCAGCGCTCGCGTTCGCGGCAGGGCTCGTCGGCGTGACCCGGAGGGCCGTTGCGGTCGGGATCCTGCTCGTGCTCAGCGCGGTGGCGGCAGCCGCCACCGTGACCGACCGCGCCGCCTCAGCCGCACCGGTGCTCCGGCTCGTTCCTGTTGCCGTGCTCGTCGCGGTCGGCGTCGGGGCGTTGCTCCTCCTGCTGCGGACCGTGCGAGGCCCGGGTGGTCGGCGCGCCCTGGTCGGCCGCCGAGCCCGTCGGAACGAGCTGCCGGCACTCGTGGACGGCGACGACCTGCCCGCGGCGTTCGACCGGCGCGCGTTCCTCAGGACGGCGACCGCTGTGGGCGCGGTGGCAGTCGCCGGGGGCGTGACGAGCCGAATGTACGGCGGGTCGCGGGCGGCGGCTGCTTCCCGGCTGAGGGTCGGGGCCCCGGTCCCCGACGTGACGGCGCCTCCGCTGAGCGGCGGGATGACGCTCGACGTCCCGGGCATCACGCCGTACCTCACACAGAACCGCACGTTCTACCGGGTGGACACCGCGCTGCGGGTGCCTGACATCCCGGTCGACTCCTGGCGCCTTCGTGTCCACGGCATGGTGGAGCGCGAGCTCGACCTGTCCTACGAGGACCTGCTCTCCCGACGGCTCGTCGAACGGCGCATCACGCTGACCTGCGTCTCCAACCCGGTCGGCGGGGAGTACCTCGGCAACGCCACGTGGATCGGCGTCCCGATCCACGACCTGCTCCAGGAAGCGGGGGTCCGCGAGGGAGCCGACGCGGTGAAGTCCACCAGCGCCGACGACTTCACGGCCGGGACGCCTCTGCGGGTGCTGCTCGAGGAAGACCGTGACGCCCTTCTGGCGGTGGCGATGAACGGCGAACCGCTCCCCCTCGAGCACGGCTTCCCGGTGCGCATGGTGACTCCTGGCCTGTACGGCTACGTGTCCGCGACGAAGTGGCTGGTGGACCTCGAGGTCACGCGGTTCGCCGACTTCGAGGCTTACTGGACGAAGCGCGGGTACGCGGCGCAGGCGCCGATCAAGACCTCCTCCCGGATCGACGTACCCCGCTCCTTCGCCCGCGTGAAGGCCGGGCGCGTCCCGGTCGCCGGCGTCGCGTGGTCGCAGGACCGCGGCATCGAGCACGTCGAGGTCCGGGTCGACGGTGGGAAGTGGCACCCCGCCCGGCTCGCAGACGAGGACGGCGTCGACACCTGGCGGCAGTGGGTCTGGGACTGGGACGCGCAACCCGGAAGCCACCTCCTCGAGGTGCGCGCCACGGACGCGACCGGCTACACCCAGACCGCCGACCGCGCTCCCATCGCGCCCGACGGCGCAACGGGATGGCACAGCGTCAACGTCACCGTCGCCTGAGGCACTCAGCAGAGCAGAAGGCAGAAAAGACCGAATCGCCACCAATCCGCTCGCCGCGCCACGCCGAACCCCCAGCAATACAAGGCGAAACCGGCCGGCCGCCACAGCACCACTCGCCAACCCTCAATCCGAACCCAACCGAAGGAATCCACCATGCGCTCCATCAGATCCGCCGCGGTCGTCGTCGCCGCCATCTCCGCTCTCTCGCTGACGGCCGCCTGTGGCAGCGAGGCCGAGAGCTCAGAGGCATCGACCCAGAGCAGTACGTCGAAGCAGACCCCCATGGACGACGCATCCAACGACTCGATGACCGACGACGCTGCGGCGAACCTGGTCGGGCCGGGCTGCGACGACTACGCGAAGGCCGTGCCGGACGGCTCAGGCTCCGTAGAGGGCATGGCCAAGGACCCGGTTGCCGTGGCTGCGAGCAACAACCCGCTGCTCAAGACTCTCGTCGCCGCCGTGTCCGGGAAGCTGAACCCGAAGGTCGACCTCGTCGACACGCTCAACGGCGACGAGTTCACCGTCTTCGCGCCGGTCGACGATGCCTTTGGCAAGCTCCCCGAGGCAACCGTGAGCTCGCTGGCGAAGCCGAAGAACGCCGACACGCTCTCCGCGGTGCTGACCTACCACGTCGTGCCCGGTCAGATCGCCCCCTCCGACATCGTCGGCGAGCAGACCACCGTCCAGGGCGGCACCGTCGAGGTGACCGGTTCCGGCGACAACCTGAAGGTCAACGGCGCGAACGTCATCTGCGGCGGGGTCCAGACCGCCAACGCCACGGTCTACCTGATCGACTCGGTCCTCATGCCGAAGATGTGACGCTCCGTCCCTCTCCTCGTGGCCCCCGGCTGGTTGCCGGGGGCCACGGGCGTTCCAGGGGTCGTTATGGGGGTCGTAACGGGGTAGTTACGGGGGACGAGATGGGGTACGACGGGAGCATGAGCGAAACCGAGAAAGAGCCGAACCCCGACCAGCAGGGCAACGTCGACGACTCCCGACGCGACCTCGCCGAGCACGAGCAGCCTGAGGCCGGCCTGATCAGCGACGAGGAGCTGCCGCAGGACCTTCAGCCGAGCGACGACAACCCGCTGGCGAAGAACCCCGGCGAAGACGAGGAGCCGTCCGGCGCGGGCCCGACTCCCGACAAGGTCGAGGGCATGCCCGACATGGGCGACCCCGGGGCTCCTGCCTGACGACGATCGCGCCGATCGTGCACGTGGTTCCTGCAGCGGCTCACCGTGCAACGGAGTAGTCGCTTGTCGGGGCGCGACACGGAGCGACAGGTACAGTTCCGGGCATGGGAGGAGGTCGCCGCCGGAAGGAGCGCAAGAGGCTGAACTGGTGGCAGGAGACCCTCGTCCTCCTGGTTCTCGCGCTGTTGACGTCGATCGTCGTCAAGGCCTTCTTCGTGCAGATGTTCTTCGTACCGTCGGCCTCGATGCACAACACCCTGATCGAGGACGACCGGATCCTCGTCGAGAAGGTGTCGACGTGGGACGGGCAGGTGGACCGCGGTGACGTGGTGGTCTTCAAGGACCCTGGTGGGTGGCTGGGCGCCAGTCCCCAGCCGACCGGGTTCCAGGAGCTGCTGGCGCTGATGGGTCTCTACCCCGAGGGCGGCCACCTGGTGAAGCGCGTGATCGGGGTCGGTGGCGACCACGTCGTGTGCTGCGACAAGCAGGGCAGGATCACGGTCAACGGCGAGCCGCTCGACGAGAGCAGCTACCTCCCCAAGGGCACCAAGCCGTCGGAGAAGGTCTTCAACGTCGTCGTACCCAAGAACGATGTCTGGGTGATGGGCGACAACCGCTCGAACAGCCAGGACTCCCGCTATCACATGAACGACCCGGGCCATGGCTTCGTCCCGGTCAACGACGTGGTCGGCAGGGTGTGGGCCATCGTCTGGCCGGCGAACCGGTTCGAGCTCATGGAGAACCCCGACACGTCGGTGCCTGCAGCATCGCGCTGACCGCCCGACGGCGGCCAACCGCCGGTCGGCCATCAGGGTGTGACTGCAGTCACATGGGGTACTCCGTCTCGGCGTCCGCCCTCGGCAGCACCGCAAAGTAAAGACCGGGGTATGGTCGCCCGCGTCAACCGTCTAGACCGGAGGCCCTCATGAGCTCAGCGCAACTCGCGCCGCGGAGCACGGCGGCGAAGAAGGACCGCAGCCACTACCTGTACCTGGCCGTGATCGTGGCCGTGCTGCTCGGCATCGCGGTCGGCTTCCTCGCCCCTGACTTCGCAGCGAAGCTGAAGCCCCTCGGCACCGCCTTCGTCGCGCTGATCAAGATGATGATCCAGCCGGTCATCTTCTGCACGATCGTGCTCGGCGTCGGATCGGTCCGCAGCGCCGCCAAGGTCGGAAAGGTCGGCGGCCTCGCCCTCGGCTACTTCCTCGTCATGTCGACCGTCGCGCTCGCGATCGGGCTGGTGGTCGGGAACATCCTCCACCCGGGTTCGGGGCTGCACCTCAACAGCGAGCTCGCCGCGGCCGGCAAGGAGCAGGCGGGTGGCGGTGAGTCCACGACGGACTTCCTGCTCGGCATCATCCCGACCTCGCTGTTCTCCGCGCTCACCTCCGGAGAGATCCTCCAGACGCTGCTGGTCGCCCTGCTGGTGGGCTTCGCGATCCAGCTGATGGGCCCGACCGGGACGCCTGTCCTCCGCGGCATCGAGCACCTGCAGCGAGTGGTGTTCCGGGTGCTCGCGATGATCATGTGGGCCGCGCCGGTCGGGGCGTTCGGCGCCATGGCCGCCGTCGTCGGGGAGACCGGCATCGACGCCCTGAAGAGCCTCGCGGTGATCATGCTCGGCTTCTACGCCACCTGCATCGTCTTCGTGTTCGTCGTGCTCGGCACCATCCTCAAGCTCTTCACGGGCGTCAGCATCTTCTCGCTGTTCCGCTACCTGGGCCGGGAGTTCCTGCTGATCCTCTCCACCTCCTCGTCCGAGTCCGCCCTGCCGCGACTGATCGCGAAGATGGAGCACGCCGGCGTCGACAAGCCGACGGTCGGTGTCGTGGTGCCGACCGGGTACTCCTTCAACCTCGACGGCACCGCGATCTACCTGACGATGGCCTCGCTGTTCATCGCCTCCGCGATGGGCGACCCGCTGAGCGTCGGGGAGCAGATCTCGCTGCTGCTGTTCATGGTGATCGCGTCCAAGGGCGCCGCCGGCGTGACCGGGGCCGGCCTGGCCACCTTGGCCGGCGGGCTCGCGTCGCACCGACCGGACCTCGTGGACGGCGTGGGGCTCATCGTGGGCATCGACCGGTTCATGTCCGAGGCACGGGCGCTGACCAACTTCGCCGGCAACTCGGTGGCGACCGTTCTCGTCGGCTCCTGGACCGGTGGCCTCGACAAGGAGCGGATGGGCCGTGTCCTGGCCGGCATGGAGCCGTTCGACGAGACGACCATGATCGACGAGCGGACCCCGACCGACAGCGCCGAGGCCTCGACGGACGCCTACGAGGAGGACTACGCCGGCGTCAGGCGCTGACCTCCCGGACCACGCGGCGCTGACCCTCCCGGGCCACGCCCCCCGGGATGGGTCACTCCGGGTCGTTGGCGTCCTTGCCGCCGACGACGAACGGCGTCTCGTACCCCTCGTACATCAGGTGGGCCACCAGCCCTTCCGAGGCGTGCGGCAGGTTGTGGCAGTGGTCCATCCAGACGCCCGGGTTGTCGGCCCGGAACGCGATCTCGTACGTCTCGCCGTCGCGGACGTTGAGCGAGTCGACCCACCAGGGGCTGCCGGTCGACGGCTTGCCGTCCCGGCTGAGCACCAGCGCGTGGTGTCCGTGGAGGTGCATCGGGTGCACCTCGCCGCTGTCGTTCTTGATCCGGAAGACGACGAGGTCCCCTTCGGCGACGGTGTACATCGGGACGTCGGGCCACATGTGCCCGTTGATGGTCCACCAGAAGCCCGGCCGGCCTTCGTGGAAACCGGGTCGCCGGCCGATCACGTAGTCGAACCTCCGGTCCGCCTTCGCGGCGTCGATGCCGGTCGGCGCGGGAGAGCCGTAGGTCAGCAGGTCGACGAAGTCTGTCGGGGCCGGAGCGGCCTTCACGTCCGCCCCTGACGGACCCAGCACGATCGCGTTGCCGCCGAGCTCGACGCGGGCGCCGTGCTCGGGCACGACGACCTCGAGGTCCGCGCGCCCTCCGGCGGTGACGACCAACGCCTTGCCGGTCACCGGCCCGGGGTCGTTCAGGTCGGTCCCGTCGACGGCGAGCACGCGGTAGTCCGCGCCACTGACCCACGTGGTCATCGGGCCGTTGTCGGTGTTGACCACCCGCACCCGGGCGGTGGTTCCGGGTTCGGCGTCGACGGCGACGTCGCCCTGCCGACCGTTGAGAGTCCGCTGACCGTCGTACAGGTGGTTGACCGCCTCGACGTCAACGCCGGCTCCGGAGCCGGCCCCGTCCCTCGGCTCGATGACCAGCGTGCCGAAGAGGCCCTGGCGAACTTGCTCGTGCGAGACCTGGTGGGAGTGGTACCAGTAGGTGCCGGCCTGCTTGGCCACGAAGCGGTAGGTGTAGCTCTCGCCCTTCCCGACAGCGTCCTGGGTGACTCCGGCGACCCCGTCCATCGCGTTGGGTACGTCGATGCCGTGCCAGTGCAGGGTGATGCCGTCGGGGATGTTCTCGTTGGTGAGGTGGACCTCGACGAGGTCGCCCTGTGTCGCATGCAGCGAGGGCCCGGGCGAGGTGCCGTTGAGCGTGTAGCCGTGCACCTCGTGGCCCGACGCGAGCTTGAAGCTCTCCTCGCGGGCCGTGATGTCGAGGCTCACGTCTGGGGTGCCCTTGCCGGCTACCAGCGTGGTGATGTCGACGGGACTGCCCTGGCCCATCGCCGCGTGTCCCCCATGGCCGGACGTCGGAGCCAGGTCCGGGCCGCCGCCTAGGTCGACGTACCCCATCTCCATCACGGAGTACTCGTCCGGCATCAGGCTCGACCACCAGAGCCAGCCGAGGGGTACGACGAGCACGGCCGTCGCAAGGCAGGCCAGGAGCAACCGGAGACGACTACTCATGGACCTGCCCTACGACGACTACAGCGATCACTCAGGCGAACTGGCGCTCGCCGGTGGTGGGCACGCCTGCCCGCTCCAGGCGGTGGACGCGCACGCCGGCCATCGCCGCGACCGAGAACAGGATCAGCGCGTTGATGCCGTGCAGCATCCCGGAGATCGAGGCCTCATGGCCGAAGATGCCGAGCGCAACCTGCACGACGACCGCGAGCAGGACGAAGCCCGCCCACTTGATCCCCCCGGGGACCTTGGCGAAGAACGACACGATCAGCAGGATCAGGGCGAGAGCCGGGATGATCATCATCCCGTTCATGCCGTGGAGCATCAGGCCGGCGAGCTCGGGGAAGAGCGTCTCCTCGCTCTCCATCGCGGCCTTGTCGAGCACGCCACCGTTCGAGTCGACCCAGATACCGAGACCGGCGATCGCCCACACCATCAGAGCTGCCTGGATGACGACCTCGAGCGCAACCAGCCAGGCGAGAACCTTGTACGCAGTCCTCATGTGTCCATCCCCTCGAAACCAGGACGCACGATGCGTCCGAATCTTTCGAGGTTAGGACTGCCTAGCCTGACGCAAGGAGCGGTTTCGAGAGGGCCTTACCGAAGATGACTCGGAGTGACTAGGCGATATGTCGACTCTGCGAGGTTTCGTCGTGGCCGGGCTATTCCACGACAAGTCAGGCATGGACGTGCGCGCCCGCGGCCTCTCGGGCCCGGTCCACCACGTCCCAGCCGGTCGCTCCGAGTGTGACGACGGCGACCGGGAAGATCCCGTTGTTCTCCTTGTCGATGTGCTCCTCGAGGTCGGCAACGAACGCATCGAGTACGCCGAGGACACCCGGGGTATCGAGGTCGAGCGCCGCCACGGCAACGTCGAGCGAGACGTGCTCTCCCTCGAGCACCTCGACCGTCTCGGCGAAGTCACCCTGGTCCTTGAGGGCGGTGAAGATGCCGGCTTCCTCGACCCGGGTGTGCTTCCCGAGAAGGCTGACCAGCTCGTCGCGCTTCGTCAGCGCCCGCGCGGCGTCCTGCTCGAGGATGGCGCGGCGCAGGTCGCCGGCGATCTCGATCAGGGTGTCGTGCTCGTCCATCAGCTCGGCGATCGGCTCGAGCTGCCGGCAACCGCAGTACTCACACATCACGAAGACCCTTCCGAAAGATGAGCAGCGAGGAGAACCCGCCTTATGCACGGACTCTGAACCCCGACTGCGGAACTGCCGCTTCCGTGTCTGGTGGAGTTCTCCTCGCTGACTTCATTCAATCCCGGAGCCTGGACGCGCCTCAGTGTCCGAGGGCCTGTACGCCGGGGCCGAAGGTCCCGCCACTCCGCGCAGGTAGGCGGCAACGGGAACGGCCAGACTCGCCCGGGAGCCTGCGGGCCCCGGCCGAGGCTCCGGCGGCGCTGTGGATCCGGCGGTGCGCGAGAACAGGACTCCCTCGAGAAGGCTGACCAGCCCCTCGCCCGCGGCTCGCGCGTCAGGGGCTCCGAGCGCGAACATCAAGGAGGTGGAGGCCTCGACCGAGAACGGCCCGCTGACTGCCAGTGACCGCAGGTCCGGATCCTGCTGGAGCTCGATGGACAGGGCGTAGCGCGCGAGGGTCTCGGCCTTGCGCGCGACCAGGAGCCGGTCGACGTACGCCGCGATGGCGCCGGCGATCTCGTCCACCCCTGTGTCGGGGCTCGGCGTCGACAAGGCGGAGGCGACGAAGTCCTGGCGGGCCCGGTCGGCGAGCTCCGTCGCCACCGCCTCGAGGAGAGCGCGGCGGGTGCGGAAGTAGTACGACGTCGAGCCCTCCGGCAGGGAGAGTCGGCGGTCCAGAGCGCGATGGGTCAGCGCGCGGACGCCGCTCTCCGCGATGAGCTCGATCGCGGCGCCGGCGATCTGGGACCGACGGTCCGGAAGAGGCATCGGCACTCCTTGGCAGCGCTCGAGGGCTCTACATCCGTAGAGTAGCAGTGTGACAGTGGCCCTCGACCCCGACCAGGAACGTGCGCTGGACGCGCTGCGCCGGCTGGGGGAGGACCTGGGGCGGCGACGACGGCTGCCGCGGAGCCCGCAAGGCGTGTACCTCTGGGGACGGCCAGGACGCGGCAAGACCTGGCTGATGGACCACGTCTTCGACCAGATGACATCGGTCCCGTCGTGGCGGGTGCACTTCCATGAGTTCCTCTCCTCGCCGACGCTGCCGCCGGGCATCCGGCTGCTGTGCTTCGACGAGTTCCACGTCCACGACGTCGGAGACGCGATGTTCCTGCGGCGGATGCTCGCGGAGACCGCACGTCGCCGGATAGCCGTGGTCGCGACCTCCAACTACGCCCCCGAGGGGCTGCTGCCCAACCCGATGCACCACCATCACGTGCTTCCCGCGGTGGCCGCGATCCGGGGCTCGATGCAGGTGGTCCGGGTTGACGGCCCGGTCGACTACCGGCGGGAGGCGCCCCGCAACGAAGGATTCGGCTCCGGGCACATCGTCGACCCGGGTTCGGCGAGTGCGATGGCCCGAGCACTCGAGTCGGCGGAGCCTTCGCGCTCGGACACGCGGATCTTGCGGGTCCGCGGCCGCGACCTCCGCGCCCTGGCTGTGAGGGGCCGCGAGGTCTGGTTCGACTTCCACGACCTGTGCGTGAGACCTGTCTCGGTGCACGACTACCTCGAGCTCACCCGTGACTTCAGCTCCTGGGTGGTCGTCGGCGTCCCTGACTTCGACACGACGACGAGGGAGGCGCCGCAGCGGCTGGCCAACCTCGTCGACGTACTCCATGACCGCGACCTGCCGCTCCACCTGGGCTGCGACGTGGGGCTTCACGAGCTCGCGGGCGCGCGCCGGCAGCCCCTGGATCCGGACCGCACGTTCAGCCGCCTGGGCCTGCTTCTCGCGAACAGTCGGGGCGAGCTGCCGGTCAGCCGGTGAGACGACCGAGGAGCGAGTCGTCGATGTGGTCGAGCAGGTCGGCCGGGTCGGCGTACACCTCTGCCGCGCCGGCCTCCCGCAGCTCCGCCTCGGAGATCCCGCCGGAGGTCAGCGCGATGCAGGGCACGCCGGCCCGTTCGGCAGCCTGTACGTCCCAGACGGTGTCACCGATGACGACGGACCGCCCGGGGTCGAGGTGGTGCTGGTCGATCGCGGTCGTGACCAGGTCGGGCGCGGGCTTGCCCGCTTCGACGTCGGAGGACGTGGTGAACCCGGCGAAGCTGTCTCCCGCGCCGATCGCGGGGAGCATCCACTCGAGGTCGTCCTCCTTGCCGCTCGTGGCGAGGACGGCGACGAAACCCTCGTCGACACAGCGCTTCACGAGCTCCGCCGTGCGTGGGAACGCCGTCACCCCGACCTGCTCGCGCAGCGCGGTGTAACGCTCGGAGTGGGCCTCGATGGCCTGGGCGTCCTCCTCGCCGAGCAGCTGCTCCACCAGGCCCTCACTCGCGATGCCGATGGCGCGGTGGATCGCCGCCATGGTGACCCCGTGGTGGCCGGCGTCGTTCATCGCCTGCCACCACGAGAGCGCGTGCAGGTAGTTGGTGTCGAGAAGGGTGCCGTCCACGTCGAAGAGGACGCCCGGGCGGAGGTCCTCGGTCACGCGGCGTTGCCTGACTTCAGCTTGCCGGCGACCTCGACGGCCCGCTCGGCCATGTGGTCGAGCGCGTTGAGCGAGGTGGACTCGAGCTCGACGTCGCCGTTCGGACCGGTCACGTGACCCACGCCGTACGGGTTGCCGTCCTCGAACTTCACCGGGTCCGTGTAGCCCGGCGAGACGATCAGCCCGCCGAAGTGGTGGATCGTGTTGTACAGCGCGAGCAGTGTCGACTCCTGGCCGCCGTGCTCGGTCTTCGACGAGGTGAACCCGGCGTACACCTTGTCGGCCAGCAGCCCCTGGCCCCACTGTGGGCCGAGCAGGTCGATGAACTGCTTGAGCTGGCTCGCCACGTTGCCGAACCGGGTCGGGGAGCCGAGCAGCACGACGTCGGCCCACACCACGTCGTCGGGCGTCGCGATCTCGACGTCGTGCGTCTCCTCGCGATGCCGCGCCCATTCCGGGACGGAGGCGATGACCTCATCGGGCGCGAGCTCCGTGACCTTGCGCAGGCGCACGTCGGCACCGGCCTTCTCGGCGCTCTGGCTCAGGCGCACGGCCATGTCGTGCGTGGTGCCGGTCGACGAGTAGTAGATGACGGCGACCTTCACGTTGTCTGCCATGTGGTTCTCTCCTCCGGTTCAGGACTGTGAGCACGTTGGAGCTCTCGTGCCAGGCAAGTACTGGTCGTAACCGAAGACGAGGTCGATAAACGTTCAACCGACCCGGGTCGCTGCTCAGACCCGGCCGCGCAAACCGCACACATGTGCTGTTGTGGCGTCATCAGACGCGTTGCACGTGCCACAACAGCACATATGTGACGTTTCGGTCGCACTCCCGCAAGGACGGTGCCCCCGCTAGGACCCGGTCTCCGCTAGGACCGGCTGGGCGGGACGTAGCCGGTCGGGTCGTCGCCGAGGTCGACGATCGCTGCCACCGGACCTCCCCCGTCCGGGCCCTGGTGCGCCGCCGACACCGACACGAACACCGCCGGGTCGCCCGTGACAGCCGCGGTGACGCCACCGACGCAGGCCTTGATCTGCCGGTGCCAGTGCACGTCGGAGTCGTCCAGCATCGCGTTGCGCCGCCCGTGGACCTGGCCGTCCTGGCTGACCTCGCACTTGAGGAACACGTTCACGAGCCGGCCCTGGAGGTCGGTCCAGTGCGGGCGGTCGGGGAGGTCGAGACCGGCGTCCTTGATGGCCGCCCAGATCCCGTCCTGGTCCAGGGCATCGTTCATCACCGAGTGGCCGATCCGGTACCGGCCCCCGACCCCACGGGCGTTGCCCACCACGACGACCTGTGCCTGGTCGAGCTCGACGCCGCTGGAGCAGGACGCGACCGCCGAGAACAGCGACCGGTCGTGCATGACGTCCTCGTTGCCCGGCATGTCGATCTCACCGAGCGCGACGGCGATCCCGAGCGCCGTACACCCGTTGGAGAGGTCCATCGACTCGTGGGTGTGCTCGGTCCACACCGACTTCCCGCGGCTCTTGGCGTCGCGGATCGTGTGGATCGTCAGCAGCGGCGTCTTGGTCTGCACGTAGTGCACGTCAGCCGGGTCCTCGATGCCGGCCCGCTCCATCGCGACCTTCACGGCGTCGGCGACCTTCCGAATCATCTCGACCCGGCCGATCTCCTCCGGCAGCAGGTGCTCGCTCATCGCGAAGCCGACGGTGAGCCGCGGCTCGTCCGTGGCGGGAGCCTGGTCCGCGGGGACCGTCGCGAAGATCGTCGCGTGGGGGCTGATCACGCCGTCCGTGCCGCCGGACCAGACGATCGGGACCTGCTTCACGTCCTCGGGGCTGCGGGTGCCCTTCTCCACGAGGATCTCCCGGAACGCACGGTCGGCGATGATCCGCGTGTAGTCGTTGACGCCGCCGTTGCCCTCGGTCTTGCCGATCACCGCGATGACGCGGTCGGCGTCGAGGACGCCCTTGTCGATCAGCTCCCCCAGTCCGCTGGCGTCGGAGACGTTGAGGATCGGGACCTTGCGTACCTCGATCGGTTCTGGCATCCGTTGCTCCTTGCTCGGTTGGTTCTGTCTCGCTGCTGTGTCTCAGTCCTGTGTCTCAGTGGTGTCGGGGGTCGCGCGGCTCGGCCGGGACGACGACCGTTCCCGCGTCGCCGTGCACCGCGTCGACGATGTTGGCCAGGTCGGTGATCACGGCGTAGCGGCCGCCCCTCTCCACGAACCGGCAGGCGGCGTCGACCTTGGGCCCCATCGAGCCGCTGGCGAAGTGGCCTGCCTCGGCGTGCGCGCGCAGCTCCTCGACGGCGATCCGCCCGATCGGCTCGACCTCGGGCGTGCCGAAGCGCAGCACTGCCTGGGGTACGTCGGTCGCGATCACGAGCACGTCGGCCTCGACGGTGCGGGCGAGGAGCTCGGCACCGTGGTCCTTGTCGATGACCGCCTCGACACCTAGAAGGTGCCCGTGCTCGTCCCGGACGACGGGGATGCCTCCGCCGCCGTTTGCCACCACGACGAACCCGGCGTCGACGAGGGCG
>DATGYO010000117.1:0-2325 GCA_035297905.1 Nocardioidaceae bacterium
GTGCCGAGAATGACAAAACCCCAGGTGAGGAACTTGGCCTCTGACCTGGGGCTTTAGGTGGAGCCGCCTGTCGGAATCGAACCGACGACCTATTCATTACGAGTGAATCGCTCTGCCGACTGAGCTAAGGCGGCGTGTGCCCGGCCGGAGCCTGGCACGCCGGACGAGTATACGGAAGACGCGCGATATCTCCGAAACCGGCTCCGGTCACCGCCCTTCGAGGAGTGGACCCGCGGGGTCGTGCTTGATGCCGTGCCTGCGTGCGGCGATGCCGGCGAGCGCCTCGAGCGCGACCCTGTTGGCCAGGTACGCCGTGATCTCGGCGTGGTCATAGGGCGGCGACACCTCCACGATGTCGATGCCGACCACGGGAAGCTCGAGGCAGATCCGACGTACCGAGTCGAGCAACTGGCGTGACGACAGACCGCCGGGCTCGGGCGTGCCGGTGCCGGGCGCATGGCCGGGGTCACAGACGTCCACATCCACGGAGAGGAAGACGCCGTCGCAGTCGTCGAGCGCGATCGAGAACGACTCGTCCAGGCACGCCTCGAGACCGCGGGCGCCGATCTCGGTCATCTCATAGGACCGCATCCGCTGCTCCGCCATCCACGAGAGCGTCTCAGGACCTGGCCAGTAGCCGCGCAGGCCGAGCTGCAGGAAACGGTCGCCTCGCAACGCACCCGACTCGATCAGTCGCCGCATCGGTTGCCCGTGGCCGTACAGCGAGCCGAACTCGATGTGACCGGTGTCGGCGTGCGCGTCGAAGTGCAGCATCGACACGCGACCGAAGCCGTGGTGCCGGGCGACGCCCGTGGCGTCGGGTAGGGCGATCGTGTGGTCGCCGCCGAGCACCAGCGGTACGGCGCCGGCCGCGCTGACCTTGAACACGGCCTCCTCGAGAGAGGCAATGGACCGTTCGATGTCCCCGGAGAACATCTCCACGTCGCCGGCGTCGACGACCCGGATGTCCTGGAGCGCATCGACGCGCAGCGCCAGGTGGGGCCGAGAGCCGTCCTGGCCGAGGTAGCAGGCCTGCCGTATCGCCATCGGACCGAACCGGGTCCCCGGCCGGTGCGAGGTGCCACCGTCGAAGGGCGCACCGACGATGACCACATCAGCGCCGTGGTACGTCGACAGGTCGTCCAGGTCGCACCGCTCGACGCCGAGGAAGGTGATGTCGGGGCCGTACTGCGGTCCGTAACGGGTCATGGCGCCATCTTGCCCGTCAGGTCAGCAGTCGACCTCGGACTTCGGGACCTTGCCGGAGACCAGATAGGCCTCCACGACGTTGTCGACGCACTGGTTGCCTGCGTGGTAGCCGGTGTGCCCGTCACCGTCGCGAGACACGAGCACGCCGGAGTCGAGCTCGTTGGCCAGCGACCTTGCCCACTCCAACGGCGTGGCGGGGTCGCGCGTCGTGCCGATCACGAGGATCGGCTGCGCACCCTTGGCGTCCACCGGCCCCGGGTCCCGCGTGGTCTTGACCGGCCAGTCAGCGCAGGCGGAAAGGCCGTAGGCGAAGATCCGGCCGAAGGTCGGCGAGGCCTTCTCGAACTTCGGCACCAGCGCGGGCACGTCAGCCGTCGGGACGGAGTCGTCGTGGTCGAGGCAGTTCACCGCGTACAACGCTTCCAGGGAGTTGTCGACGTACCCGCCTGCACCGCGCGAGGTGTAGGCGTCCGACAGCGAGAGCAGCGAGCTTCCGTCACCGTTGAAGGCCGACCGCAGCGCCTGGTCCAGGAGCGGCCAGTAGTCCTGGTTGTACAGCGGCGCCCAGATGCCCAGCACCGCGTTGCCCACCTCGAGCTTCCGGTCGCCCGAGCCCGCGATCGGCTTGGCGTCGACGTCGTCGAGGAACTGCCGGATCCGCTTGGTCCCCTCGTCGACGGTGCGGCCGAGGAAGCAGCTGCCGCGTTCGACGCAGGCGCCGACGTACGCCCGCAGCGCCACCTCGAAGCCGTGCGCCTGGACGAGGCTCATCTGCTCGTTGGACAGGCTGGGGTCGAGCGCCCCGTCGAGCACCATCCGCCCGACCTTGTCGGGGAAGAGGTCGGCGTACGTCGCACCGAGGAACGTGCCGTACGACGCGCCGAACCAGCTGAGCCGACGGTCGCCGAGGAGCGCACGGATGATGTCGACGTCGCGGGCCGCCTCCTCGGTGGACACGTGCGCGGCGAGGTCGCCGCTGTTCTCGACGCAGCCCTGCCCGAACTCCCGCGCCAGCTCGTCGCTCTTCGCGACCTCGGCGGATGTGTCGGGGTCGGGGTCGCTCGCGACGAACTCGTCGAGCTTCGCGTCGGGCATGCAGTCGACCGGGGTGCTCTC
>DATGYO010000118.1:0-34082 GCA_035297905.1 Nocardioidaceae bacterium
CCGAGGTGCCGGCCGACGCTCAGGGTGGTCAAGCTCAGCGGCTCGCATCGCTCGGGATCCCAGTTGTGCTCACGCTTAACGGTCTCGTAGATCGGCTCGTCGTTGTTCGTCATGTCCTGAGGATCGGCGCGGCTTTCGAACTCCTGAAGGACGTACAGACCAGCCAGCTATTCGCTGTGAGGTCACCACGCCGCACAAGCCCGTGGAGCCCTGCACGGCGCCATCTCCTCGGCGACCTGGTGCGTTCGGCAGGCGGCGGAGACGCACCCAGGGTGTGCCGAGGGCGCGGACTGGCTGGCGTGCGCAAAGTACCTGCCGGGACTGTGTCAGTCGCGATCCGATTGGGCGTAGCGGTTCAACGCGCTGGCCCACATGCGCGAGATCATGCGGCTGATGGGAAAGCGCTGGATCAGGAGCAACATGAGCTTGTCCCGTGTGCGGCTGATGTCGGTGTAATTCCACTCGACGTGAAGTCGACTGCCTCCGTCGTCTGTCGGTGCGATCCGGACCGAGCCCGCGCCGTGACCACCGTAGCTGCTCTCCTCCACTGTCCACCGGACCACCGTGGGGTCGGACCAGTCGTAGCGGGCGACAACCCAGAACGGCGAACCGGGAGTGCTTTCTCGAGCCACCGCCCACGAGTCTCCGAGTCCGCGCAGCAGGTACGTCTTCGGGTCGAGTGTTCGGTTCCAGATCTGGAGGCGACGATCCGTGAAGTCAGTCAAGGCCTCTAGAACCTGCTCAGGCGAAGCGTGGGTGGTCACGACGAATCGCACGCGACCAGTCGAGCACCCACGTTTCGTCACGTCCACCAGCCAGTTCCGTGTGTTTCCGGCTCGGGGCCCCTGTAGAGGTTCCGACTGGCTAGCGGGTGCGATGCACTAAGCGTCGCGACTTGGTGCGGCCAGACGTTGTCTCATTTGTCGACCTCGAGGCGAACTCTGTCTGTCTGCCGAAGGCGACCGCAAGCCGAACGACCACCCAGGGCCCACCCGTGAAGAGCGTCATGACCGCATGGAAGAAGGTGTGCCACCAGCCGGCGGTAGCCAGGTACGACACCTCTGGGACCGTCGAGAACGACTGTGGCCGCATTCGTGGCTACCTGGTCTTCGACAGCTAGTGACAGGGCAATGCGTCGACCCCACTCCTCGATCGGCGGTCGCCCATGCAGGTCAGCCGGATCGCACAGTTGGTTTCGGCAGAGCGGTGCCGAGGCCGCCCCGGCCGCTCCACGAGCGGACGTCCGGCCCCACCGCCTCAGTCCCGGCTTGGACGCTTCCGCGTGGGGTCTGCCTCCGCCTGCAAACGAGGTACCAACCGCCGGCGGTCAGCGCGGCAAGTCCCAACTGGGTGGGACCTTCGCTAGGCACCCGGTCACAACGCCCTGTCCACCGCATCTTGGTGCGCTCGAATAGCGGCAGGTGCGGAAGGGCAGGCTCACAACGAAGGACCGGCATTACCCTCGACATGGGTCACGGGGATGTCGGAGAGGCGAGCGATGCGGTGCGGCAGATCCATGACCAACCACCGGGACAGTCGACGCGGCAGGGTCGAGACGACGACACCGTCGAAGTGCTCCTCGTGAACTAGCTCCTGGGTTCGTTCGATCGGCAGCGCATCGACAACCTCTCCGCTCGCCTCGATCCCGGAACGCCGCAGCCGGTCGAGTTCATGCTCCAGCCGGCCCTGGGCCAGCGCCGCGGCGATCCGGTGCGCGTCAGGGATGACTCGGTCGATCGGGGGGTAGTCCCACTGATGCAGGCCTTCGGTGTCGGTAACAGGAACGAGGAACCGCAAAGTGCAGGATCCCGCGCCGATGAGTTCGTCCAGCTTGGCGGTGAGCTGATCGCCGCCGATCGTCTGGTTGGCCACGATGAGATAGCGGGCCATGCGATTCGCTCCCAACGCTGCGATGACCGATTACACCCTTGTAGGCGGTCGGTATGGATTCTAATCCGGGATCCGCGCCTAGCACTTTGGACATCTCGTCGGACAATCAGCAGCCGCTCAGGTACCGCTCGCACACGCACACCGGGTGGTGCGCGCGCTCACTGTCTGCGGCTCCGGACGTCGTAGCCACTTGGATCAGGTGCAGCTCTGTGGTGAACAACCTGACGTCCGCCGGTTCCACGGTTGGCGTGCTGCGATGGGCGGTCGCCGTTGCCATGCCCGGTGCGGGTCTGTTCTCTGCCTGCTTGGCAGTTTCGCGTTCGGCACTTACTACTTGGCCGAAGCCGGCGTCGAACGCCTACGGGAGCGGGCGACGGCGTTGGTCCTGGCGAGTGTGACCGCCTCGGCGCTGTGGCCGCGGTTCGAGAGTTAACCGAGAAGCGTCTCTCGTCGCCTTGGCGGCTGGTCGGGTTGGTCCCGCCGTCATCGGTACCGTCAACCATCTCGGCATCATCCAGGTAAGACCTTGGGAAGCGCCCACCAGCGTCCGCTCATCCGGCAGGGCGAGCTGCACTCTCCGCGGCTACTTGAGCGGAACAGGCGCTCAGAGTTGCTTTCGCATGTGGACGTCATCCCTGCCAGGTGTCGGGACCGATTCCCAACGAAAGATCTCCTCGTAGCCCAAGCGCTGGTAGAAGCCCGGGCCTTGAAACGTGAACGACGTGACGAACACATGTCTGCAGCCTCGATCCCTGGCCTCGTTCTCGAACGCCGCTAGAAGGCTAGCCCCGATGCCAGTTCCTCTCTGATCCTCCCGGACCCAGGTCATGCCGATGCCAGCTGCCTGACCCCACGTCCAGCCCGAAGCGCCGGCGACCAGCTCTCCGCAGTCCTCCATCCGGACGGTGAGTTCCTCGGGCGCGGGGACGTCAGGGGTCGCGGCCGCGTTGAACTTGTCCAGCTCATCACTGAGCCGCTGGTCCAGTGCCGCGTCGGACTTGCCAATCGTTGTATCCATGCCAGACATGGGCTGGATGCTGCCACACGGCGGTTCGACGGTGAGTTCGGCAGTTGGGCTTCTCTCAGCGCGGCTACTTGTTGACTGGGCCCACGATCCGGAAAGGGTGCTCCGGCGTCAGAGGTGCCCCAGGAGAGCACCTTGACCGCCTGACAGGGCGTGACCCTGGGTCAAGGGGATCCAGTAGCACTCGAATCGCTTCGGTCCAGACCCGTCGTCGGGGTCGTCCTCGTTGCTCACCCACCGTTCGGGCGTCGCCCCGTCGACTTCGAGCTGGAAGACGTGCCGGTGGTGTATCTCCGGTCGGTAGGGAGCCATGTCGTACTGGCTCTCCCCAACCTTGCGCACCAGGCGCAACGCGGTCAGACCAGTCTCCTCGGACGCCTCCCGTATGGCGGCGGCCTCAGGCGTTTCACCGGGCTGGATGCTGCCGGCCGGAACCTGCAGTCCCGACTCGTCCCATGGTTCGTCGAGGTGCTTGAAGACGAGCAGTCGTCCGTCCCGGAGGATGTAGCAAACCACCTTTTGCTTCCGCGGGCGTGTAGGCACCGAGGCAGCCTAGGGGATGCCTCCGACGCGTGGGGACGTCCTCAACTCGCCACGACCGCTCGGAGAGCGGCATATCCAAGACCTGACGCCCACGACTACGCCCGGAGTGGCCCCGACGCATACAGGGCGACCCCGGCACGATGTGGCTGCGAGAAAGGTGCGGGATCGCAGCACGAACGCGAGAGGGCATCGCCGTGACCCGCGTAACCGGTTATCTCCGTTCCGGACAGGTCCACTACCCGGCGGCGCCGGAAGCGCCAGGGGTTGCTGCGCATTGTCTTGTCGCTTCACGCGCCCTGGCCAACGAGTTCGTCGCATGCTTTGTGCGGGCGATGCGAGAGGATGACCGTATGCCCATGCCGATGCCCCGTGTCGTTGCCGTCAGTCGTGACGAGACCCACCGGTTCAGCAAGGTGCCGGCCGAGTCCATCACCCTCGTCGCCGGCTTCGGTGTGCTCGGCGATGCCCACGCCGGGACCTTGGTCCAGCATCGGTCGCGCGTGCGTCGCGACCGAACCAGCCCAACCTGCGCCAGGTGCACCTCATCCACGCCGAGGTCTTCGACGAGGCCCGGGCCATGGGCTATGAGTTGGGGCCGGGTGATCTCGGGGAGAACGTCCTCACCGCCGACCTCGACCTGCTCGGGTTGCCGACCGGGACTCTGCTCGATCTCGGCGGTCCCGTCGTGCGACTGACCGGCCTGCGCAATCCCTGTGCCCAGATCAACGCCTTTCGGCCCGGGCTGCTCAAGGTCGTGCTGTCCCGCGCGGACGGAACGCCGACCGACGAGCCGGCCCCGTCGACCGCCTCGCCGGAGTGCGCGACCGCGTCGGTCATTCGCAAGGCCGGAGTGATGGCAGTCGTCGAACGCGGTGGCGAGGTCGTGCCAGGCCGGCCGATCAGGGTGTCCCTTCCCGACACGCCCCGCGTGCCCCTCGCCTCCGTCTAGGGAGTCGACCATCAGCAGGAGCGCGCAGCATCAACGGCATGTCAGTGCATTGGTGCTTCGACGCTCTAGTTCCTCGATGAACGGTGTCTTGGCGAGGTGCTGGCCTATGACGAGATCGAATCCAGCGCGCAACTGTTCGCCACCGGACGAGTCATGGCGAGACGGTAGCGAACCCATCGGGCGGATGTCCGCTATCGGCTATGAGCTGCCCGTCCCTGCCAGGGAGCGAGATCCGTGGAACGCTCACCCGCCGACTCGCGGCTGTCCAGGGCCCACATGAGGGTCACCCAGCATGAGTCGCGTGCCGACATCATCGACCGCTACAAAAATCGTGGTTCAGCGATTCGCTACGAAAATGCAAGGCGGAGCCTGGTTCATGATCTACCAGTCGGACTTTCCTCAACCCGGGACACGACGCGTTTGAGGTTCGAGGTGGATGACATCCGCAACGTGGTAGATCAACTAAGGAGTCCTGGCGTCGTCTTCGAGGACGATGACCTTCCCGGTATGAAGACCGTAAACGGAGTCTTGCGGCGTCTCTTCAGAGTCAGACGAGAGCGCCGGGAAGTCCGAAGGGGCACCGCGTCTTCGGTCGGACGACGCTCCTCGCGGGTGACGATCAACGGGTGCGCACGCCGGTGCCTGCTTCTCCAACACGCACCCTCATCGGCATGAAAAGAGCCGGCCCAGCTGACCGCGGCGGATTGTCGTCCGCCGCGGCGGGATCTCAGGCACGGCGCTTACGTTCGTCCGTAATTGCGCTATTGACACGTTTCCTGACGTTCAGGTTTAGTTCGATCCCGAAGAAAGTTCTTTACTTTTGCTCCAGGAGGCGCGAATGCGTAAGCCACGATGGTTGGTCGCCGCGACCACGGCGGCCGTGGGTGTCGGACTGTTCATGTCCGGCGCAGCGGCGGCGGCGTCACAACAACAAGGGTCGGCCACGACGACGGCGGGGGACGCCGGCGGCCAGCTCCCATACGAGGACGCCACTCTGCCGGTCGACCAGCGGGTCGCCGACCTGCTCTCCCGCATGACGCTGGAGGAGAAGGTCGGCCAGATGACTCAAGCGGAACGCGGTGCCGTCGATGGCGACACCAAGCGAATCACCGACTGGAAGCTCGGCAGTCTGCTCTCCGGCGGCGGCTCGACCCCCGCGCAGAACACTCCCGCGGCGTGGGCCGACATGGTCGACGGATACCAGAAGGCCGCACTGCAGACCCGCCTGCACATCCCGCTGCTCTACGGCATCGACACCGTGCACGGCGACGGCAACATGTACGGCGCCACCGTGTTCCCGCACAACATCGGCTTGGGCGCGACCCGCGACCCCTCCCTCGTGGAGCGCGTCTACCACATCGCCGCAGAGGAGACCCGATCCACGGGACCGCAGTGGGCCTTCGCCCCCTGTCTGTGTGCGGCGCAGGACGACCGGTGGGGCCGCACCTACGAGAGCTTCAGCGAGAACCCCGAGCTTGTCGAGCAGATGGAGACCGCGATCGACGGCCTTCAAGGCCCCCAGGGCCATCTGTCCGACCCCGACCGGGTCCTCGCCAGCGCGAAGCACTTCGCCGGTGACGGTGACACCAAATACGGCACGGGAAGCAGTGGCTACAAGATCGACCAGGGCGTCGCGGTCACGGATCACCAGGACTTCTGGGACAAGGCGTTGCAGCAGTACCTTCCTGCCGTCCGGAAGCACCATGTCGGCACCATCATGCCGTCGTACTCGTCCGTCGACTGGACTGAGGACGGCGTCGGCAACCCGGTCAAGATGCATGCCCACAAGGAGCTCATCACGGATGTCCTCAAGGGTCAGATGGGCTTCGACGGTTTCGTGATCAGCGACTACAACGCGATCGAACAGCTCCCTGGCTCCTACGCGGAGCAGGTCCGCACCGCGGTGAACGCCGGCGTCGACATGTTCATGGAGCCTTGGACCGCGCAGCAGTTCGAGAAGACCCTGATCGACGAGGTCCAGAACGGCGGTGTGTCGATGTCCCGGATCGACGACGCCGTCTCCCGGATCCTCAAGTCGAAGTTCGACCTCGGTCTGTTCGAGCACCCCTACACCGACCGCCGTTACCTCGGTGAGGTCGGCAGCAGCGCGCACCACGCGGTGGCTCGCCAGGCGGCGGCCGAGTCGCAGGTGCTGCTGAAGAACCGGGCCAACGTGCTTCCGGTCAAACCACAGCAGGATGTGTACGTCGCCGGCAGCAACGCGGACAACATCGGCAACCAGGCCGGCGGCTGGACACTCACGTGGCAGGGCGGTTCCACGAACAAGATCCCAGGGACCACCATCCTCGACGGCATCAACCAGCTCGCCGGACGCAGGCATGTGACCTACAGCGAGGACGCCTCCGCGCCGATCGGGAAGCATGATCTCGGCGTCGTGGTGGTCGGCGAGACGCCGTACGCCGAGGGCTACGGCGACGTCGGCGGCCCGCAGTGGGCATGGGATCCCGCTGATCACGGCGTCCCCCGCCAGCCGCAGACGATGCATTTCTCCGATGCGGACAAGGCCGCGATCGATCAGGTGTGTCAGGCTGCCGCGCGCTGCGTCGTGGTGGTCGTCTCCGGTCGGCCGATGATCATCGACCCCAAGCAGCTCGAGGAGATGGACGGGCTCGTGGCGGCCTGGCTGCCCGGCAGCGAGGGCGCGGGTGTCGCCGACACGCTCTTCGGCCGACGCCCCTTCACCGGCAAGCTGCCGGTGACGTGGCCCCGGTCGCTGGACCAGGAACCGATCAACGTCGGGGATGCGGACTACGACCCGCTGTTTCCGTATGGCTACGGCCTCACCACCAACGGCCAGGAGGGACGCGTGAACCGGTAGGGCGTCCTCCGCGAGTCACCCGGCCCCTGGGCACGCCGTCGACACGGCGAGCCCAGGGGCCGATGCATTGTCGGCTACCGCTACCGCCCCCTGAAGGAACCGGGTAGCCTCGCCGAGGCGAAGACAGGGGCGGAAAAGGAACGGACCACGTGGTGACCGAACACGGCGGCAGATGACGCGCGCGGATGCGACGGCGCGCGTGATCGCGGCACTCAAGACCGGTGGGCCGACTTCGCGGGCCGCCCTGGCGCGAGCCACGGGACTGGCGGACTCCACCGTCTCCGTCACCGTGGGAGAACTCGTCACCGAAGGAATCCTCGCTGAGGACGTCCCTGCCCCCGTTCCCGGACGGACCGGGCGACCGCCGGTGCTGGTCCGTCTGCACCGCTCCGCCGGGCTGGTCCTCGGCGTCGACCTCGGCAAGAGCCACCTCCGCGTCGCTGTTGCAGACCTCGGCCACGAAGTGCTCTCCGAACGCACCGTCGACACCGTGGAGGACCTCCCCGCCGATGCCCAGATCAGCCAGGTCGTCGCTCTCGCGGACGAGCTCGTGGCCGAGGTGGGTGCGACGCGGGCGCAGGTGGTGTCAGCCGCGGTTGGGCTTCCGGGGCCGGTGCGTCGGTTGTCCGGGGAGCTCGGGGACGGCACGATCCTGCCGGGCTGGGTGGGCGTGCGCGCCGGGGAGGCGATGGAGGCTGCCCTCCGGTTGCCGGTGGCCGTGGCCAACGACGCCGACCTAGGCGCCTTGGGCGAGTGGACCTGGGGGGCGGCGCGCGGGGCTGAGACAGCGGTCTACCTCAAGATCTCCACGGGAGTGGGCGCCGGACTGATCGTCGCCGGTCGGCCGTTCACCGGCGTCGGAGGCACTGCCGGGGAAATCGGGCACACGGTGCTCGACCCGTCCGGTGCCCGCTGCCGGTGCGGCAACCACGGCTGCCTCGAGACACTGGCGGGCAGCCAGGCCGTGCTGCGTGCTGTGGCGACTGCCCGTGGCGGCGAGGCGGGACTGCGGGAGATCATCGCGGCGGCTCATCAGGGAGACACGGTGTCCCGTACGGCGATCGCTTCCTCCGGACGGGCCGTGGGACGGGCGCTGGCGACTCTGTGCAACCTGCTCAACCCAGAGCGGGTCGTGGTCGGAGGCACCCTCGCCGCCGCCGGTGAACCGCTTCTCGGCCCGTTGCAGGACGCGCTCGAGGAGGCTGCGCTTCGCGGCCCACGGGAGGACGTCGAGGTCGTCCCGGGCCAACTGGCAGAGCGTGCGGAGGTGCTCGGCGCCGTCGCCCTCGCCCTGCGCGGCGCCCGACCGCTTCGCCGGGAGCCCACCGCCCGAAGCGTCCGGGTCCATGGCGCCGGGTCGGCGCGCACTTCCTCGGCCGGCTTGTCCACGACGCTGAAGAACACCCGCAGGTCGTAGGCAGCGGCCAGCACCGTGTTCAGCCGACCAGGGTCTTCAAGTTCGTCGGTATAGATTCACGCCGACCTGACGGACCGACCGACCAGGGCGCGGGCGTCCGAGGCGCGCTCAGCACTCGAACACCGACCAGCAGACGTCGTTTCGCAACCGCTGGTCGTCAAGCACGAGCCCGCGAATCGCGTCCGGGAGCTGGTCACGCTGCCACCGGCACTCGAGTCGCCCCGCGACCTCACCCTCGCCTTCCGGCGCGGCAGCACGAGCGGCCTTGATCGCATAGGCGGCCGCACCGAGCTCGTGCGCGGCGACGTGGGCGACGGCCCCGGCCTGGCCAGCAGCGTAGGCGGCATGCCGTGCTGCCCCACGCAGGTCTCTGGCTGCGGCCATGGCATGGCCCCCCGCCGCGCGAGCCTGGGTCATCGTGACCTCGCCACGCACCCAGGCGCGGACCTGCTGGATCGCCTGACGCGGTCGCGGATCCTCGGGCTGAGCCGACTCGAAGAGGTCAAGGACGTGCTCCGCGCACGACGCCGCCCAGAGAGCGAGGTGATGGTGATCCGAATCAGTGAGGGTCCCCCCGCGGCGGATCGTCACGAAGCGAGGGTCCCTGACCTTCGGGAGGATCATGGCACTCCTTCTGCTGGCGTCCACCCAGAAGAGCTGGCCCCCGAGTATGCGTGGCGACGGAAAGGAGGCAGTCTTCGGCTGCTCACAGATCGATGGCGCGCGGGTGGCGCGGCTCGTACATTCCGACCTCGCCACCGCCTGGCAAGCGAACGCGGGTGAGGCGGCCCCACCGCTCCTCGGAGATGTCCTGGGTGAACTCCACACCCTGGGCGCGAAGCCCACGCATGGTGGCCTCAACGTCGTCGCACATGAAGTACAACTCGTGTCCGCTTGGGCCATCGGTCGGATGCACGGCCAGTTCCGCGGGCGGCAGTCGAAAGATCAGCCACCCGCCGCCGGCGTCCACATGAGGTTGCCCCAGGACGTCTGCGAAGAAGGCCCGGTCCGCCTCCGGATCACGGCTGAACAAGATGACATGGCTGCCGAAGATCACATGTCGAGGCTACGCGCCGACAAGTCGCCCCCTCGGGGCTGTCGGCGAAGCGCCGGTGAAGGGGCTCATCCTGCACGCGGGCGGCCTGACCTCGCCGGCCAGGCACTTTCGCTCGGTCTTGTCGACGTAGTGGCCATGGACGTCGTACCCCTGATGTTCGGCTCAGGCAAGCGGTAGTTCGGCCACGTGGATGGTCAGCAATGCTCGAGGACCCCGAGGTGGTGGTCCAGGGCGACCGTTCGGAGGAAGCCGCTCAACCCGCAAGGCGTGGCGGACGCGGCATGATGACGCGGCTCGGCAGGCGGCCGGGTGGGGCTCGTGTCTGGTGGTCCCGTGGCACCGGCCTGACCGGGCGTCTGGGTGCGCATGCCAGAGTGGCGGCATGAGTGAGTCACGCGCCGACCAGCCCCCCGTCGTTGTGGTCACCGGAGCGAACGGCTTCGTGGGCTCGCGTGTCTGCGCGGCGCTGGTCGATCGCGGCGCGACTGTGCGTGCGGTCGTGCGGCGCGCTGGTACTGCCCCGGCCCTCGCGGACGTCGAGGAGCGGGTCGGCGACTTCCACGACCCTGACCTCGCAGCAGCCGTGGTCCAGGACGCTAGCGCCGTCGTCACGACGGTCCACCCGATGGGGACCGACCGCGAGACCCAGCACCGGATCGGGGTGGAGGGCACCCCGGTCCTGGCCCGAGCCGCCCGCGACGCAGGCGTCAGCCGCCTGGTCCACATCTCTACGGCGGCCGTCTACGACCGGTCACCCGGGGTCGGTGACGTGGACGAGGCATCGCCGTTGGTCGCGGACGACGCCAACGCCTACGCCGTGACCAAACGAGATACCGATGCCGCGCTGGGCGGGGTCCACGGGTTCACCCGCGTCATCCTCCGTCCGCCGGCGATTCTCGGCGCCGGCGAGACCTCGATCTGGAACTCGCTTCGGCCGGCCCAGATCCGCGAGGACGAGAAGGCCCGTCATGCCGTCCCCGGACAGAGCTTCGCCTGGGTCCATGTCGATGACCTCGCGGCCCTCGCCGCGGCGGTGGCGTCGGGCGGAGTCGCGGGGTCGACGGACCCCGGGAGGGGACCGGTCGAGGGAGCCTGCACCGTCGTCAACGTCGCGGCGGGCCCGGCCACTGCCCGTGACTACTACGAGACGGTGACCGGGGCTCTTGGAGTTGAGCCGGTCTGGGACGATGCGCCAGTGTGGACCGGGCGCATCTTGGCCGAGCGCGCACAAGGGTGGGGTTGGGCCCCGACCGTGGACCTCACTCGGGCGCTGGCAGAGATCGACGAGGGACTGCGCGCCTGACCTTTCCGCAATCCGCTGCCCCGACGTGATTCGACCGGCCCTGTCCCCGAGCGCTCGTCGGTAGATGCAGTCAGCTGTTCAGGTCAATCCATGGGACGGCGAGCCTGGTTCGCCTCGCGGATGACTGCCCAGGCGTCCGCCACCGGCCCCACGTGCCCAAGCTTGTGGGGGTTGATCACCGAGCGGATCGCCTGGATCTGTCCGTCGAGGATGTCGAGCGTCCAGGTATTGAGCACCTTGCCGTCCCGGTCGCGGAACACAGCGCCCGGCTGGCCGTTCAGCTCGTGCGGTTCCACCACGCCGCCGATCAGGACGAACGGCGGGGCGATCGCGGCGAGCAGCCGGGCCACGTGCTCGGCGCCAACGATGCTCCTGGCCCACTGCGGGGCCTTGCCGCCGCCGTCCCCGACCATCTGAACGTCGGCGGCGAGGAGCTCCCGCAGTCCATCGACGTCGCCTTCCCTGAAGGCGTCGAAGAAACGGTCGGCGAGTTCCTCGCGCTCTCGTCGGTCGGCCTCGAACCGGGGACGTCCCGCGTCCATGTGGCGCCGGGCTCGCACCGCCAGCTGGCGGCACGCCGTCTCCGTCCGCCCCACCGCCGACGCGATCTCGGGGAAGCCGAATCCGAACACGTCCCGCAGCACGAAGACGGCCCGTTCGAGCGGGCTGAGGCGCTCGAGCAGCAACAGGGCAGCCATCGACACCGAGTCGGCCAACTCCGCCGACCGCGCCGGGTCCTCGTAGGGGTCGGTGAGCAGCGGCTCGGGGAACCACGGCCCGACGTACTCCTCTCGTCGGACGCGGGCCGAGCGCAGTACGTCGATCGAGATCCGGGTGACCACGGCCGAGAGGAACGCCTTGGTCGACGTAGGTGGCGTCGGGGAGGTCTCGTAGCGCAGCCAGGTTTCCTGGACCGCGTCCTCTGCTTCGCCAACGCTGCCGAGGATCCGGTAGGCGATCGCGAAGAGCAGCGGCCGCAGCTCCTCGAACTCCTCGGTCCGGGTCACGTCAACCCTTCCTTGAAGCCCTGGCGCCACGAGGGGTAGCAGAGCTTCCAGCCGAGCTCCCGCTTGGCCTTGGCGTTGGAGAACCCGCGCCCCTCGGTCATCATGGTCACCGCCACTTCCCCGGCCAGCAGCCGGGCCAGCCACTTGGGGGCCCGGATCGGTGGCTTCGCGCCCGCGCACGCTGCCAGGTAGGGCAGCCACTCGCTGGCCGGCGCCGGTTCGTCGTCGACGATGTTGAACACACCCCTCGCCCTTTGCTCCACAGCCAGGACGGTAGCGCTCGCCGCGTCTTCGAGATGCACCCACGAGCAGTAGCCGGTGCCGCCCCCGACGAGCGGGAACTGCCGCTTGCGCACGAGCTCGACCTGGTCGTCGGTAGCGCCCGGCCCGTAGAGACCGCCGTATCGCAGGGCCGCTCCACCAGCCTTGACGGCCATGTCCTCGACGTGGCGGATCGCCTCCATCCCAGGGCGCGCGACGGTCCCCGTCTCCGGATCGAGCGGGTCCTCCTCGGTCTTCACCCATCCGCCCTGGCGGATGCCGTTCCAGCTGGCGTAGCTCTGGGCGACGAAGTGGGACACGCCGGTCGCCTCGGCCGCGGCCAGCAGGTGATCCGTTCCCTCGGTGCGCAGCCGATTGGTGGTAGCGAACCACCGATCGATGTGCTTCATATCTGGCTTGCCGGCGTGTGCCGCGGAAATTGCGGTCATCTGGTGCACGATCACGTCCGGCCGGGCCGCCGCCACCGCCTCACCGACGGACGAGGCATCCAGACCGTTCATCACGACTCCATCTGCGCCCAGCCGCGCCAGCAGGTTCAGCTTGTCCTGGCTCGTCGTCGTAGCCGTCACCTGGTGGCCCCGGGCAACGAGCTGCGGCACCAGCCGCCGCCCCAGGACCCCGGTACCGCCTGCCACGAACACCCGCATGATCATCACCTTCCTGATTCCAAAGCTGTCCTGAAACCTGAGACGGGACAGCCCAGCCGTCTGTGACATGGCGGCGAAGTCGGCTGGGAGAAGATCGTTGGTGGCTGGCGGCCCGCCCCAGTGGGACCGGTCCACCTGGAGCGGTCCCGCCGGGCAGAGCGATCGCACCCGCAGGTGACCTGGGTCGGACTAGAGTGCAGACTCCCGGGCTCCGTCGAAGAGGTGTGGCATGAGCGTGGATGACGATCGGATTGCCGAATTCCATCGGCTGCACTCCTCGGGGTGCTTCGTGATGCCCAACCCCTGGGATGTGGGGAGCGCACGGATTCTGGAGCAGATGGGCTTCATGGCGTTGGCCACGACGAGTGCCGGGTTGGCCTGGACGTTGGGTCGCGCGGACAGCCAGGTCACTCTGGATCAGGCACTCGCGCACCTCCGCGTCATCGTGGACGCCGTGAGGGTGCCGGTGAACGCTGATTTCGAGGGCGGTTACGCAGTTGATCCGGCACAGGTCGCAGCGAACGTGAAACTGGCTGCGGAGACCGGGATCGCCGGGCTCTCGATCGAAGACTCCTCCGGCGACCAGGCTGATCCACTCTTCGAGTTCGAACTGGCCGTTGATCGGGTCAGAGCCGCGCGACGTGCGATCGACGAAAGCGGCACGGGGATCGTTCTCACTGGGCGGTCCGAGGGGTTCGTGTGCGGGCGTCCCGACATCGACGAGACGATCCGAAGGCTGCGCGCGTACGCCGACGCTGGCGCCGACTGCCTTTACGCTCCACGGATCGACAAGATCGAGCACGTCTCGGCGATTGTCTCCGCGGTCTCACCCAAACCGGTGAACCTGCTGATCAATGCTCCGTTCACCACGGTTGCGGAGGCGGCGCGGCTGGGAGTACGGCGGATCAGCGTAGGCGGCACCCTTGCGCGCACCGCCTGGGGTGGGTTTCTGCAGGCCGCGAGGGAGATCGCTGACGAGGGGACGTTCTCGCGGTTCGAGCGGTTGCCGAACGTCGATGCGCTCTTCGGCCGTTAGCGGATCCGGGTGAGATGGTCCAACCAGCGAGTCAACGGTCTCCGGGCTGCCAACGACGCCGACGGTTGAGTCCGACACCCGCCTAGGAGGTTGCTTTGCCCGCGGCCTACAGCGACGATGTGCTGCTCTCCGCGCTCGACCATGCGCACGGCGACGAGCGGGTGTTGCTGGTCGGCGCTCTTGGGGACGCCCACGGGGACAGCGGTCCGAAGGCGTTGCGGCATCTGGCCGCGCGCGAGAGGGGCGAGGGTGGATACGTCCGCGCCGCCGCAATCGGTGCCCTGGCGAGGCGCACCGGTGCAGGTGCGACTCCGACGTACCTCCACGGCTTGCGGGACAAGTCTGTGCCCGTGCAGCTGGCAGCCGCAGACGCACTGGCCGAGCACGGGGACGAGAGCGCTACCACGGAGCTGACCGCCTGGTTGAGGAGGAAGCTGCGTCGGAAGGCACGCCTTGCCAACTGGGACCCGAATGAACTCCGCTCGGTTCTCCGATTCGCCGACCGCAACGGGGCACTCCGGACTGTCGCGGCCATCCTGAGCGAGAATCGCGACCGGCTCCACCCAGACGAACGCGAGTGGCTCATGGAGGTGTGGCCAGCCCTGGCCACAAGCTCGGCCGCCCCAGAAAACGACATTGCGCCACTTGACCGGCAGGTGCTGGGCCAACCGATGATCGCCGACCATCGAAACGAACCCGATCCCGAGGAGGAGGAGATGGGGGACGAGTACGTACGCCAGGCCCTCGCCCGAGCACAGAGACGTGCGCGGGGAACGCGGCGCTGACGAGCTGCTAGCAGAGTCCTGCAACCTTCCGGAGTACAGGACCGGCCGTCGTACGTCGCCCTTCTGGCTACCCTTGCCGAACATCACTGAGGCTCAACGCGACGGTGGCCAGAACGCCTTGGACGCGCCGACGCCACCTGTCTGGCCGTTCCGGCGCCGACCTGGACAGGATGGTCGGGCGGATCGACGATGACACCTAGAGCGCTCCCGTCCTCGGCTCCGGAAGCCTCGTGGGGGCGTCCTTCCCGCATCACCCCTGCGATTCGCCCCCGCATAACCATCCACGTGGCCGAGCCCAGCGGGCAGGCCGAGACGCCAGGAGGACCCATGGAGCGTGTGGCGGCGATGAGGCGCCTCTACGAGTTGATCAACGCGGGGGACATCGACGGGTTCGGGGACCAGTTGGCAGACGGCTTCGTCGAACACGAGGGGACTCCTGGCCTGGAGCCGACCAAGGAGGGGGTCAAGCAGTTCTTCCGCATGTACCGGGCGTCATTTCCGGACCTGCGCATGGACGTGGAGGAGGTTCTCCCGAGCGGAGACAAAGTCGTCGGTCGCATCAGAGCGACGGGCACGCACACTGGCGAGGCCTTCATGGGCCTGCCCGCAAGCGGGAAGAGCGTCGATGTGCAGCTGATCGATATCACGCGGTTCGATGACGACGGCCTTGCCCTCGAGCACTGGGGTGTCTTCGACGCCCTCAGCATGATGCAGCAGCTGGGCGCGATTCCGGCGATGGCGCCGCCTGCTTAGTTCTAGAGCGCGGGCGCCGGAATCTCCCCAAGGTCCTCACTCCCGGTCATTGCGGGGGTGCAGTTGAGTCGCGGAAAGACGCCGGACCGTGAACCACGAGCGCCGACTCTCAGCGGCAGTCGTGTCAGCCGATCTGTTCGGCCAGGGCGACGATGATGCCTGCGGGGCCGCGGAGGTAGCAGAGCCGGAAGATGTTCTCGTACTCAGCGACCTCGCCGAGGAGCTCGGCGCCGTGGGTGCGCAGACGGGCGATGGTGTCGTCGATGTCGTCGACGGCGAACATGATGCGATGCAGACCCAGCGTGTTGGGCAGGGCGTTCTGCGGGTCTGGGTCGGATGCCGCGGGGGTGTGGTACCTAGTCAGCTCCAGCTTGCTGTGGCCGTCCGGGGTGCGCATCATCGCGATGTCGCTCCGGACGCCGTCGAGACCGACCGTCTGGTCCGCCCAGGGGCCTTCGATCTGGGCCTTGCCTTCCAGCTCCATGCCGAGCTCGCTGAAGAACTCGATCGCCGAGTCCAGGTCGTCGACGACGATGGCGACGTTGTCCATCCGCTGAATGCTCATGTATCCGAGCCTAGGCAACGAGGCCGCCGGACCGGTGGGCTTGACGGCTGTTGACGAATCCGTCTGCGCCCCCCACTCTCCGACGTCCCCGATGAGCGTTCCTCGGGTTGCGCGCACAGGCGGCGAAAACAGACGCACTTCCGGAAAACGCCCGGAATCGCGACAGATCCAAGAAGTTTCGAAGGACGTACCTGCTTGACCACCCGTACTCGAGAGTTCCGTGCCGCGGTCTCGTAGCCTGCGTGAATGGCCACCATCATCCTCACAGTCATCGGCGAAGACCGGCCAGGGCTTGTGTCGGCCCTCTCAGGTCCCATCAATGCTTACGGCGCGAGCTGGAAGCGCAGTCAGATGTCACGACTGGCGGGCAAGTTCGCCGGGATCGTGTTGGTGTCCGTCGCCGATGAACGGCTCGACGCGCTGGTCGCGGATCTCGCGGCACTGGAGGCCCAGGGTCTACAGGTAGCTTTTGAGCGGACAGACGAACCCAGTGGGCGCGAGTCTGTTCGACTGCATCTCGAGCTGCTCGGGGCCGACCATCCCGGCATCGTGGCCGAGGTCTCCGCCGCCCTCGCCGCGCGGGGCGTCAGCATCGAAGAGCTGACCACCGATGTCCGCGAGACACCCATGGCCGGCGGGACGCTCTTCGAGGCCCACGCTGTCCTCACCGCCCCGCCGACAACGAGCACTGAGACGCTGGGGTCAATGCTCGAGGGGCTCGCCGATGAACTGATGGTCGAGATCCGACTCTCGGAGGACCAATCCCCGCGGCTGACCTGAGCCCCGCTCTCGACAGATTCACCGCTCGTAGCGCTCCGGGGACCAGCCCTGGTCGACCATCAGCATGTCGGTGCTGCCTCACGTGCGCCGTGGCCCAGACCGCATCAGAATGGGCGGCAAGGACGTCTCACCAGGGAGTGTTCACGGATACGTCAGCCGTTCTGCTACTCACAACCGGCGTACCAGAGAGTCCTCTGAAGAATCCAGAAGGCGGTGTCGGGTCGGGGCAGAGGTGTTCGTAGCAGGGGTGAGAGCCGCCCACGAGGGACGCCTCCCAAGGAGAAAGGGACCGCGATCATGAGACTGACGACCACCACGCAGGTCTCCGTCGATGGAGTGGTGCAGGGTAACGGCGGGCCGGATGAGAATCGCAGCGGCGGATTCGAGCGAGGCGGATGGGCCAGGCCGCTGTTCGACAGCGAGGCCATGACGTTCGTCGACCAGGTGTACCAGCGCGCCGACGCGTTCTTGTTCGGCCGGCGGACCTACGAGCTCTTCGCCGGCTACTGGGGTGTGAGGGAAGATCTGGGGAACCCCATCGTGGGTGCCTTGAACACCAAGCCCAAGTACGTCGCATCGACCACGCTCACCGAACCGCGCTGGGCGAACACGACCGTGCTCTCCGGTGACCTCGCGGCGGCCATCGGCGAGCTGAAGGCCAAGCCGGCGGGTGAGCTGCAGGTGCACGGCAGCGGCGCCCTGACCCGGTGGCTGCTCGAGAACGACCTCGTCGACGAGATGAATCTGCTCATCGTCCCGGTGGTCGTCGGCCAGGGCACGCGGCTGTTCCCCGACACCGGCCCGGACATAGCACTCGACCTGCTCGAATCGCGAGTCTTCCCGAAGGGCATCACGCTCCTGGTCTACCGGCCGGCCGGACGCCCGCAGTATGCAACCGACTGAAGCACGTGGCATAGGTGACGCACTAGACGAGCGATCCGTTCCAGCCGTATGGCCAAGACCCACGTACGTTGGAGGCGAGAAGTACGTCGTGTCCGGCGATGGCTTTGACGCGTCGGACCGTTCACGACCGAGGAGATCGCCATCGACGCGTTCAACGACCGGCTCCAGGCCGAGGGTCACTGGGTCTTCGCCGGCGGCCTCGGGTCGCCCGACCCCGCCACCGTCATCGACAACCGAGGTGGCGAGGCGGTGTTCACCGACGGCCCCTTCTTGGAGTCGAAGGAATACCTCGCCGGCTTCTGGATCATCGAGGCTCCCGACCTCGACGTGGCGCTCAAGCTCGCCGCCGCGGGGTCGAAGGACTGCAACCGGAAGGTGGAGGTGCGGCCGTTCCTGTGAGCATGGTCGACGTCGAGGAGGTGATCACCCGGGTCCAACAGGAGGAGTGGGCGCGGGTGGTCGCCGCCCTGACGAGGCGTTTCGGTGACCTCGACATCGCCGAGGAGGCGGCGGCCGAGGCGTTCGCGACCGCCGTCGAGCGGTGGTCGGCCGACGGCGTACCGCCCAACCCTGGGGCCTGGCTGACCACCACCGCCACCCGCAAGGCGATCGACCGGATCCGGCGCGAGAACAAGCGCGAGGACAAGCAAAAGGAGGCTCAGATGTTGTACGTCGACGACTCGCCTGAGCCTCTCGGCGCCATCGACGACGAGCGGCTCCGGCTGATCTTCACCTGCTGTCACCCGGCGCTCGCGATGGAGACCCGCGTGGCGCTGACGCTGCGCATGCTCGGTGGTCTGACCGTGCCCGAGATCGCCCGTGCCTTCTTGGTGCAGGAGGCCGCCATGGGGCAGCGGATCACCCGCGCGAAGGCCAAGATCAAGGCGGCTCGCATCCCGTATCGAGTGCCGTCCGCGGAGGATCTCCCGGCACGCGTCTCCGGCGTACTCGCCGTCCTCTTCCTCGTCTTCAACGAGGGCTATCTGGCGACCGGACCCGACACCGATCCCATACGTCACGACCTGACCGCCGAGGCGATTCGGCTCGCGCGCATGGTCCGTGCCCTCATGCCGGAGGACGGTGAGGTGGCCGGACTGCTGGCACTCATGCTCCTCACCGAGGCCCGCCGCACCGCCCGGATCTCGGCGAGCGGCGAGCTGGTCACCCTCCCCGAGCAGGACCGTGGAGCCTGGGACGCGGCGCTGATCGCCGAGGGGCATCGGCTGGTGCGCGAGCGCCTGGCCGCCGGGGTGGCTCCGGGCCGATACCAGATCCTGGCAGCGATCAACGCCGTGCACACCTCCGCTCGCGAGGCACGCGACACCGACTGGGCGCAGGTCGTCGCCCTCTACGATCAGCTTCTCCGCCTCGACCCCTCGCCGATCATCGCCCTCAACCGGTCCGTCGCGGTCGCTGAGCTTGACGGCCCGGAGGTGGCGCTGGCGGCCGTCGACCGCCTCGAGGACAAGCTGGCCGGCTATCACGCCTACCATGCGACCCGCGCCGACCTGCTGCGCAGGCTCGGCCACAGTCAGAAGTCGCGGGCGGCGTACGACAGAGCCATCGAGCTGGCGGGCAACACCGCCGAAACCGCCTACCTGACACGCCGCCGCGACCAGCTGCGGTAGCGCCGGAACAAGAGCGGCGCCCGGTCCGGGGGTGCGCCGCGCGGGCCAGCGGCTGCTGGTGGCGGGAGCAGGGAAGGTCGGCCCACCGATGAGTTTTCGGGGAAACCTGAGTCTTTTTGTCGGGCCGGGCGAGTAGCGTCATGGCCGACCGGACTGCGAAAGGGACAGCGCATGGGTGGCACACGTGTTCTCGTCGGGACCCGCAAGGGCGCCTTCGTCCTCACCTCGGACGAGAGGCGCACCGACTGGAAGGTCGATGGCCCTTACTTCCCCGGCTGGGAGATCTATCACCTCAAGGCGTCGCCGCTGAACCCTGACCGGGTCTATGCGTCGCAGACCAGTGGGTGGTTCGGGCAGGTGATCCAGCGGTCGGATGACGGCGGTGCGACCTGGGAGACGGTCGGCAACGACTTCAGCTACGACGGGGTCCCCGGAAAGCACCAGTGGTACGACGGGTCGCTGCGGCCGTGGGAGTTCCACCGCGTGTGGCACCTCGAGCCATCGCTGCACGACGCCGAGACGGTGTACGCCGGTGTCGAGGACGCCGCGCTGTTCAAGTCCACCGACGGTGGAGTGTCGTGGGCGGAGCTGTCGGGACTGCGCCAGCACGGCACCGGCCCGCAGTGGCAACCCGGGGCGGGTGGTATGTGTCTGCACACCATCCTCCAGCACCCGACCGACGCAGACAGGCTCTACGTTGCGATCTCGGCAGCGGGTGCATTCCGCACCACCGACGGCGGCGCCACGTGGCAGCCGATCAACAAGGGCCTGCGTTCGGGGGAGATCCCCGACCAGGATTCCGAGGTCGGCCATTGCGTGCACCGCCTCGACATGCACCCGAGCAACCCCGACGTGCTCTACATGCAGAAGCACTGGGACGTCATGCGCAGCGACGACGCCGGCGACGGCTGGCACGAGGTCAGCGGAGACCTGCCGAGCGACTTCGGGTTCCCCATCGCCGTGCACGCCCACGAACCGGAGACTGTCTACGTCGTGCCGATCACCAGCGACTCGCACCACTTCCCTGTGGACGGCAAGCTGCGTGTCTATCGCAGCCGCACCGGCGGCGACGCCTGGCAGCCGCTGACGCAGGGGCTTCCCCAGAGCGACTGCTACGTCAATGTGCTGCGTGACGCGATGGCCGTTGACCAGCACGAGTCGTGCGGTGTCTACTTCGGCACCACAGGGGGACAGGTGTACGCCTCCAGCGACTCCGGGGACACCTGGTCACCCATCGTCCGTGACCTGCCGGCGGTCCTGTCCGTCGAGGTCCAGACCCTCTCCTGAGGTCATGATGAGCCACTCGGTACGCGTGATCCTGCCGCCGAACCTGCGGGCCATGGCCCAGGTCCACGGCGAGGTGCTTCTCGAGGTCCCGGGCGAGGTCACCCAGCGGTCAGTGCTCGACGCTCTCGAGGGGCAGTACCCGATGCTCCTCGGCACCATCCGTGACCGTGCGACCGCCCGCCGGCGTGCGTTCGTCCGGTTCTTCGCGTGCGAGGAAGACCTCTCACACGACGAGCCCGATGCGCCGCTCCCGGAGCGGGTCGTAGCCGGTGAGGAACCGTTCATGGTCGTCGGCGCGATGGCAGGAGGCTGACCAACCGCAGTCCGCGCGGATGTCCCGGCGCCGGTCCGCCACCTTCGGACCTCTGGCCCTGGCAGGGCCCGGCCCGAAGGGTCAGTCTGTGGTCATGTCCAGTAATCGCGAGCGAGCGGCGGTGGCGCGCAGTCGGCGTGCACGGCTTCCCCCGCGCTGGTTCGTAGTGGCGTTCTGGCATGGCCATCGCGCGCTGTTGCGCGCGACCGGCGGCCGGTTCGGTTTATGGCGGCCGAAACCAGGCGGGTGGGGGACGCTGCGGCTCACCACGACGGGCCGACGCAGTGGGACGCCGCGACAGGTCGTCATCGGCTACTTTGAGGACGGTCGCAACCTGGTCACGATGGCGATGAACGGATGGGGTCCGGCCGAACCCGCGTGGTGGCTGAACCTGCAGGATCATCCGGACGCCATCGCCCAGACCCGCGACGGACCCCGACAGGTCCGTGCGCGCCGCGCACAGGGCGAAGAGCGCGAGCGGCTATGGTCCCGTTGGGCGGAGATCGACAAGAACCTCGACGACTACGCCGCCCGGCGGCCGACCGAGACCGCCGTTGTCGTCCTGGAGCCGCGCGACGCCGCCGAGCCCGACGCTTGACCCGCTCGACCAAGCACCCGAGCCGGGGCGAGCGTTGGCCGCCTCAAGCTCGGAGCGAGGTATCCAAGGCGCTCATGAGCTGGGCCGCGCGGTTCCCGCTCGAAGGGGCAGCGGGGTAGCGCCTGAGCACTGCAACAAGAGCAGGTGTCGCTCGCTGGCGAGCCTGCTCGAGTTGCTCTGCGCCGACGCCTTGGTCTCCGCCAGCGACCAGCTCCGCTGCCCACGCTGCGTGCGCGGCAGCACCCAGGATGTGCTTTACCTGGGTGGACTTCGCTAGAGGGTGCAGGTACGCCGCGGCCGCTGCGTGGCCGGCGGCACGCGCCGCTGCTCGCGCGGCCTGGGTTGACGCTTCCTTCGCGGCTTGGTGCGCCGCCATCGCGCTCGTTCGCTGCAGCTTCGTCCGGTTGGCACCATCAGCGAAGGACCTGGCCGCTTCGACGGCTGCACGAGGCCGCCGGTCGTCAGGGTGACACTCCTCGAAGATCGACAGCGCCTCCTGCGCACTCTCTGCCGCAAAGCGGGCGACCACTCGGAGGTCCTGCATGCTCAGCTCGACCCTGCCAGGCTCGTTCGGCATGTCGCGAAGTGTCGCAGACGGCGCAGCTGTCTCGAGAGGTTCGGCGCACGTCTCGCTCGGCTGGTGCGGGGCCCGATCCGGGTCGGCCAGGACGGCGGGGGCGTCGTACCCGGACGGGAGCGAGCACCTGCCCCCGGCCCCGACCAGCTCCCCGAGGGTCATGTCTTCCTCGCAGCAGGTCCTCCGAGGGCGGTTGGACACCATCCTCGAGCGACACACCGGGCGCCTCGGCGGCCGTAAGACGCGCCCTGAGACTCACTGGTCGGGATACTCGCTGCATGAGCCGTATGGACTTCGAGTTCGAAGGTCCCGTGATCGAGTGGCGCGGGCCTGCGCCGTTCTACTTCCTCCGCATCCCCGAGGAGGAGAGCGCGGACATCAAGTTCGCTGCCAGGGGGATCGAATACTGGGGCCAGGTACCGGTGGTGGTGCAAATCAGCGACGTCGAGTTCACGACCGCGCTCTTTCCCAAGGACGGTCGCTACCTCATCCCCTTGAAGGATGTGGTGCGCAAGTCCGCGAACATCGAGCTGGGCCAGAAGCTGGTTGTGGCGTTGAACGTCGGGCGGCGCCCTTAGGTGCACGAAGGATCCGGTGGGCTGTTGGGCCCTTACGGCCGTGTGAAAGGGCTACTTCGTTGAAGAGATACGTAGTGGACTCCGTAGTCACGCGGAGGCCGGATCGCGTCACCTGCCCCAGGATCGATGTTCGACAGAGTCCGACGCGGAGTTCCCTGGAGTGATGCTGCGATGTACACGTCATCAGAGCGAACCAGCCTCTTGAAGGTCTCGCTGGTCCCCGAAGCCCCGTGCCTGTTCCTTGGCCTTCGTGGCGAGCTCGACTTGTGCAGCGTCAAGGAAGTGCCCCGCGACGAGTACTCCTCGCGACGCGACCTGACGACGGTCCTGGTCGACCTGGGTGAGCTCGCCTTCTGCGACCTCACCGGCCTCAGGGCGTTGCTGACGTTCGCTCGCATCCATCAGGCTCAAGGCCGATCAGTCGTGATCGTCCGGGCCACACCGTTCATGTGGCGGTTGTTGCGTCTCTGCGGAATCACGGACCGGTTGGAGTTCGCGCAGCCTGCCACCGTGGCTGCGTGACGGTCGCTCAACCGACGCAGGACCTCCAAATCAGGGCCGTGAAGTAGAAGCCTTCGGGCGTCGACGTCACGCTTGGTGCAGAACGTCGTGCGAGGTGAATGTTCCCGGCCGCTATTGCGACCGCTCCGGATGACGTCCCGTACGACGTTCGGCGAGGCGGGACCAGAGCAGGTACGTCGTCGTGCTGACCGCTGCAGACAGGAAGGTGCCCCACGCCATGTCGATCGGCACGATCCCGACTGGGAACCCCTCGATCACCGCGAGGCTGGTCAGGTCCCAGGTCGCGTAGGTGATGAGCCCGAAGGCCGCGCCCCGGACGAGTGCTGTCCGCGCCGACTGCTCGTCCACAGCGGGCGCGATCACGAAGTACACGAGCCCGGCCACGAAGATCGCGTAGAAGACGAAAGCCGCCGCCGCGTTGGGCGAGTCGGCCAGCAGGTCGCCGAGGAAGTGCTCGTAGAGGCCCTGCGCGACGAGGCTCAGCCACACCAGGTCGAGCGCCAGGAAGACCACAGCGGCGATGAGGTACTGACCCACGGCGGACCTGAGACTCATGCGTCGAGCCTAGAGCCGGAGGCCTGAGGGGCGGGGGCGGTCGGGACCTGTGGCTCCAGAACCTTCCTGTTCTCGTCACAGCCGGCGGAGGGCGTTCCTGGTCGAGCCGCCATTCTCCCGGCTAGGGACCTCCAGGGGCTACCGGAGGGGCCCCACGGTTGGGACCATGTCGCTATCGAAACCTTCGAGGGGAGATCGCCATGAGCAGCGTTGCACGTGTCACAGAGATCAGCGCGGAGTCTGAGGTCGGTTTCGAGGACGCCATCAAGGTCGGGATCGAACGCGCGAACGAGACACTGCGCGGCGTGAAGTCGGCCTGGGTAAAGGAGCAGAGCGTGCAGATCGAAGAAGGCGCCATCAGGAGCTACCGGGTGAACCTGTTGGTGACGTTCCTGCTCGAGGGGCCAGCGTAGGCGCCGGGCTTGATCGGTCGGGGACCGGCGTCGGCTACCCGAACGTGGGATCGAGCGACCCGCGGGGGCCCACCGGTGGCGGAGAGCGCAGCGGCCATGGGACGAGCGCGACGGGTCAGCCTGATGCTCGCGCCTACGTGAGAACCGTCCTCAATCACATGGCGCCCTCGTCGTCCGCCGTCGGGGCCGGAGACGCCCCGTCGGTCCTGACAAGGTGAAGCAGCGATCCGCCGTCGGGAACGTCACGGACTTCCACCAGCTCCAGCGCAGCGGTCGCCTGGTCACGGAGCTCAGCCGCGAGCTCGGCGGCCTGCGTGCCGTCCCGGAGCTGCAGCAGCATCGGACCGCCGCGGCGCAGGTGGCTGGCGCCGACCCGCAGGCACGTCCGCGCCAGCGCAAGCCCGTCGTCGCCGCCGTCGATCGCGGTGAGCGGGTCGTGTGGGAAGGCGCCGGTGTGAGCGGAGGGGATGTACGGCGGGTCGGCCAGCACGAGCGCGAACGACTCGTCGGGCCCGACCACCTCGTCCATCGGCCCGTGCCGCACCTCGACGCGGCCGGACAGCCCCGCGCCGACTGCGTTCCGGGCCGCCAAGCGGCAGGCGTCCTCGGAGGCGTCGACCAGCACGGCCGCCCGGTCGGAGAGCATGGCCGCGGCCAGGCCGATTTGGCCGGCGCCGGCGCACAGCTCGAGCAGCGGTGAGACGTCCTCTTGGGAGCGCAGCAGCTCCGCTGCCCACTGCGCCTGGGTGAGCGTCCACGGGCGAGGCTCGAGCACGTGTTCGTCGTATTCGATCTGGAGCGGCCCGAAGACCACGCTTCTCCTGGTCATGGCAGGGGTATAGCAGACGACCGGCAGTCCGGGCCCGGGCGGCCGCCTGCATGGTTCGGGGAACCCGACAGCGACGTGGCGTCGGTGGTTGCCGCGACCGCGCGTGAACGGGCCAGGTGTCAAGGCTTGACCTCCCGCATGCCCTGCCCCCACCTTGGGAGGCAGGAAGGGCACACGCGGTCCGGCGAGTGCCGAAGGGGGTAACCGTGGCAGGCACTCGTCGTAACGGCGGAGGAACGACGCGCGGACTCGCAGCGGAGACACAGACCCACCCCGATCCGTTCGAATCCGCCAAACGGATGCTCACCCACACGGGTGCGTTCTTGATGCCCCCGGCCGATCTCAACCGATGCATAGGGGCCGACGAGAACGCGTGGACCCGCTTCTCCTCGCACTGGGAGGAGCTGGTCCCGGACAGGTACGCCGCGGAGCTCGGCACACGACGGCTACGCCGATACGGACACTTCTTGTTCAGACCGGCCGATGGGTGCGCACACTTGATGCCACACCGTGCGTTTGCGCAGCCGGAGGACTCCAACCCGCTCTACATCGAGAGGGACCGTTACTTCGAGCCGTTGACCGACGCCTTGGTGGAAGATCCACTTCTGCACAGCCTTCTGGGGCTGCTGGGCGATATGGCGACGGCGCTGCAAGACCTCCCCGAGTGGAGCGTCAAGGTGACCCCGTTCCGGGTGCTCGCATCGGCGGACGGTGAAGGGCAGCCCACGCCTGAGGGACTGCATCGCGACGGCGTGACGCTCGTGACCTCGCTGCTGGTCGGCCGTCGCAATGCCCGTGGTGGCGAGAGTTCTGTGGTCGACGTGGACGGCCATCAGCTCTTGACGACGACGCTGTCCAAGCCCGGCACGCTGATCCTGGGCGACGACCGTCGTACCTTGCACGGCGTCTCGTCGATCCGGGCGCTCGACCCCGCAGAGCCCGCACAGCGGGACGTACTGGTGATCACGTTCGCCCCGTTCTGATCAAGACGCGTTCTGATCAGGACGCCGACGGCGCCGTCACGTCCACGAGGTCATCCACTACGCCCATGAGGCTGCCGTGCCGCGCCGCGGACGCACGCTGGCGTTCTGCACCGCTGCCGTGTGTCGCAAGGCGTCGCAGGAACGCCGTCACCAGCTCCGTGTCCCCGTGCTCCTCGAGCGCCGGCCTGACATGGTCGAGGAGCCGCTCCGCCTGCACTCGTGCGGGGAGGATGCGACCGGTCAGCGCGTCGACACCGCTGCCCGACCAGCCGTCCCGGGCGGCTCGCCAGTAGGCGGCGCGCAGCACCTCGCTGGGCGGCCGCGGACCCGGGTCACCGCCCAACACGCTCGCCGTCGACGTTGTCACCAGTGCCCGGATGAGCACGGCCAGGGCCACCGCGTCGTCGATGTCGGCCGTCACGTCCATGCACCGGATCTCCAGGGTCGGCAGCCGCGGGTTCGGCCGGATGTCCCAGAACGGCGTACTTGCGTCGAGCATCGCCTCGGACTCCGCCACTGCGATCGCGAGCCCCTCATGGTGTTCCAGCGACTCGGCGTACGGCGGCGGGCCCAGGCAAGGGAACCGGCTCCGGATGACGGCGCGCCAGTCGGCGTACCCGGTGTCATGGCCGTGGTGATAGGGGGAGTTGGCGCTCAGCGTCAGCAGGAGCGGCAGCCAGGGCCTCAGGTGGTTGCCGACGAGCACCGCGAGTTCGCGGTCGGGTAGATGGATGTGCGTATGAAGCGCCGAGACCGCGAAGTCCTCGAGCATGGCACGGTACTGATCGACACCGGCGCGGTAGCGGGGGTGGTCACCGACCGGGGCGGCTTCGCAGGGGGCGACGACCGGCGTACCCGATGCGCAGATGCGCAGGCCTTCCGCTGCCGCGGCCTTCGACGCCGCGGCCCGTAGCTCGCACAGGTCCTCACGCAACCGTCCGGCGTCCGCCCACGGCGACGTCCTGATCTCGATCTGGTACTGAGTGAACTCGCCGGTGACTCGGTCGCCCAGGTCTTTGGCGGCCCGTGCGATCACCGCGGCAGCGGCCGGTTCCGGGGCCCGGGTGGTGGGGTGTACGAGGAAGTACTCCTCCTCGATCCCCATCGTCGGTGCCCCTTGACCCCTCATCGCTCGATGCTATAGCACGCCGGAACGCAGAAATTGGCACCGGCCCCTCGCCGTTTGGCGGCCGTACGTCGCACTCCTCGGTAGCGTGGTGAGAGGGCAGCTGCGACGGGGAGAGGGGACATGACCGGTCGAAGCCGGCACGGCGCGGGGCAGCCGAGTCCCGAGAAGCCGGGGTCTCCCACGAGCGCACGGCAGGGCATGACCCCCAGCGTGCTGTTGACGGTCCTCGGGCCCGCCCTCGCCTACGCGATTTCGCAGATAGACCCGCTCCTCTTCTCGTTGAACCTCGCGACGATCAGCAACCAGCTCGATGTCCCGCCCGACAGGATGGGCTTCCTGGGCGGGGCTGCGACACTCGTGGTCGCTGCGCTCGTGCTCGCGGTGGGCAATCTCGGGGACAGGTACGGCCTCAAGCGGCTACTCATCTACGGCCTTGTCGCGAGCGTCGTGGTGAACGGGCTGAGCATGCTGGTGCCGAGCTACCAGGTCCTCCTCGTGGCGCGCTTCCTGGACGGCCTCGCTTTGACGGGCTTGCTCGGCCTGTCCCTCGCGCTGCTCACGGTGTCGGTTCCAGCAGCTGTGAGGCCGGCAGCGATCGGCGTCATGATGGCCATCACCACATTGCTGTACGGCGTGACCCCGCTGTTGAGTGGATGGTTGGTGGAAGTTCTGGGCTGGCGCTCCTTGTTCCTCGTGAGCCCGGTCCTGGCGCTGGTCGGCATCGTGTTCATAGTCCGCCACACCGTCGAGCAGCCGCGTGCGGATCTTCGCGAGCTCGACGTTCTCGGCGTGGTCCTGTTCGGTGTGGCCCTTCTGGGTCTCGTCTACGGCCTGGGCGGTGCCGCGAACGGGTTCACGGAGCCCCAGGTGTGGGTGCCGTTGAGCGTGACCGTGCTTGTGCTGGCCTTCTTCGTGCACCACGAACGGCGAGTGGACCAGCCGGCGCTTGACCTGTCCCTGTTCGGGAGCCGCGCTTTCGTGGTGGCTGTCCTGGCCGTGGTCACTCTCAACTTCTTGGGCGCGGGCCTCGGCACCGTCCTCGGCCAGTTCGGGACCTACGTGCTCCAGCTGCCGTCACAGACCATCGGGCTGCTCTACCTACCGGGCACCCTGATGGTGGCCGTCGCGAGCATCGTGGCCGGCCGGGTGATGGCAGCCACGACGGCGCGACCGGTGCTGGTAGCCGGTCTCTCGATCATGGGCGCTGCAGGTCTTGTGATGGCGGCGACCGCGTCGATCACCATGGCGACCATGCTCCTCGTGCTGGTGACGTGGCTCACGAACCTCGGTGGGTTCGTCACCGCGACCGGGTCTTCCGACACGGTCGTGTCGCACGCGACCGCTGGAAAGACGGGGTCGGTGGCAGCGGTGTATCCAGCCTTCGGCATGACGGGCTTCGCCATCGGCCCGGCGGTCTACCTGTTCCTGCTCAACCTCACGTTCCGAGCCGAGTGGCAGGCCGACGCGGCGGCCCGCGGCATCTCGGCGAAGACGGCGCAGAGCAGCGTCGACGCGGTGACCGGCTCGCTCGCGAGCAGTCCGGGCGGCGTCGGCTACGACCCCGCCCTCCTCAAGAATGCGGCGGGGCTCAGCCTCGGCGTGGACTACACCGACGGACTCAGACTCACCTACCTCATCGTGAGCGCTCTACCCCTGCTGGTCGCGATCCTCGCCTTCTTCCTCATGCCCCGGAAGGGAGAGGTCGCTGATGGTGAGGCGGCGGATTGAATCCAGGAAGACCATCGAGAGACGCGGCGCTTCGTGATCGTTCCCAAGGTCGCGCATCCTCTGTTCGAGGAAGCACGTCGGGGCGCCCTCGCGCAGGCGTCGAGACCGTGGCGTTCGAGCGGCCGCGCAGTTGCACGATGCACAACGACGTCCCGAGCGAGGTCAGCTTCACCTGCCGCCTCGAACCGGTACCGGAGGGGACACGACTGCATACCGCCCTCGAGCCGACTCCGCACGGCTGGTTCCGGCTGATCTTCCCGGTCTTCCTGGTCCTCATCCGTCGCGAGGAGAGGGCGAACATAGGCCACCCCCGCGACGGCGTCGAAAGACGCGTCGTGGCACGCGGATGAGGTGGGCTGCTGGGGCCGTGTCCTTGCTTCTAGGTCTGGGCTTCGGGCTGCCCTGTGTCTTCGCCATCCGGCCCCGCTCAGACCGGTGAGGTATGGATGTTCATGGGATTCCCGACCTACGGACACGGCCCGTTCGAACGGGCCGGCCTTCAGGCGAGCACCGCGCTCCTGGTCGGGTTCCTCTCTGTGTGCATCGCCGAGGTCGCAGTGGGCGTGATGCTCTGGGCAGGTGTTTCTACGCGCCGGCCCTGAGCTACGCGGTGCTGCCGTTCGAGGTCGCCTTCTGGATCGGATTCGCACTGCCGCTCGGACCCCTGCTGGGGATAGCACGAACCGGACTGCTGCTGTTGGCCTGACCCAAGCGTCCCTGCGTCATTTGCACGGCACGGTGGCGGCTGAATGACGCGGATTCGCGGGCTCACCGGCCAGGTAAGTCCGGAAGGCTGACGCGCTGCGATCGGAGCATGCTCGATACGCAGGAGCGGCGCTCGAAACGAGCACTGCGCGGCAAAGCCGTGCGCCACTACGCAGACGCCCGAACAGGCCCACGGCCTCGCGTTGCCGACATCCGGCATGCTCATCACCGTGTTCGCCTGGCTCGCTGTCTATGTCGCCCTCCTGGCGATGTTCGTCGTCCTCGGTCTGAACGACCCGGACACGGAGCGCAGAGCAGTGGTGTGGCCCATGGCCGGCTCGTTCGGCGGGCTGGCAGCACTCGCGGTCGCCCGGACGCTATTCACTGGCAGTCCGCTTGGCCCGGGCCCCTGGATCGCGTGCTGGTTCGTCGTCGCAGCCCTCATCGCATCGGCGGGTCGGCCCATACGCCTGGCCATCGGTACACCCCTCGATCCCAAGCTGTTTGACATCTCGGTCCAGGAACGGCGCAGCGCGCGAAGGGCGCGGCTCCTCACCCTGCTCACGTTCGTGATCGGGCTCGCTGTTGGCGCACTGCATCTTCCAGATCTGTTCCGGATCTGAGTCTGGTAGATGATCGCGTTGCTCAGCGCTTCCGGGCGGTCGGCTAGGCACTCGATTGAGGATCGCGTAGGCCCCGCGAAGCCCAGGAGGAACAGCCACCGCAGGGCGCTCCACGAGTGATCCCGGAAGGCATCCACGAGGAAGTAATAGGCGGGCGTAGGGGATCTGGCGGCAGTCGCGGTTTCGTTACCTATCCACGGCAGACATTCGTGCGTGGCGACGTGGCATAGACGGTGCTCTGCACCGGCGATACGTTGGATTGTCCTTTCCGCTCACCACGTCGGAGACAAGATGAATACCTATCGAAGGCTTGCTCTCATTGGCGGGGTGCTGTGGCTCATTACATTTGCTACTTCGATCCCTGCCTTTTTCTTTTTCTACGCACCGGCTCTGAATGACGTCAACTACATCGTCGGGGCCGGCGAGGACGCCAGGATCGCTACGGGTGCACTACTTGAGATGGTGCTGATCCTTGCCAATGTCGGAACCGCACTCGCTTTTCTTCCCATCCTGAGGCGGCAGAACTATGCGCTTGCTCATGGGTACGTCGCGGCTCGGATCATGGAGTGCGTCTTCATCGCGGTGGGCATCGTCAGCATGCTCGCGATCCTGACGCTTCGTTCGGACTCCGCAGACGGGGGTGAGGGCTCCGTAAGTCTCATAACGGCAGGCAAATCACTGGTCGCGATCCACGACGCAACATTCCTACTCGGTCCCGGCTTCATGGTTGGCGTCGGGAACGGACTGATCCTGGGCTATCTCATGTACCAGTCCGGCCTAGTTCCTCGGCCCTTGGCCATCTTGGCGCTGGTCGCCGGTCCCCTCATCATTATTTCTGGGATCCTCGTCATGTACGACGTCATCGACCCGGGTTCACCCGTGCAAGGTCTCATGAGCGTGCCCGAGGCACTTTGGGAACTGTCTCTAGGTCTCTACCTCGTCTTCAAAGGATTCAAGCCCGCACCGCTTCTCTCGGACGCCTCGCCGCCCGACAGGGACAGAACGGCATATCAGGCGGCTTAGACGCCAGCGATTGCCTCCTCAGCGCCCGCGGCTCCGGTCATTCATTTCGCGGAGCGGCCGCATCGAGCACCCGCTGGATCAGCTGGGTGGTTGAGATTCCTCCCGTGCGCCGAACGTAGGCGAGTTTCCCGGCTGCTGCAGCGGGCCCGTATACGAATTCAGCCCCCTCGGGCGACAAGTCGTCGCCGTGCACCACGGTGGTGATCCCGTGCTCGGCAAGGAACTCCTCAGTCACTTGGAGCGGGGCGTCCTCAATCACCTCGTCGACGTACCTGCACGACTCGATCACGGCGACACGCTCGGCAAGGGTCATGATGGGACGACGCTTGTAGGAGGCTGCGGTGTCGTCGGACAGCACGCCGACGACCAACCGGTCACCATGGCCGCGCGCCTCCCGGAGGAGCGACACGTGGCCCGCGTGGAACAGATCTCCAACCATGTCGACGTAAACCCGCGATATGGCAGCCGCACTCATGTCGCGGTTCTCCACAACAACTCACCTTTTCCTTGGCCCACACCAGTCGCGGTCGCTCACCGTTCTACCGGACGAGCTGTCCGGACGTTGCCGTTCCGTGGGGCCCTGGCCAGCGATCCGGTCGACGGTTCGCCGACCACCATTCATCTTCGGGTCAAGCCGCCCGAAGTGGCGTGACCCGCGGCCGTGACGTGCGCCGGTTGGGTGGTCTACGAGGGGCGGGCCTTGATCGCCTTGCGGCGCTTGCGCCAGTCGAGCAGTGCGAAGATGCCGCGACCGATCCCGTAGTCGTTGCCGCGCCCGCCCGACACCCTGTCTGGGCTAACGACAGGCGCATCGGCCTTCAGGTTCGGTTCGCCGGGAAGACGCTTAGGTTCTCGGGGCATTGTCGTTCTCCTTTCAGCAAGGCCGGCCGGGTGCGCCCGACCGGGCGAGCATCTGCACGGGACCATCCTGCCGCCAGCAGTCGGACATGTCCGCTCTTCGGCTGATCCGGTATGGGGACTCGCGGCTACCAGACGCACTCCGGCGTACACGGCGAGGAACATGGGGCGCTCCTGAGCGAGGGACCGGAGCCATTTCTCGCCGGGCTCCGCGCCGTGGCGACGCTGAACACGCTGCTCTCGACGGTGCCCTTGATGTAGTACGCCGGATGGCCGCGGTGCACGAGCGGGACTCCTACTAGGCACCCGAGGGTCAGACGGCCCCGCCCACCGTGAGCTCCTGAGCCCCCGGGAACGGGCGGTGAACACCGGAGGGACAACAGCGACACGCGGCGCGGGACTCACGCCTTCGTGGCGGTCACCAGGAACAGCGCGTAGCGGGTGCCGTTCTTCTCCACGCCGTACACGTCGTCACGCACCTGCAGGTCGGTGAGGCCCAAACCGGTCAGCTGCTCGGCCAGCTCGCGGGGATCGAAGCCGTTGTGCCCGCCGAACCCTTCCCCGTGGAAGGAGCCGTCCTCGGCCAGCAGGTCGATGATCGCCAGTCGTCCACCATCGTCGAGCAGCTTGGCGAAGGCGTCGAGCACCCGGGCCACGTCGCTGACGTGGTGCAGGGTCATCAGGGTCACGACGAGGTCGAACCTCTCCTCGGGCACCGCGTCGACTGCGAGGTCGAGATCCCAGACCCGAGTGTCCTTGGGCAGCCGGCCGGAGGACACCTTCCCCGCGATGACCTCGCGCATCCCGCGTGAGGGCTCGACGAGCGTGAGGGCGCCGACATGCCCCGTCAGGTGCTGCGAGAGAAGACCGGTGCCGGCGCCGAAGTCGAGCACGCGGGCGTACGGCGGCACGGGCAGCACCGAGCGGACCAGGTCGGCGACCGCCTTGGCACGTTCCACCTTCGCCGGGTCGTCGTCCCAGGTCGCCGCCTTGTCGTCGAAGCTGCTCACGTCAGGTCCTCCCTCAGGTCGGGTCAATGTCCGGCGGCGCGTGCCGCCGACGTACGGCATCGCGACGGGTCCGCACGTTCCGTGAGGCCGCCCTCAGCCTGCTGCTGCCACTGTTCGTGGTGATGTTCCCATGGTGCTGGAGCCGCGAGGCCCGCTGGCCGGCCGGCCCGAGCTCGGTCGGGTCGTGGGCGAGCGCGCCCTCGGCTTAGGGTGGCTGCGTGCGCGCGTCGGACCTGGTCGAGGACTACCCAACCGTCGGCCCTGACACGCCGGCGTCCGAGGCGGCCGCCCTGATCGGCCAGCATCGGCCGGCGGTGGTCGTCCTTGACGACGAGGGGCTTCCGGTGGCCGTTCTCGGCGCCTCGCAGGTGCTGAGCTTCGTGATTCCCGGCTATCTGCGCGACGAGCCCTCCCTGGCCGCCGTGTACGACGAGAAGACCGCCGACGAGTGCGTCCGCAGGCTCCAGGGCCAAACCGTCCGTGACCTGCTGCCGCACGAGGATCACCTCACCCCGTTGCCGGTCGTCGACTCGGACGCCAACGTGCTGGAGTGCGCCGCGGCCATGGCGTCGCTGCGCAGCCCGGTGGTTGTCGTCCGGGACGGGAGCCGGACTCTCGGCGTGGTGACCGCGGCGAGACTGCTCTCCGTGCTGGTCGGCTGACCGTGACCCTGTCGCACGTCTCGGCCCTCGTCGTCTTCGTGGGCGCCTACGGCCTGATCGCCACTGAGCGCGTCCACCGCGTTGCGGCGGCGCTCGGCGGCGCCGCGCTGATGCTGGCCCTCGGGCTCACCGATGGGCAGGCCGCGTTCTACTCGCCCGACTCCGGGATCGACTGGAACGTCGTGTTCCTGCTGCTCGGGATGATGGTGATCGTCGGCGTGATCCGCCGCACCGGACTGTTCGAGGCGCTCGCCATCTTCGCAGCCAAGCGGGCCCGGGGC
>DATGYO010000119.1:0-6641 GCA_035297905.1 Nocardioidaceae bacterium
CTGTACACCGAGGCCGACGTGGAGAAGATCCTCCTCATCCGCCGCATGAAGCCGCTCGGGTTCACTCTGGACAAGATGAGTGCCGCCATGCGCGACATCGAGACGCTCCACCAGCCCGACTCCGACCGCGAGCTTGCCGAGGCGCAGGAGCGACTGGCCCAGGTCCTGCACGAGGCGAAGGAACGACGCGCGGAACTCGAACGCCAGCTCGCCATGGCTGACGAGTTCATCAACCTCCTCGGCCAACAGCTTTCTTGAACCCCAGCCGGGGACCCTCCGCAGGCCGTGGTCGTGCCCGAGGACTACAGCTCGCGCTCGTACGCCAGCATGAGCGGGCCGCCCTCGCCCTCGGTCCGGCGGAACCCGGCCGCCTCGTAGAGGCGTTGGGCGAGCAGGTCGTCCTCGCTCGTGACCAGGAAGGCGTAGTCGGCCCCCCGCTCGCGCGCGACCCGCATGGCCTCGTTGATCAGCTCCCGGCCGTACCCCTGGCCCCGCCGGCTCGGTACGACGTACAGCTCGGCCAGGTAGGCCTCCTGTGCTCGGCTCCACACCGACGGCTGCAGCCGCATCACCGCGACCCCGACCGCTTCACCGCTCTCATGCGCGCGGGCGAGCAGGACCGTGACCTCGTCGTCGCCGACCAGTTCCGCCAGTCGAGCCGCCAGCTCCTCGGGTGGAGGCGTCGGCTCGTCGTACTCCACGTTGAAGTCGTGGAGCAGTTGCGCCGCGGCGGAGACCCCGTCGCCATTCGAGCTCCCGGTTAGCGTCTCGACCATGCTGACCAGTCTGCCCGGCAGGCCGCCGACGCCGCTCTGATGGCTTGCAGGGGGTCAGGTCCGGTGACGTGGTGTGGGCGTCGGCTGGGTCGTGCGCGAAAGCGTCGCCGGGGGAAGGGCAGGGGAAGGTGCGGCGTGCCTGACCGCCGTCATGGCCGCTCCACACGTCGGCCTCCGTCGCCGAGTTGGCCTCGGCGGGAAGCAATGGGAAGGCCGTGGGAAGACGCAGCTGCGAGCGTCCCGACACCAAGCACACAACGCCGGGAGACCGGCAGAACCATGGAGGAGCCATGCCCACCAACACCGCGAGGCCGCACCCCTACGGCGTCGAGCGAGGCGTCCGGATCACCGCCGTGGGACTCAGGATGCAACACCGCAACGGGACGACCGCGCTCGACGACGTCACGCTCACGATCGAGCCCGGCGCGCTGACCGCGGTGATCGGGCCGAGTGGCGCCGGCAAGAGCACGCTGATCATGGCGCTTGCCGGTAACGCACCATCCCAGCAGGGCACGGTGACATTCGGTGGCGCCGACGCGACCGGTCGCGCCGCCGGCGTCGGCTTCGTCCCCCAGGACGACATCCTGCATCACGAACTGCCGCTGCGCAGAACGCTGCGCTACGCGGCCGCCGTACGCATCGCGGCGTCACGTGCGTCCATCGACGATGCGGTCGCGGGCGCGATGCACACCCTCGGGCTCACCCGCCACGCCGAAGTTCCTGTCGGCTCGTTGAGCGGCGGTCAGCGCAAGCGAGCAAGCATCGCGTGCGAGATCCTCACCCGACCCGGCGTCTGTTTCCTGGACGAGCCGACAAGCGGTCTGGATCCCTCGGCCGCGGCTGACCTTGTTGCCCACATGCAGCGGATGTGCGCCGAAGGAAGCACGGTGGTGTTCACCACGCACAGTGTCGAGGACATCGCGCGCAGCGACAAGGTGGTCGTGCTCGCACCAGGCGGCCGGCTCGTCGCGGTGGGTACGCCGACCGAGGTCCTCGAACGTCTCGGCGCAGACACCTTCGCCCAGCTCTACGACCGGCTCCCCGGCGATCAGATCGCAGCCGACCCGGGCGCAACCGACTCTGGTGCCGCTGTGCCGGTGACACCGTCGCGTCGGCGACTCCGTGCCGATCGGCCCGGGGCGCTCCGGCAGTGGTCGGTGCTCACGCAGCGGTCTGCCGACATCCTCACCCGCAATCGGCTGACCCTCGCGATCCTGCTCGGTTCACCGGCGGCCGTGATCGCCATGTTCGGGATCCTGTTCCGGCCCGGCAGCTTCGATCCGGGAGCGGCCGACACGACCGCCGCCGTCCAGGTGGCCTACTGGCTGTCCTTCGCCGGGTTCTTCTTCGGCCTGACGTTCGGTCTTCTCCAGGTCTGCACCGAGGTCCCCATACTCCAACGGGAGCGTCACGCCGGCGTGCGAACCGGCGCATACCTCGCCTCGAAACTGACGTTCCTCACGCCGGTCCTGCTGATCGTGAACGGCGCAATGATCGCCGTCCTTCGCGCGTTGGACCGGATTCCCGAGCTGTCCGCCGGCGCGCTGACCCAGTTGTACCTGACGATGGCCCTCAACACCGTGGCCGCCCTCTGCCTTGGGCTGTTGGCCTCGGCAGTGGTCAACTCCACCGCGCAAGCTGCGCTGGCTCTGCCGATGCTGTGCTTCCCCGCTGTGTTGTTCTCGGGCGCAATGGTCCCGATGCCCGTCATGACCGGCGCAGGCCGGGCAATCGCGGCGGTGATGTCGGACCGGTGGGGGTTCGAGGCAATCGCCGGCCACCTCGGTGTCGGCGCCCTCAACGAGCCGGGGTCCGCGTACGCGGGGCTCGGTGCGTCGTCCTCCGCCACCTACTGGGCGCTGCTGCTCGCGTTCGCGGTGGTGCTGGGATCAGCCGCCTACGTCGCGGTGCTTCGTCGAGCCAGCGGCGAGCGCCGGTGACTCGGGTGCGTGCCCGTGCCGGCCCGTACGGAAGCAACGACGGGACGGCACGGCACCGCACCTCGCAATCGCCAAGATCGTCGACGTCTGACCGAAGAACGTGGCACCTTACGAGTGTGATGCGTCCACCACCGCCGGCGCTGGCGATCTTGTCGGTTCTGGCCCAGCGTGCACTGACAAGGGGTGCGCAGCCGCCTACTGCTGCTCGTGTCGCGGCGGCAAGTGGGATCGCAGCGGTCTCCGGGGCGCTCGCGGCTGCAGCGGCTCGAGAGTTCCGCGGTCAGGGCACGACGTTCGACCCGTTCGACCCGGCGCGGGCCTCGGTTCTCGTGACGACCGGCGCGAACGCTGTCAGCCGGAATCCCATGTATGTCGGTATGGCGGGGCTGCTCGTCGCGAACGCGGTTCGTCGCGGGTCGTGGACGGCGCTCCTCCCGGTGGTCGCCTTCGCACTCGTGATGGACCGCGTGCAGATCGCGGCGGAGGAAGGCGCGTTGCTCGCCCGATTCGGCGCCGGCTACGAGTCGTATTGCGCGACTGTGCCGCGGTGGCTTGGTCGCCGGTCGCTCTCGCCTGCGATCAGCTTCACAGGCCCGTCGGGTAACTGGCGTCATAGGTGGAATCATTCGCGTGGATGACGACGACGGTCCGGATGGCGCTAGCCGGCGCGTGAAAGATCAGCCACCAGAGCCGCCGGCACTAGCGATCGAGCATGTCGAGGCATTGATCGCGTGGATGGACGACACGATTGAGTGGTTGCAGCACGACGAGGCAGAGGCCCGGAAGCACGGCCACGAGCCCTCGGCTCAGTCGGCAGCGGTTATCCGGATCTACGAGGACTCGGGCCTGCTGCTCCGCGAGGCGTACGACCTAGCCGCTGACGAGTAAGGGGCTCGCGCGTTTCTGGGCCTCGTCAGCGAGCGTCGATTGTTGTCCTGGCCTCGCCGGTCACCCGGGCTGCCCAGTCCACGACCAGTCCTACGACCTCCGCGTCGAGCGGGTGTCGTATCTCCTGCTTGTAGAGCCTCAGCGACGGCGCCGCGTCCTGGAGGCGGAGCAGGTGCGTGACGCCGGAGACCACGCGGACCTCCGCCGCCTGACCCGACGCCCGGGGTGGGCGCCGAGGAGGCCGCGACGATGAGCGCCGAGGAGCACCGGCAGGCCTTCATGACCTTCGTGGCCGGGCGGCTCGGCGGCTTCGACCGCTACCTCGATGGCGGCGACGTCGACCTCGCGAGGGACCTGGTCGGCTACCGGCAGTCGGCGCTCAACCTCAGCGACCCCGAGATGCAGGAGTTCCTCGCGGACCTCCTCGCGGTAGTCCGTCCGCGGCTGGAGCCAGGGTCCTCACCCGAGCGGGTGCGGCCGATGTTCACCACCGTGATGCCAGGTCGTTAACGCAGCATGTTCGGTGGACTCAATCCTGATCCGACATCGAACGACCAGAGCGTCGCAGATGACTCATGGCTGCAGCCAAGGCCGAATCAGCATCCGATGTCTCAATGGCCAATCGCGAGCCGGAACGGGAGTCGTCCCAGGGCTCATAAGTCATCGCTTGAACCTCGTGCCACCAGGGACCGAGGTATCCCGACTCGCCGCTGGAACGCCGCTCGACCCTGCGGCGATGCTCGTCGTCATCGCTCAAGAACGTCTCCAGAAATTCCAGGTGCGCCCTAGTGGAAGCCGCGACGTCCAGCCACTGCTGACGACGTGTGTGCGTCGCGTGGAGTCCATCCACGATGACGGGAACACCTAACTCAAGGTTCCCCTGTGCGACCTCTCGTCCGATCTCGTAGCCGACGCGGACAGCCCCGACGTCCTCGGTCGGTCGCGCACGCAGAATCGGCCCGACGATTGCATCAATGCGTATGTACGCACCGTTGAGTTCCCTGGTGAGTCGCTTCGCGAGCGTCGTCTTTCCCGTGCCCGGTCGTCCGACGATCACGACCAGAAGCGCCCTAGCGTCCACGAACGCATCATTCCACTGGAGACACACCGCCCCCGCTAACCGAAGGGTGTCGTACGCCGGATGGCGCGCGACAGATCTCCGGCAACAGATGTGCGACACCGCGCACGTGGTTGCTGCCTGAGGGGAGGTCACTCGATATCAGGTCAGCCGGCACCGATCAGCGTCGGTAGCCCGTACAGGTCGGTGAGGATCGCGTCCGGACGGACGCCCGCGGGAGTGTCCTGCCGGTCACGGTTCAGCCAGATGCCTTCCCAGCCGGCACTCTGTGCGGCAACGACGTCGTTGGCGATGGAGTCGCCGACCATGACGTACCGGTCACCGGGGATCGCCGTTTGCGCGATGGCGTAGATGCGTGGATCCGGCTTCTCCACTCCGTGATCCTGAGAGAACACCGTCGCGTTGAAGAAGCGCTCCAGGCCAACTCGGTCAGGGTAGGAGTTCCCGTTGGACAGCAGCCCCACCGTGTGCTCGCGCACCAGGGTCTCCAGGACAGGCAGCACGTCGTCGTACAGGTCGACGCCGGTGAACCGCCGCTGCAGGTAGTAGTCGTTCAGATGCTCGGCAAGCCTCGCGTCTGGAAGGCCGAGCCGCTGCAGACTCCGGTTGAACGCAGCCAGCCGTACGGACTCCAGGTTGGTGACCTTGCCCCTTAGCTGGTGGGCCACCGCCTCGCGGTCTGCCACGAAGGCCCCGACTGACAGGTCTCCTGCGACGGCGGGTGCCTGTTGGCGCAGTTCCTCGATCGTCGCGGCAAGCGTCCGGCGCATCAGCGTGTGGAAGTCCCACAGAGTCTGGTCGCCGTCAAAGAAGATCACCGCCACGGCCTCACACACTCCCACGTCTTGTGTGAAGTCGAATCTAGGCTGTCGCACCTCGGCGCGATCCTGGGCTGGGCGGCGGTACCTCTCCTGTCTACGCCCGCTCATCGACAGGGCTAGCCTCTCCGGCAGGTGATAATCGCGCCCATGACGAGCCATATGACGCAGTCCGGCACGGAGACCCGCAGGCATCTCCGCTAGGCGTGGCTGGTCGCGTCTACGGCAGTCGCAACGGCGCAGACGTTTGCCCCAGACCTGATCTATGCAGGGTTACATCCGCCGCTCGTCATGGCTCTGAGTTTCTGCCTCGGCGTCCTCGGAGGAGTTGCCTGGCAGCGTCTCAACCGCGTCGATTTCGTCGATCGGTTCGTCGGTTGGGGGCTAGTTCTGGTGGCGATCATGCTCTTGCCTCTGCTGGCGTCAGGGGGTACGGAGGCCAGCCGAGCAGAAGGTGCATGGTCGCGTCGCGGGGTGATAGCGGGCGTCGTGCTGGCAGAGGGGTGGATGCGCCAGAGGCACTGCGCGTAAGGGACTGCATTGCCGCGTGTGCGACCGTATGTACTAGGCACCGGAGAGCTCTGCGACGATGTCGAACTGACCCGCGTGCCGGGCGTACTCGGCCAAGACGTGGAAGCAGATCCACTCCAGCGTCGGCGGATCTTCCGTGAAGCGTCCGCCGGTCAGAGCGCGGGCCTCGAGTGGGTGGTCCCGCAGGACTGACCGTGTGCGCCCACCCATCGCGCGTAACTGGCCGGCCAGTTGCTCGGCAGTCACGTGATCACCGACGGTCCATCGGCCGTCCTGACCGTCGTCGGCGCCGGTTCCGCTCCAGGGTTCGGGAACGTTCCAGTCACCCCACGGCTCGGCGACTGGTTCCCCGAGAAAGCCCCAGATGAACCAACGCTGTTCCATGTGCAGCAGGTGGCTCAACAGTTCGACAGGAGACCAGTCGCTGGGTAGGCGCGAGCTCCGCTGCTCCTGTGGAGGCAACGACAGGATGCCTTCGATAAGATCTTCGCGTAGCCAGTCGAGATAGGCGGCCCAGCGTTCCGCACCCGCAGGCCCGGTCTTCTCGGGCTCCCGAGCGTTCCTGCTGACCCGCTGATCCTCGCTCATGCCTTGGACCCTAGTACGCGGC
>DATGYO010000120.1:0-14186 GCA_035297905.1 Nocardioidaceae bacterium
ACAAGAGTCGCCCGGCCCGGCCCACGCCCGCTCTCCCTGCCATCTGGCGCACCTTCCCCGGTGCCAGAAGGCAACTTCCCAGGGATCGAGCGGACGGGGACCAGGCCATGCGAATCCGAGAAGTAGCAACACCGACGCGACGTCGGTGACATCAGCAGGATTCATCCAGGGGGTCGAAGCATGAGTCTTACCTTTTCCGGACAGCTGTCCGGCCCACCCGCGAGGCGGGTCCGCCACGAGGTGCGGGACGGGATGGCGGTCATCGCCTTCTCCGCAGTGGCCTCTTGTGGCCTGTCGGCCGCCTTGATGCTCTTCCTCACGCTGGTCCACTAGGCGCGAAGACATGACGACTCCCAGCCACGTCCCGGTCCTGCTCGACCGGGTCGTCGCTCTGGTGGCCCCTGCACTCGAGCGCCCCGACCGCGACACCACGGTGTTCGTCGACGCCACGCTCGGGCTCGGCGGCCACAGCGAAGCGGTCCTCCGAGCCTGTCCCAAGGCACACCTCGTCGGGGTCGACCGCGACGTCCACGCACTCGAGCGCGCCGAGCAGAGGCTGGAGCAGTACGCCGGACGCACGTCGTTCGCCCACGCGGTGTACGACGAGATCCCGGAGGTGCTCGCCGGGCTCGGCCTCGAGCACGCCGACGCGATCCTCTTCGACCTCGGTGTCTCCTCCATGCAGCTCGACGTGCGGGAGCGCGGGTTCGCCTACGCCGAGGACGCACCACTCGACATGCGGATGAACGACACCGCCGGCAAGACGGCCGCGGACGTCCTCAACACGTACTCCGTCGAGGAGCTGACGCGGATCCTGAAGACCTACGGCGAGGAGCGGTTCGCCCGCCGCATCGCCGAGGCCGTGGTGCGGGAGCGGCAGCGCGAGCCGTTCACCAGGTCGGCCCGTCTCGTCGAGCTGATCCGCGAGGCGATCCCGGCCCCTGCCCGGCGTACCGGTGGTCACCCTGCCAAGCGGACCTTCCAGGCGCTGCGCATCGAGGTCAACGACGAGCTGTCGGTGCTGAGCCGGGCGATCCCGGCCGCCATCGAGGCGATCGGCGTCGGCGGCCGGGTCGTCGCCATGTCGTACCACTCGCTCGAGGACCGGCTGGTCAAGCAGGCATTCACCGAGTACACCCGCAGCGACCTCCCGCCGGACCTGCCGTTCGTCCCCGCGGGCCACGAGCCGGCATTGCGGCTTCTGACGCGTGGCGCCGTGAAGGCGTCGGACGCGGAGATCGCCGAGAACCCCCGAGCAGCGTCGGTGCGACTACGCGCCGTCGAACGAGTCCGTCCCAGCACCGGAGCCGCAGCATGAGCACCCCTCTTTCCACCCGCGTCCCGCGTCTCGCCGAGGCTGCTGTCGAACGTGCGCGGCTCACCGTGGTGCCTCGTCGCACGCAGAAGGCGCCCAAGGTCCCGTTCGTCACCCTGGTCTCGCTGCTGCTCGTCGGCGGGGTGGTCGGGCTGCTGCTGTTCAACACCAACATGCAGCAGGCCTCGTTCGTCGCCACCTCGATGGAGGAGCGGGCTGCGGTGCTCGCCGGCAAGGAGGAGTCGCTCCGGATGCAGCTGCACCGGCTTCGCGACCCCCAGAACGTGGCCGCGCACGCCAAGAAGCTCGGCATGGTCCCCGCGAGCAGCCCCGCGTTCATCCGGCTCTCCGACGGCAAGGTGCTCGGCCGGCCCGAGGTCGCCGCGCCGACCGACGTCCTCCGGATCACGCCACTGCCTCCGGCCAAGCCCAGGTCGCTGCGCCCGGAGCTCGTGATCCTCAAGGCGCCCAAGGTGAAGCACGGACGCGGCGCCGAGCAGAGCGACACGGCCGGGGCTTCGGCTGACGCCTCACGCACTCAGGGGCTCGAGTCGCGTACAAAGGGCAGGGGCCACCACGGTCAGGACGCAGAGCAGGCGGACCAGCAGACGGCCCAGCAGACGGCACAGTCGCGGGGGAGGACGCATTGAGCCAGCGGAGGCGTTCGCTGCGGGGGACCTCGCTCCTGCGGCTCCGCGTGGGCTTCATCCTCATCGCCATGGTGGTCTCGGTGTTCGGGGCCCGGCTGTTCCAGCTCCAAGGCGTCGACGCGAAGGCCTATGCCGCTCGCGCCGAGGCCGCAGGGCTGGAGACGGTGACTCTTCCGGCGACGCGCGGGGCCATCCGTGACCGCAACGGCGAGGCGCTCGCCGAGTCCGCCGACGGCCTCATGCTCACCGCCGACCCCACGATGACCACGGACCACGCCCAGGAGATCGCGAAGATCATCGCGAGACGCCTCCACGTGGACTACTTCGACATGCTCGAGCGGCTGCGAAAGCCCGACACCCACTTCCAGTACCTCGCGCGGCGCGTCCCGGCGGCCGACGCCCGCGCCGTGGTCGCAGAGGTGGAGGACCGCGGCTTCGAGGGCATCGACACGCAACGCGACCCGGTCCGGAACTACCCGGCGAAGGACGTCGCGGCCAACATCCTCGGGTTCCTGGGCACCGACGGGAAGCCGCTGCAAGGCTTCGAGCTGCTCTTCGACAACATGCTCTCGGGCAAGGACGGCTCGGCGACGTACGAGACCGGCGGGGGCCAGCGCCTCCCCCTCGGCGACAACACCGTCGTGGACCCGGTCGACGGGTCGGACCTCACCTTGACGATCGACCGCGACGTGCAGTGGTACACCCAGCGCGTCCTGCGTCAGGCGGTGCAGGAGTCGGGTGGCGAGTCGGGCGCGGCCGTCGTGCTCGACAGCCGCACCGGCGAGGTGCTCGCGCTCGCGGACCACCCCACCTTCGACGCGAACGAACCCCAGCTCTCGCCCCAGCGCGACCTCGGCATGCGGTCGCTCAACGAGGTCTACGAGCCGGGGTCGGTGGAGAAGGTGCTCACCGCGGCCTCCCTGATCGATGCCGGCAAGGTCACCCCGGACACCCGGATCAAGGTGCCGCCGGAGCTGCACCGCCAGGACCGCGTGATCCACGACTACTGGGACCACGGGCGGTTGCGCCTGACGCTCACTGGCGTGATCGCCAAGTCCTCGAACATCGGCACGGTGCTCGCGGCCAGCCAGTTCTCCCACCAGGAGCTCTACGACTACCTCTCGCGGTTCGGGCTCGGCCAGAAGACCGGGGTGGGCGTCCCGGGTGAGTCCCGCGGCCTGCTGCCGCCGTGGCAGAGCTGGTCGCAGATCAACCAGGACACGATCTCGTTCGGCCAGGGCGTCTCGGTCAACGCGCTGCAGATGGCCGCCGCGGTGAACGCGGTCGCCAACGACGGGGTGCTCGTCGAGCCGAGCCTCGTCAAGGGCCGGGCGACCACCGACCGCGGGGTGAACGTGGGCAGCGCGACCACGACCTCGCGCCGCGTGATCAGCGAGCGAGCCGCCCGGGCCACGGCACGGATGATGGAGGCGGTGACCGATCCGGAGGAGGGCACGGCGCCTGCTGCGGGGATCGAGGGCTACCGCGTCGCCGGCAAGACCGGTACGGCCCAGCGGGTGGGCAAGAACTGTGGGTGCTACGACGGCACGTTCACGGTGTCCTTCGCCGGTTTCGCCCCGGCGGACGACCCCCGGTTCGTGGTCTACATCGTCGTCCAGGACCCGAAGAACGGCGGGGGCGGCGGCTCCATCGGTGGTCCGGCCTTCCACAAGATCATGAGCTACGTGCTCCGGAAGTACGCCGTACCGCCGACCGGGGCGCGTCCACCCCACGACCCGGTCGAATGGTGAGCGCGGGTAATCTGCGACGGTGCCAGTCCACCCCGACGCGTCGGTCGTGACCGCGACACGACCCCGAAACCCGCTTCAGACCACCCTCGGCACGTTGGCCGGCTGGCTCGGAGAGCGACTCCTCGAGCGCCGTGACGCGCCTGGGACGGCGGACCGCGAGGAGCCCGTCGTCACCGGCCTGACCCTGAGCTCGGAGCGGGTGTTTCCCGGGGACGTCTACGCCGCGCTCCCGGGAAGCCGCGCCCACGGCGCCTCCTTCGCGGCTCGAGCCGTCGAGGCCGGCGCGGTCGCGGTGCTGACCGACCCCGCCGGGGCTGAGCTGTGCTCCGGCCTCGACGTGCCCGTCCTCGTCGTCGAGGGACCGCGACGGATCCTGGGGCGTCTGGCCGCACAGGTGTACGGCGAGCCCGCGAAGGACCTGCGTCTCGTCGCAGTCACGGGCACACAGGGCAAGACCACCACCACCCGTCTGGCTGAGGCAGGCCTGCAGGCCTCCGGTGTCCCGGCGGCCGTCGTGGGGACGGTCGGCACACGCATCGACGGGGTGGACGTGAAGACGTCGCTCACCACGCCGGAGGCGCCCGACCTCCACGCACTGTTCGCCGTGATGCGGGAGCGTGGGGTCCGTGGCTGCGCCATGGAGGTCTCGAGCCACGCCCTCGTCATGGGCAGGGTGGACGGTGTCGTCTTCGACGTTGCCGTGTTCACCAACCTCGGGCGCGACCACCTCGACTTCCACGCCGACGTGGAGGACTACTTCGCGGCCAAGGCCAGCCTGTTCACGCCCGAACGCGCTCGCGCGGGTCTGGTGAACGTCGACGACCCGTACGGCCGTCGCCTGCTCGCCGAGGGGAGCATCCCCATGCGGACGTTCTCGGCGACCGGGACCGACGCGGACTGGACCGCGCGCGACATCGAGCTCACGCCTGGCGGCTCCAGGTTCACGGTGCAGGGGCCCTCCGGAGAGAGCTTCCCGGCGGAGGTGCCGCTAGCGGGCGACTTCAACGTCGCCAACGCCCTCGCCGCGATCGCCTCGTTCGGCGAGGTCGGGTTCGACGCCCGCGCCGTGGCTGACGGGATCGCCGCCTCGGCTGGGGTCCCGGGCCGCCTCGAGCGGGTCGACGCCGGACAGGACTTCCTCGCGGTCGTGGACTACGCGCACAAGCCCGACGCCGTCTCAGCGGCGCTGCGCACACTGCGTCCCCTCACGGCCGGCCGCCTCGTCGTCGTGATCGGCGCAGGAGGCGACCGGGACCAGGGCAAGCGCCCGGTCATGGGCGAGATCGCCGCACGCCTTGCGGACGTGCTGGTCGTGACCGATGACAACCCGCGCACCGAGGACCCCGCGACGATCCGTGCAGCGATGCTCGCAGGTGCCGCCTCCGTCCCCGAGAGCGAGCGTGCCGAGGTCCACGAGTGCGGTGACCGTGGCGCGGCCATTCGGCTCGCGGTGTCCCTCGCGGGCTCCGGGGACACCGTGATCGTGGCAGGCAAGGGCCACGAGACCGGCCAGGAGGTCCGCGGCACCGTCCACCCGTTCGACGACCGCACCGTGCTGTTCGAGGAGCTGAACCGGCGATGATCCCCATGACCTTGGCCGAGATCGCAGCCGTCGTCGGCGGGGAGGTGCACGGTGACGCCGACGCGCTGGTCACCGCGCCGGCCTTCGTCGACAGCCGGTCGCCCCACCCGGGCGGCCTGTTCCTGGCGTTCGAGGGCGCACGGGTCGATGGCCACGACTACGCCGATGCCGCCGTTGCAGCAGGCGCCGTGGCCGTGATGGGCACCCGACCCGTGGGACATCCGACCGTCGTCGTCCCGGACCCGCTCGCCGCGGTCAGCGCGCTGGCCCGGCACGTCCTGGCACAGCTCCCAGAAGTCCGGGTCGTGGCGCTCACCGGCTCACAGGGCAAGACCAGCACCAAGGACCTCCTCGCGCAGGTCCTCGGGGCTGCCGGTACGACGGTCGCCACCGCCGGCTCGTTCAACAACGAGCTCGGCCTTCCGCTGACCGTGCTCCGGGCGGACGCCGAGACCGAGTTCCTCGTGCTCGAGATGGGTGCTCGTGGGATCGGACACCTCGCCGACCTGTGCGAGGTCGCACCACCCGACGTGGCTCTGGTGCTCAACGTCGGCAAGGCGCACATCGGTGAGTTCGGGTCCCAGGAGGCGATCGCCCAAGCCAAGGGCGAGATCGTCGACGCGCTTCCCGTGGACGGCGTGGCGGTCCTCAACGCCGACGACCCGCTCGTCGCCCCGATGGCGTCCCGCACGAAGGCTCGGTCGGTCACCTTCGGCGAGTCCGCCGGCTCCGACGTACGCCTCGAGCACCTGGAGCTCGACGAGCTCGGCCGGCCGCGGTTCGACCTCGTCCACGAGGTTCACAGCGCGCACGTCGAGCTGGCTCTCGTGGGGGAGCACCAGGCCCACAACGCGGCCGCTGCCGCTGCGGTGGGGCTGGCAGTCGGGATACCGCTCGACGAGATCGCCTCGGCGCTGGGGCAGGCCCGAGCCTCCCTGTGGCGGATGGAGGTGCACGAACGCTCAGACGGCGTGACCGTGATCAACGACGCCTACAACGCCAACCCCGACTCCATGCGCGCGGCTCTGAAGTCGCTCGCCGCCGTCGGCCGGGGGAGGGGCCCGGGCACGCGGACCATCGCCGTCCTCGGCGAGATGCGCGAGCTCGGCGACTCCAGCCGTGACGAGCACGACGCCATCGGCCGGCTCGCGGTTCGCCTCGACATCAGCCAGCTCGTGGTCGTGGGTGAACCGGCCCGCCCGATGCACCTCGGGGCCTGTCTGGAAGGCTCTTGGGCCGACGAGTCCGTCTTCGTGGCGGACAACGACGAGGCGCTGGCCTGGCTTCGCGCTCACGTGTCCCCGGGCGACGTGGTGCTGTTCAAGGCATCGCGGGCGGCCGCGCTCGAGACCGTGGCCGAGGCCCTGCTGGCCGACGACGAATCCAAGGAGACGATCGGATGAGGGCGATCCTGCTGGCTGGGGGGCTGTCGCTCATCTTCACGCTTCTCGGCACGCGGGTGGCGATCCGGGCTCTCGTCGCGAAGGGGTACGGCCAGCTGATCCGCGACGACGGCCCCACGACCCACCACACCAAGCGCGGCACGCCCACCATGGGCGGGCTGGTGATGATCCTGGCCGTGGTGTTCGCCTACTTCATCGCGAAGCTGGTGACCCAGGACGTCCCGTCGTCCTCCGCGCTGCTCCTGCTGTTCCTGTTCGTGGGGCTCGGCACGGTCGGCTTCCTCGACGACTACATCAAGATCGCCAAGCAGCGCTCCCTCGGTCTGCGGAGCAAGGCGAAGATGACCGGCCAGGTCGTCGTCGCGTTCCTGTTCGGCTGGCTGGCCCTGTGGAAGGGGTTCGAGGACGGTCGCGGGCAGACCCCCGCCTCACACGCCGTCTCGTTCATCCGGGAGCTGCCCTCGCTCACGCTGCCGACCATCGTGGTGATCGCGTTCATGATGGTGATCATCGCGGGCGCCAGCAACGGCGTGAACCTCACCGACGGCCTCGACGGGCTCGCCACAGGAGCCAGCACGATGGTCTTCGGCGCCTACACGCTGGTGAACATCTGGCAGAACAACCAGAGCTGCTCGGTGGTCCCGGGGCCGGCCTGCTACGAGGTCCGCGACCCGCTCGACCTGGCCGTGGTCGCCTCCGCCCTCACCGGTGCCTGCTTCGGCTTCCTGTGGTGGAACGCGGCTCCGGCGAAGATCTTCATGGGCGACACCGGCTCCCTGTCTCTCGGCGGTGCGCTCGCCGGGCTGGCGATCCTCACCCGCACCGAGCTGCTGCTGCTCATCATCGGCGGCCTGTTCGTGCTGATCACGCTGTCGGTGATCCTGCAGGTGGGGTACTTCAAGGCGACCAAGGGCAAACGGCTGTTCCGGATGGCGCCGCTGCAGCACCATTTCGAGCTCAAGGGCTGGGCCGAGGTGACCATCGTGATCCGGTTCTGGATCATCTGCGGGCTGTGTGTCGCTGGCGGGCTGGGCGTGTTCTATGCGGAGTGGGTGGCCGGAGCATGAGCAGACCACGGCCGGACCTCGACTCTCTCGGCCGCCACGACTCCTGGGACGGTGTCCGGGCTGTCGTGGCCGGCTTCGGCGTCTCGGGCTTCGCCGCGGCGGACAACCTCACCCATCAGGGCGCCCACGTCATCGCGCTCGACGAGTCCGACGCCGGCGACCGCGGCGAGAAGGCCACGCTGCTCGAGGTCCTCGGCGCGGAGGTGCGGCTGGGCGCCGGCTCGACGGCGGTCCTGCCCGACGACGTCGACCTCGTGGTGACCTCTCCGGGGTGGAAGCCCTCGGCGCCGCTCCTCGCGCAGGCGACGAGCAGGGACGTCCCGGTCTGGGGCGAGGTGGAGCTGGCCTGGCGGCTTCGCGACCCGGACCACGCTGCGCCCTGGCTGGCCGTGACCGGCACCAACGGCAAGACCACGACCGTGCAGATGCTCGACTACATCCTGCGTGCGGCCGGCCTGCGGAGCGTCGCCTGCGGGAACGTCGGGCTCCCGATCGTCGAGGCGGTGATGGACCCGACGCCGTACGACGTTCTGGCGGTCGAGCTCTCCAGCTTCCAGCTGCACTACACGCGATCGATGGCCGCGGAGTCCGCCGCGGTCCTGAACGTCGCGGAGGACCATCTCGACTGGTACGCCTCGATGGACGACTATGCGGCGGACAAGGGGCGGATCTACGAACGCGTCGAGCGCGCATGCGTCTACAACGTCGCAGACCCCGTGACCGAGCAGCTCGTTCGTGACGCCGACGTGCAGGAGGGTGCCCGAGCTGTCGGCTTCACCCTGGGCACGCCGGACGTCGGCATGCTCGGCCTGGTCGACGGCATCCTGGCCGACCGCGCGTTCGTCGAGGAGCGGCGTACGAGCGCGGCGGAGCTCTGCACGGTGGCGGACCTCGCCTCGGACGCACCCCACTTCATCTCGAACGCTCTCGCGGCCGCTGCGCTGGCGCGAGCCCACGGCGTCGCCCCCTCCGCCGTACGCGACGGGCTGCGGGCCTTCGAGCCCGACGGCCACCGGATCGCCGAGGTCGCGGTGCTGGACGACGTCCGCTACGTCGATGATTCCAAGGCGACCAACCCGCACGCCGCGCAGTCCTCCCTCGCGGCGTACGAGCCGGTGGTGTGGGTCGCTGGAGGACTCGCGAAGGGCGCCCGCTTCGACGACCTCGTGCAGGCCGTGCATGGCCGGCTGCGTGGCGTGGTGCTGCTCGGCCAGGACCGCGATGTGATCGCCGACGCGCTTTCGCGACACGCGCCCGATGTGCCCGTCATCGTCATCGAGGGCGGGGACACTGCTGTCATGGACCGCGTGGTCGGGGCGGCTGCCGACCTGGCTCAGCCAGGCGACACCGTGCTGCTGGCACCGGGCTGCGCGTCCATGGACATGTTCGCGAACTACGGCGCACGTGGTGATGCCTTCGCCGAGGCTGTGCTGAGACTCCGCGAACGCTAGGGAGGACGGTCCTCCCCGGCCCCGCGACGCGGGATGACGACGGGTAGAAGGGCTGGATGTGACGACCGCGGCAGGGCAGCCACGACGGCAGAGCGCTGTGGCGGGGTGGGTCTCCAGCACCCGGGAGTCGATCGCCCACGTGCTCGACCGTCCGCTCACGTCCTACTACCTGCTGCTCGGCGCCTCCACGCTGCTGCTCACCATCGGCCTGATCATGGTGCTGAGCGCCTCGAGCGTCTACTCCTACCGGATCTTCGACAGCAGCTACCACATCTTCTTCAAGCAGCTCACGTGGGTCGGCCTGGCCCTGCCGGCCGCGTTCGTCGCCTCGAAGCTCCCGCACCGCCTGCTGCGTGCCCTGGCCTGGCCCGCGCTGGTCATCTCCACCGCTCTGATCGCGCTCACCCTGACCGGCTTGGGCCGCGAGGTCAACGGCAACACCAACTGGCTCGCGCTCGGTCCGCTGACGATCCAGCCCTCCGAGTTCGCCAAGCTGTCGATGATCCTGTGGTGCTCCGACGTCTACGCCCGCAAGGAGAGGCTGCTCGGCGACTGGAAGCACACCCTGATCCCGGTCGTGCCGGTGACCGGGCTGATCACCCTCCTGGTGATCCAGGGAGGCGACCTCGGCACGGCGCTCGTCCTCTTCGGGATCGTCCTGGGCATGCTCTGGGTGGTCGGCGCCCCAGGCCGGCTGTTCGGCGGGTCGCTTCTCGTCGTCGGTGTTCTCGCCCTCTACCTCGCGAGCACCAGCCAGGAGCGCCTCGAGCGGCTCACGAACTTCGTCGACCCGTTCAAGAACTACGAAGGTGCCGGCTGGCAGGCCGCACATGGCATCTTCGCGATGTCGAGCGGCGGGCTGTTCGGCAAGGGCATCTCGGCCAGCCAGCAGAAGTGGGGCGCCCTGCCCGAGGCGCACACGGACTTCATCTTCGCCGTGCTCGGCGAGGAGCTCGGGCTCGTCGGCACGATGCTGGTGCTGGCTCTGTTCCTCACCATCGCCTACGCCGGCATCCGCGTCGCCGTACGCACCACCGACCCGTTCGTCCGTTACATGGCTGCGGGAATCACCGTCTGGCTCACCTCGCAGATGATGATCAACATCGGCATGGTGCTCGCACTGCTGCCGGTCATCGGTCTGCCGCTTCCGCTCGTGTCCTACGGTGGTTCCGCACTGCTCCCGTCGCTGGTAGCCCTGGGCCTGCTCGTCTCGTTCGCGCGGTCCGAGCCGGGCGCCGCCGCCGCGCTCCGCGCGCGCAAGCGAGGCCGGTCGGCGGGAGTGACGGCGGGGGGCCGACAGCACGGACGAGGAAAGTAGAAACCAGCATGCGCATTCTCCTGGCCGGCGGCGGTACGGCGGGGCACACGTCGCCGCTGCTCGCGACGGCCGACGCCCTTCGCAGGATCGAGCCTTCCGTCGAGGTGACGGCACTCGGGACGCCGCGGGGACTCGAGGTCCGGGTGGTCCCCGAGGCCGGCTACCCCCTCGAGCTCATCCCTCCGGTACCCCTGCCGCGCAAGCCGTCTGCTGACCTCCTCCGCGTCCCCGGCCGGCTCGCGGCGGCGGTCAAGGGCGCGCTCGACGTCGTGGACCGGATCCGCCCGGACGTCGTGGTCGGGTTCGGCGGCTATGTCTCGGTCCCCGCCTACCTCGCTGCCCGGCGCAGGCACATCCCGCTTGTCGTGCACGAGGGGAACGCCCTGCCCGGCATCGCGAACAAGCTCGGGGCGCGGCTGACCACCCACGTCGCCACGAGCTTTCCCGAGACCCCGCTTCGCAACTCGGTCTACACCGGCCTGCCGATCCGTCGGATGATCTCGACGCTCGACCGCCCGGCGATGCGCGCGGAGGGCCGCGCCACGTTCGGCCTCGACCCGGACCGTCCGACGCTCCTGGTCACCGGCGGGTCCCAGGGCGCCCGGCGGCTCAACCAGAGCGTCTCGGCGGCGCAGCGCACCCTCGCCGACGCCGGCATCCAGGTCCTGCACGTCGTCGGCCCTGCGGGTGAGGCCGCCGTGGAGAGGCGTCAGGGAGATCCGCCGTACGTCGTCGTGCCGTACGTCGACCGGATGGACCTCGCCTACTCGGCCGCGGACCTCGTCGTGTGCCGTGCCGGTGCCAACACCGTCACGGAGACGGCCGCGGTGGGCCTGCCCGCCGTCTTCGTTCCTCTGCCCATCGGCAACGGCGAGCAGGACCTCAACGCCCGGCCCGTCGTGACCGTCGGCGGCGGCCTGCTGGTCCAGGACGCGGCCTTCACCCCGGAGTGGGTCGAGGCCACGCTGCCCCCGCTGTTCGCGGACCAGGACCGGGTCCGCGCCATGTCCTCGGCCGCCTCTGACCTGATCCCGCGCGACGCCGACGAGAAGCTCGCCCAGATGGTGCTGGCGGCCGCGCGATGAAGGTGCCTGTTCCCGAGAACCTGCTCCCCGCAGACCGGCTCGGCCGTGTCCACTTCGTCGGCATCGGGGGAGCGGGGCTCTCCGGCATCGCCCGGATCATGCTCGCCCGTGGCGTCGCCGTCAGCGGGAGCGACGCCAAGGACTCGCGCGCCCTGGACGCGCTGCGCGCCCTCGGCGCCCGCTGCCACGTCGGGCACGACGCGGCGAACGTCCACGACGTCGACACGCTCGTCGTGTCCACGGCGGTGCGCGAGGACAACCCGGAGGTCGTCGAGGCACAACGGCAGGGCCTGCGCGTGCTTCCGCGGTCCGCCGCGCTGGAGTCGGTCATGCAGGGCCGCCGGGTGATCGCGGTCGCCGGCACGCATGGCAAGACGACCACGACCTCGCTCCTGACCGTGGCGCTCCAGCACTGCGGCGCCGACCCGTCCTACGCCATCGGTGGTGAGCTCAACGAGTCCGGCGCAAACGCGCACGACGGCACCGGTGAGCTGTTCGTCGCCGAGGCCGACGAGAGCGACGGGGCGTTCCTGGTCTACTCGCCGTTCGCCGCCCTGGTCACCAACGTCGAGGCCGACCACCTCGACAACTACGGCACGGAGGAGGCCTACCACGCCGCCTTCACGTCCTTCCTCGACAACATCGACCCCGACGGCTTCCTGGTCGCCTGTGTCGACGACGACGGCGCCGCCGACCTCGCCTCGCGGGCGCGGGGGCGCGGGATGACGGTGGTGGGCGTCGGTGAGTCCGACGAGGCCGACCTGCGCGCAGAGGCGCTGAGGTTCGAGGGGGCGACCTCGACCTTCGCCGTGGTCGACGGTGGACGGCGCCTGGGCGAGATCTCGTTGCAGATCCCCGGCCGGCACTACGTACTCGACGCGATGGCCGCCCTCGCGGCGGGCCTTCGGCTCGGGTTCGCCTTCGCCGACCTCAAGCGGGGGCTCGAGTCCTTCAGCGGCACCCGCCGCCGGATGGAGTTCAAGGGCGAGGCCGCCGAAGTCCGCGTCTACGACAGCTACGCCCACCACCCCAACGAGATCGCGGGCGACCTCCAGGCCGCCAGGTCGCTGGCCGGGGAGGGCCGCGTCGTCGTCGCGTTCCAGCCGCACCTCGTCTCGCGCACGCGGATCTTCGGTGCGCAGATGGGGGAGGCGCTCGGAGCGGCGGACGAGGTCGTGGTGATGGACGTCTACGTCGCCCGCGAGGACCCCGAGCCGGGGGTCAACGGCCAGCTCGTCGCTTCCCACGTGCCGCTCCCCGCCGAGCAGGTCGTGTTCGAGCCGTCCTGGCACGCCACCCCGGAGCGGCTCGTCGAGCGGGCCCGTCCCGGTGACCTGGTGCTGACCCTCGGTGCCGGCGACGTGACGCTGGTGGGCCCGGAGGTGCTCGAGCTCCTGGCCGAGAGGGCCGGCAGTGTCCAGGACTAGCACCCGCTCGGAGCCGGTGTCGCCCGACGAGCAGACGGTCCGGATCGCCCGGAAGCAGTTCGTCCGGCGTCAGTGGGCCCGGCGCTGGCTCGCCTGGCGCAGGATCCTCGTGGTGCTCGTCGCGCTGGCCGTGCTGGTCGGGACCGGCTGGCTGGTCTTCTTCTCCTCGGTGCTCACCGTCAAGGGCGTGCAGATCGAAGGGCTCGACGTGCTCAAGCGCGCGCAGGTACGCCGGGCCGCCGCAGTGCCGATCGGGCAGCCACTCGCGACGGTCTCCCTCGACTCCATCGCCGCTCGGGTCGAGGGGCTGGCACCGGTGAAGTCCGTCGACGTGTCGCGGTCCTGGCCCGACCAGGTCCGGATCGCCGTCGTCGAGCGCGAGGCGGTAGCAGTCGTCGAGCGAGAGGGCGTCGTCCGTGGCGTCGACGACGAGGGTGTCCTGTTCCGGGACTACCCGTCCGTGCCACGTGGCCTTCCCGTCATACGGATCTCCGCGGCCACCCGCACCGAGGCACTTGCCGAGGCGGCGCGCGTGATCGACGCACTGCCCGACAGTCTCGCGCGGCAGGTGGATCACCTCGCCGTCGCGACGGTCGACTCGATCACCCTCCAGCTGCGCAACGGCAAGACCGTCCTGTGGGGGAGTGCGGACGACTCGAAGAGCAAGGCCGAGGTGCTGGCCGTGCTGCTGCGCCACAAGGCGTCGGTCTACGACGTCAGCGTGCCGGGTCAGCCGAAGATCAAGCCCTGACCTTCAGCAGCCCCGCACACGCCGTTCCTGGTCGGACAGCCAACGCTGCAAGGGCGTGTCAAGCGAAAACTTCCGCGCGTCGTCCGCGTGTCGGGTGTGCGTCGTCTAGACCCCTCACCTAAGTTGTTCTGCAAGCACGAGGTTGACATAACTATAACCCTCTACTTCAGGGTGAGGGTTGAGCACCCCGTCAGGCTCGTGCTCTTCCCCCACCGATGTACACCCGTCTGTCTGCACCAGCAGGCAGCAGAGCAGCGAGAGGCACCCGCCGTGGCAGCACCGCAGAACTACCTGGCCGTCATCAAGGTCGTGGGTATCGGTGGAGGTGGCGTCAACGCCGTCAACCGGATGATCGAGGTCGGCCTCAAGGGCGTCGAGTTCATCGC
>DATGYO010000121.1:0-25176 GCA_035297905.1 Nocardioidaceae bacterium
GGCTCTCGTCGGCGGGGTCCTGGAACTCGACCCAGGCACGGGGGAACACGAGATCTACCTCTGGCACGGGGCAACCCTACGTCCTGTGTGGGAGGCTGAGAGGCCTATGCGACTCGGAGTTCTCGACATCGGCTCGAACACAGGCCACCTGCTCGTCGTCGACGCGCACGGGGGCGCGGCTCCCATGCCCGCGTTCTCCTACAAGGAGCCCCTCCGGCTGGCCGAGCACCTCGACGATGGGGGCGCGGTCAGCAAGAAGGGCATCGAGGCCCTGACCGGGTTCGTCTCGCAGGCCCTCGTGGTCGCGGAGGACAAGGGGTGCGAGGAGATCCTCGGCTTCGCCACGTCGGCGGTCCGTGACGCGGTGAACAGCACCGCCGTGCTCGAGCACGTGAAGAACCTCACCGGCGTGGAGATCGGCGTGCTGTCCGGCGAGGACGAGGCGCGGCTGACCTTCCTCGCCGTGCGCCGGTGGTTCGGCTGGTCGTCGGGTCGGCTCGCGGTCTTCGACATCGGCGGCGGCTCGCTGGAGATCGCCGCGGGCAGCGACGAGGCGCCCGACGTGGCGCAGTCGCTCCCTCTGGGGGCAGGACGGGTGACCCGCGAGTGGCTCCGGGACGACCAGCCCTCGGCGGAGACGGTCCGCCAGCTTCGCAAGCAGATCCGCGCCGACATCGCGCGCGAGGCCGGCACCGTGCTCCGTGGCGGTCGCCCGGACCACGCGGTGGCGACGTCGAAGACGTTCCGCTCGCTCGCTCGGGTGTGTGGTGCGGCGCCTTCGGGCGAGGGGCTCCTGGTACGACGGGTGCTGCCCGCCGATGTGCTCGCGAAGAAGCTGCCCGACCTCGTCGCGATGCCCGACGAGAAGAAGGCGCAGCTGCCGGGCGTGTCGGCCAACCGGGCCCACCAGATCCTGGCGGGGGCTCTGGTGGCGGACGCCGTGATGGACATATTCGAGCTGGACGAACTCGAGATCTGCCCCTGGGCACTGCGCGAGGGTGTGATCCTCGAACGCCTCGACCAGCTCAGCGTGCTGGGATGAACGACCAGTCGCACGCATACCCTGAGGAGGTGAGCGACGTGGCAGATCCGGAAGACGACACGACGCCCGCCTCTGCTCCGCTCGGGCCGCTGCGCCCCATCGAAGACCGTGACGGGCCGGTGGTGGCCCTGTCGACCGCGTCCGTCTACCCCGAGTCGACGGCCAACGGCTTCGCGCTCGGCCGACGGCTCGGCTACGACGCGGTCGAGGTGATGGTCGGCATCGACCCAGTGAGCCAGGACGCTGCAGCCGTCAAGCACCTCTCGGAGTACCACGAGATCCCGATCTGCGCCGTACACGCTCCCTGTCTGCTGATCACACAGCGCGTCTGGGGCACCGAGCCCTGGGGCAAGCTCGAGCGCTCGGCGGAGATGGCTCACGAGGTGGGTGCCGACGTGGTCGTGGTGCACCCGCCGTTCAGGTGGCAGCGCGAGTACGCCCGCAACTTCGTGCAGGGCATCGCCGACCTCGAACGGCGTACGGGGATCGCGTTCGCGGTGGAGAACATGTACCCCTGGCGCGCGTCGAGACGGGAGATGCAGGTCTACGTCCCGGGGTGGAACCCGGCCCACCACGACTACGCGAACACCACGATCGACCTCTCCCACTCGGCCACGGCCAAGTCCGACCCGGTCGACATGGCGCGCTCCCTCGGCGACCGCCTGCGTCACATCCACATGACCGACGGCAGCGGCTCGGCGAAGGACGAGCACCTGGTGCCGGGACGGGGGAGCCAGCCGTGCGTCGAGCTGCTCGAGCACCTCGCGGAGCAGAACTTCAAGGGGCACATCGTCGTGGAGATCAACACCCGCCGTTCAGGCACCCGTGAGGTCCGCGAGCTCGACCTGATGGAGTCGCTGGCGTTCGTCCGGCTCAACTTCGCCACCGCGGAGGTCGGCCGCTCCGGGGCCCAGACATGAGCCCAGACATGAGACCAGACATGAGACCAGAGACGAGTGGAGCCCGGAGGTGAGCACTCCCTCGACCCGCGGCCGGCGTGCCGGAGGTGTGGACACCCGCGGCGAGATCCTGGCCGCGGCGCGGACGTCCTTCGCGGAGGCCGGCTTCGCGGAGACGTCCATCCGCAAGGTCGCTGCGACCGCTGGGGTCGACCCGGCCCTGGTGCACCACTACTTCGGCACCAAGGACGACCTCTTCCTCGCCGCGCTCCAGTTCCCCGTCGACCCCAGGGCGGTCATGGCCGGCGTGGCGGGCGGCGACCCGGACACCCTCGGCGTCCGCCTTCTCGAGAGGTTTCTCGGGGTCTGGGAGAGCCCCCAGGCCCGCCTGCCCCTGCTCGCACTTGTCAGAGCCGGTGTGGCGGGGGAGCCGGGTCGCTCGCTGGTGGAGTCCGCACTCTCGCGCCTGGTCTTCGGGGCGCTGGGCCAGGTGCTCGAGCTCGAGGACTCGGACCGCCGGCTCTCGCTCGTCGCCTCGCAGATGATCGGGCTGGTGGTGACCAGGTACGTCCTGCGGCTCGAGCCGCTCGCCTCCATGCCCGCGGAGGAGGTCGCAGCCTGGCTCGGCCCGACCATCCAGCGATATCTGCTGGCCCCCGGCCCTTGACCCGTCGTTCCGGAGGGGAGCAGAATTCATCACATGATGAATAACGCGGCGATCGAGGTCAGTGACCTCCACGTCGTACGCGGCGGAGTCCGTGCCGTGGACGGCGTCTCGTTCTCCCTGCCGCACGGTCAGGTGACCGGGCTGCTCGGCCCGTCCGGGTGCGGCAAGACCAGCCTGATGCGCTCCGTGGTCGGCGTGCAGATCGTCGAGTCCGGGACGATCACCGTGGCCGGCAAGCCCGCGGGTGACCCCAGCCTCCGGCACCGGATCGGGTACGTGACCCAGGCGCCCAGCGTGTACGACGACCTCACCATCGACGAGAACCTCCGCTTCTTCGCGCGGGTGCTCGGCCTCGACGGTGACGAGGTGGACCGCTGCATCGCGGCCGTCGACCTCGAGGACCACCGGAACAGGGTGGCGAGCCGCCTGTCAGGAGGCCAGCGCTCGCGCGTCTCCCTGGCCGTGGCCCTGCTGGGTACTCCCGACCTTCTCGTCCTGGACGAGCCCACCGTCGGCCTCGACCCGGTGCTCCGCCGGGACCTCTGGAACCTCTTTCACCGGCTCGCCGACCAGGGGGCCGCGGTCCTCGTCTCGAGCCACGTCATGGACGAGGCGGAACGCTGCGACCGGCTGCTGTTGATGCGACGTGGGAAGGTCCTCGCCGACGACAGCCCCGACGACCTTCTCGCGCGGACCGGCGCTCGCAGCGTCGAGCACGCGTTCCTGTCGATCGTGGATGCGGCGGCGGCGTCATGACCACCCCGCGAAGCTGCTCGCTCCGCTCGCACTTCCAAGGAGGCCCCGAATGAGCGCCCGGATCACGTTCGCGGTGGCGGGCCGGGTGCTCGCCCAACTGCGGCACGACCACCGCACGGCGGCGATGCTGCTGGTGCTGCCTGCCGTGGTGCTCACGCTGCTGTGGTGGATGTTCGACGAACGCGGCTTCGGGTTCGACAACCTGGGCCCGCCGCTGCTCGCGCTCATCCCGTTCATCGTGATGTTCCTCGTCACGTCGGTCACCACGCTGCGTGAGCGGTCCTCAGGGACCCTCGAACGGCTCCTCGCGATGCCGACCGGCAAGCTCGACTTCCTCGTCGGCTACGCGATCGCGTTCGGCGTCGTCGCGGCGGTGCAGTCGGTGATCGCCGTACTCCTGAGTGTGTGGGCGCTCGGGCTCGACGTCGCGGGACCGGTGTGGATGCTGACCGTGGTGGCCGTGGCCGACGCGATCCTCGGCACGGCACTGGGGCTGTTCGTGTCGGCGTTCGCGCGGACCGAGTTCCAGGCCGTGCAGTTCATGCCGGCGATCGTGATCCCGCAGATCCTGCTGTGCGGGCTCTTCATCGCCCGGTCCCAGATGCCCACGGTGCTCGGGACGATCTCGGACTACCTCCCGCTGTCGTACGCGGTCGATGCCATGACCACGGTGTCGACGACGACGTCGGATGCCTTCGGAGGCGTGGACTCCAGCGTGTGGAGCGACCTGGCCGTCATCACCGGCTTCGCGCTGGCCTCCCTCGCTCTGGGTGCGGCGACGCTGCGCCGGCGCACCGCGTAGCCTGGGACTGCCCTGCACCGCGACGAGGCGGCGGGCGACGACGGGAGGTCCTTCGAGTGTTACGGCAGCCGTTGCTGATGCTCGCGCGCAGCACGAAAGTCAAGAACCTGGTCAGCACGATGCCTGTCTCCAGCGGCATCGTGCACCGGTACGTCCCAGGCGAGACCACGGAGCACGCGGTCGAGGCGACGCGCGCGCTGATCGAGGACGGCCTGCACGTGACGCTCGACTTCCTCGGCGAGGACACGCTCGACCGGCAGCAGGCCGACTACACGGTGGGTGCCTATCTCGACCTGCTGTCCTCGCTCAGCGAGAACAACCTCGCACGCAACGCCGAGGTGTCGGTGAAGCTGTCCGCGATCGGGCAGGCGCTGCCCGGCGACGGCGAGAAGCTCGCGCTCGAGAACGCGCGCACCATCTGCCACGCCGCCCGCAACGCCGGCACCACGGTGACCCTCGACATGGAGGACCACACCACCACCGACTCCACGCTGGGGATCCTCAGCGACCTGCGCAAGGACTTCCCCGAGACGGGGGCCGTCCTCCAGGCCTACCTGCACCGCACCGAGGCCGACTGCCGCGACCTGGCCTACGAGGGCTCGCGGGTGCGTCTGTGCAAGGGCGCCTACAAGGAGCCCGAGTCGGTCGCCTTCCAGGACAAGGCCGACGTGGACAAGTCCTACGTGCGCTGCCTGAAGGTGCTCATGAGCGGCCAGGGCTACCCGATGATCGCGAGCCACGACCCGCGCCTCATCGACATCGCCGGAGCCCTGGCGACGCGCTACGACCGCACCCAGGGCTCCTACGAGTTCCAGATGCTCTACGGGATCCGGCCCGACGAGCAGCAGCGGCTCGCCGAGGCGGGCGAGAAGGTCCGGGTCTACCTGCCTTACGGCCAGGAGTGGTACGGCTACCTCATGAGACGGATGGCCGAGCGTCCCACGAACCTGGCACTGTTCCTGAGGTCGCTGGTCTCGAAGAAGTAGGAGCGTCACGCATGTCGCAGCTAGCCATCATCGGCGCCGGTGTCATGGGGGAGACCCTGCTCTCGGGTCTGATCCGGGCCGGCCGCAACGTCGACGACCTGCTGGTCGGTGAGAAGCGGCCGGAGCGCGCTGCCGAGCTCGAGGAGCGGTACGGCGTCGCGGTGGTGAGCAACGTCGAGGCCGCCCAGAAGGCCGGGACGCTGGCGCTGGTCGTGAAGCCCCAGGACATGGACGACCTCCTCAAGGAGATCGGCGCCGTCGTGCGTCCCGGTCAGCTCGTCGTGTCGCTCGCTGCGGGGATCACGACCGCGTTCCTCGAGGCCAGGCTGCCCGAGGGTGTGGCCGTGGTCCGGGTCATGCCCAACACGCCGGCGCTGGTGGACGAGGGCATGGCCGCGATCTCGCGAGGCTCCCACTGCGACGAGGAGCACCTCGTGGAGGCGGAGTCGCTGATGGCCTCGATCGGCCGGGTGATCCGGGTTCCTGAGAAGCAGCAGGACGCCGTCACGGCCGTGTCGGGCTCCGGCCCGGCCTACATCTTCTTCGTCGTCGAGGCGATGATCGAGGCCGGCGTACACCTCGGCCTTCCCCGAGCGACCGCGGCCGAGCTCGTCGTGCAGACCGTGGTCGGGTCCGCGAAGCTGCTCCGGGAGACCGGTGAGCACCCGGTGGTGCTGCGCGAGCGCGTCACGTCGCCGGCGGGTACGACGGCCGCTGCGGTGCGCGAGCTCGAGGACCACAAGGTCCGGGCTGCCTTCCTCACCGCGCTCGAGGCGGCCCGGGACCGGTCCCGCGCCCTCGCCGAGGGCCTCTGAGAGCTCCTCCCCGCTAGGTCGTATGACCTCCCGGTAGTGCCGTGGGACTCAGCCACGCCATCTGGAACCAGGTAGTAGCGTGGCTTCATGGCAGGCCGTGCATGCGTGGTGTTCGACAAGACGCTCACCGACTACGACTTCGGCCCCACGCATCCCATGGCGCCGGTCCGCGTCGACCTCACGATTCGCCTCGCCGACGAGCTCGGTGTGCTGGCGGTGCCCGGCGCGGAAGGCAAAGGGCTGCCCCAGGTGCCGGCGCCGGTCGCCGACGACGACCTCATCGCGACCGTCCACACCGGGGACCTGATCGAGGCCGTGCAGCGCATGAGCCGCGATCCCTACCAGGTGGACGAGGCCCACGGTCTCGGGTCGGAGGACAACCCGACCTTCGAGAACATGCACGGGGCCGCGGCCCACGTCGTCGGCGCCTCGGTCGAGGCGGCCCGCCAGGTCTGGACCGGGCAGGTCGACCACGCCGCGAACATCGCCGGCGGGCTCCACCACGCGATGCCGAACCGGGCGAGCGGCTTCTGCATCTACAACGACGTCGCCGTCGCCATCCAGTGGCTGCTCGACAACGGTGCCAAGCGGGTCGCGTACGTCGACGTCGACGTCCACCACGGAGACGGCGTCGAGCGGGTCTTCTGGGACGATCCCAGGGTCTTGACGATCAGCCTCCACGAGACCGGCCAGATGCTGTTCCCCGGCACGGGCTTCCCTCAGGACACGGGCGGCCCCAACGCGCCGGGCAGCGCCGTGAACGTCGCCCTTCCTCCGGGAACGGCGGACGCGGGGTGGCTTCGGGCCTTCCACGCCGTCGTGCCACCGCTCGTGCGGGAGTTCGAGCCCGACATCCTGGTGACCCAGCAGGGCTGCGACTCCCACATCGAGGATCCGCTCGCGCACCTGATGCTGACCGTCGACGGGCAGCGCGCGGGGTACCTCGCCCTGCACGACCTGGCGCACGAGGTCTGCGACGGCAAGTGGCTGGTGACCGGAGGTGGTGGCTACGCGATCGTCGAGGTGGTCCCACGAGCCTGGACCCACCTGCTCGCGATCGTCGGGGGAGCGCCTCTGGACCCCCACACGCTCACTCCGGAGGGCTGGCGCGACCACGTGCAGACCCTGCTCGGAAGGGTGGCGCCTTACCGCCTCACCGACGGCCGCGACCCGGCGTACCGGGACTGGTCTGGCGGCTACGACCCGGCAACCTGGCTGGACCGGGCTATTCACGCCACGCGTGAGGCGGCGTTCCCGCTCAACGGACTCGATCACCAACCTTGGTGAATACCGCCTCGAGGGCGGCGAGTCTGTGTGGACACGCGGCGGTATGGGTAAAAGATGTCCGAAAAGTCACCCCTACCCCACGGGTAACTCTAGGCTCTATTCTCACCTAAGCACATACGTTGAGGTCTCCGGTGGGGAAGCCGGGGACGTGGTGTGCTGTGAAAGTGCGGTGCCTGATGGCCACAAACAACTCCGGGGATATCTCCGAGGTGAAGTTCCTGACCGTTGCCGAGGTGGCGACGGTCATGCGTGTCTCCAAGATGACCGTGTACCGCCTCGTGCACTCCGGCGAGCTGCCGGCAGTTCGGGTCGGACGTTCGTTCCGGGTGCCTGAGGACGCCGTGAACGAGTACCTCCGCAGGAGCTTCTTCCAGACCGGCTGAGCTCACGCGCAGGCGACGAAGACGACGACGGTGGCGGTCTCCCTGGGGAGGCCGCCACCGTCGCCGTTGGGGGTGGAGCAAGAACGTTCGGGTCCTCAGAAGCGGATGAAGTTGGCCGCGACGACCCAGCCGCCGTTGAGGTCCGGACTCGCGCCGATGCCGATGCGCCGCGGCCTGGGGCTCAACAGGATCGCGCGGTGCCCGGGAGAGTTCATCCACATCGTCACCAGCCGGTTCGGGGACATCGAGCCGCGGCCGAGCGTCTCGCCGGCGTACCTGGCGTCGCAGCGGTCGAGGATGCCGGTCATCGACTGGTGGAAGAACGTGTTGTTGACGGCGAGGTAGCGGCTCCAGCGCTCGGCAGTCTGGTCGGGACAGGAGGCGAACCGCAGCAGGGCGAGACCATGGTTGGCGCGGCGGATGTTGATCTGGCGCTGGACGCGCTGCTCGTACGTGTCAGCGGCGAGCATCGTGGTGGTCGCCGCCGACGTGGCCTTGGCCTGGGCGGAGGCCGGGGCAATGGTTGATCCGGGGAACCCGAGGGTGATCAGCGCCGCGGTCAGTGCGGCGAGGGCCAGTCGAGCGAGGGCCGGTCGGGTAGCGCCTCGGGTGAGAGACTGGGGGCGCAGGGCGCCAAGGCTTTGTGTGTTCATCGCTAAGGCCCCTCCCAAGGCCTCATGAGCGTGCCCAGAGGGGTCCCGCGGGGATGCGGAACTCGACCTCGGCCACGAAGAGCTGAGCTGCTGCTCCTTCTCGAGCAGTCTCCCAGCGCTGGTTACGTCACAAACGTGCTGTTGGGGATAGCTGTCGTAAAGCCGTCATCTCCCCCCAGTATGGTCGATCGGCTCGGGGCTCGTGAGGAAACTGTGAAGAAAGATGTCAAGGAGGCGCTCTGGGGCGCGCCGGAGTTTTGTCCGGGCGGGCAGGCCTCTAGAGCACCGGTGGGCGGAGCTGCCGGCTCTCGTCCCGCCGGCTCGGGCGGCGTCCAGGTCGCGGTCGATTTCCGCCGCTGTGTGGGCGGCAAGTAGGCTTGGCCCTTGGTGTCGCGCCCGCAGGTCTGCGAGGCGCGATCGACTCTAGGCTCGAAAGGTCCACAGTGGGTTCTGTCATCAAGAAGCGCCGTAAGCGTATGGCGAAGAAGAAGCACCGCAAGCTGCTCAAGAAGACGCGTATCCAGCGTCGTCGCCAGGGCAAGTAAGCCAGTTCCCGCGGGGGGTTTGCGAGGTGGACGACTGATGGGACGCGTCGTTCTCGTCACCGGGGTCTCTGGCGACCTCGGTGGGCGGTTCGCGCGCCTGCTCTCGGCCGACCCCGCCGTCGAGCGGGTGATCGGTGTCGATGTCGTGCCTCCGCGCGGAGACATGTCCGACGTGCGCTTCGTGCGCGCCGACATCCGCAACCCCGTCATCGCCAAGGTGATCGCCGGCGAGGACGTCGACACGGTCGTGCACATGAGCGTCATCGCGACGCCGGGCACAGCCGGTGGGCGTTCCTCGATGAAGGAGCTCAACGTCATCGGGACGATGCAGCTCCTCGCGGCCTGCCAGAAGTCCACGAGCCTCAAGCGGCTCGTGGTGCGCTCGTCGACCGCGGTCTACGGCTCGTCCTCCCGCGACCCCGCCATGTTCACCGAGGACATGGCGCCCAAGCGCATGCCCCGTTCGGGCTTCGCGAAGGACGTCGCGGAGGTCGAGGGCTACGTGAGGGGCTTCGCCCGCCGCCGCCCCGACATCGACGTGACGATGCTTCGCGCGGCCAACACGGTCGGCGCCACGGTCAGCTCGCCGATGACCCAGTACTTCCGGCTGCCCGTCGTACCCACGATTCTCGGGTACGACGCCCGCCTGCAGTTCCTGCACGAGGACGACCTGCTCCGGGCGCTCAACCACGCCACCCTGGAGGGCGTCCATGGGACGTTCAACATCGCCGGCGACGGCATCGTGATGCTCTCGCAGGCGCTGCGCCGCCTCGGCAAGCCGTCGATCCCGATGCCGGCCTTCGCGGCGGGCCAGGTCGGCTCGCTGGTCAGGCAGTCGCGGGTCGCGGACTTCTCGCCCGAGCAGATGGCGTACCTCACCTACGGGCGCGGCGTCGACACCACCCGGATGCGCAAGGTGCTCGGTTTCGAGCCCGAGCACACCACGGCGGCGGCGCTCGACGACCTCCACCGGGCGATCGGCCCGGGACTCATCTCCTCCGACCGCGTCGGTGCGGTCGAGACCTTCGTGACACAGGCATTGGGAGCCGACCGTGGCTGATGCAGAGATCATCCCGATCGGTACTCGCGGGCGTCCCGGACGCGGCTCCGGAAGCGCGAAGCCGTCCGCTTCGGCACGCAGCCTCGCGGGTTCCGGGGCGAAGGCGACGCCGAAGTCCGCCGCGGCGAGGAAGCCCGCGAAGAGCCCGGCTCCATCGGAGGCGACGGAGACCCGTCCCCCGGACGCGCAGCCGGTTCCGGCCCCCGAGGCAGGTACGGCGGAGGGCGACGCCTTCGTCGAGTCCGCACCCGGATCACCCACGACATCGGGCACCACCACCCGGGACCGAGGGCTCGGGGACGGCATTCCCGTCACCGACTGGCTGCAGGCCTTCACGACGGCGTCCAAGGACCTCTTCGGGGAGGACTGGGAACCCCGGCTGGCGGAGTTCCTGGCGTTCCTGCGCAGGCGCGTCACCGGTGACTACACCGTCGACGAGTACGGCTTCGACTCCGAGATCACCGAGCGGTTCTTCTACTCCGCCATCCGCCCGATCGCCGAGAAATGGTTCCGGGTGGAGGTCCGGGGAGTCGACAACATCCCGACCGAGGGCGGCGCACTCGTCGTCTCGAACCACTCCGGCACGGTCCCGGTCGACGGCCTCGTGACCGGCGTCAGCATCCACGACCACACCGGTCGCCACCTGCGCCCCCTCGGCGCGGACCTGGTCTTCCGGCTGCCGATCATCGGCGAGCTCGCCCGCAAGGGCGGCGCCACCCTCGCCTGCAACGCCGACGCCGAGCGCATGCTGCGCGGCGGCGAGCTCGTGGGAGTCTGGCCGGAGGGCTTCAAGGGCATCGGCAAGCCGTACTCCGATCGCTACAAGCTGCAGCGCTTCGGTCGAGGCGGCTTCGTCTCCGCCGCGATGCGCACCGGCGTCCCGATCGTCCCGTGCTCGGTCGTGGGCGCTGAGGAGATCTACCCGCTCGTCGGCAACATCCCGTCGCTGGCGCGGCTGCTCGGCGTCCCCTACATCCCGATCACGCCACTGTTCCCGCTGCTCGGACCCCTCGGCCTCGTGCCGCTGCCGTCGAAGTGGCTGATCGAGTTCGGGGAGCCGATCCGCACCGACTCCTACGACGGCGGAGCGGCCGACGACCCGATGCTGGTGTTCAACGTGACCGACCAGGTGCGCGAGACCATCCAGCAGACGCTGTACTCACTGCTCATGCAGCGTCGCTCCGTCTTCCACTGACCGTCGTCTACCAGCGGGCGCGGTCCGCGGCGGAAAGGCTTCCCGCCAAACAGGTGCTGAGGCCCGACTCAGTCGAGCAGGCCGCCGGTGTCCGGGAGCAGCGTCTTCACGACGTCGGTGAGCCCCGAGTCGACCTTCTTGCCGAGATCTCCCACACCACCGGAGTCGGTGCTGCTGTCGGTGCCCTTGGTGCCTGAAGCCCCCCCGAGCCCGGGAAGGAGCGACGGCCAGTCGCTCGGGCTCAGGTTCGGCGACGGAATCGCCGCCCCAGGCGTCGGCGCCTCGCCGGCTGGGGCGCTCGGGCTCTCGCTCGGCAGGGCGGCCTGGGGCGCGTCGGCACCCGTGAACGTGTCCTTGTGCACCACCACGGGGTGGCTGTTCTGCAGCTTGCTAGTCGCCGCCAGAGCCAGTGCTCGATCCGCCTCCGCGTGCGCCAGGAAGATGCCCGGCACCTCGACGCTCGGCAGGTCGGAGGCACACGTGCCGCACAGCGAGGCCGCCTCGCCGTCGATGTCGTGCAGCAAGATGGCGGCCGCGGCCAGCTCGTCCTGCGCGTCGGCGGGGACGGTGTCCGCGAGCGCCTCGAGCTGAGAGATGCCCTGGGTGGTGAAGCTGCGCACCTCGACGATCGACTGCGGGTCGCCGTTCTCGCGGAACGACTCGAAGAGCAGCCTCGACCCCTGGTCGGCGGAGTCGGAGAACGCTGCGAGCGTCTCGGGCACGCGAGGCGTCCCCTGCACCGTGTCGGCCGCTACGAGCCCCTTGACCTCGGTCAGCCGGTCGTTGGCCTGGTGCAGCAGGTCCTTGCCCTTGCCTGCGTTGCTCGTGCTGAGCCGGGCCTCGGCACTCTCGATGCTGCGCTTGATCGGGTAGAGCGCGTCGCCCGGAAGCGAGCTCTGCGCGGCAGCCGCCATGGTCGTCGTACCGCCGATGAGGACGAACGCGGACGCCGCCGCGACGAGACGCCGCTCGCGACGGCCGCGCGGACGGCTGGGGAGCAGCAGGTTGGCCGTCTCGGGCTGCAGTGCTGTCTCGGCCTCACGCATCAGCCGGCTACGGAGCTCGCCGGCGAACTCGGGGCGCGGGGCGACCGGTGGCTGGTCGCGCATGGTGGCCACGAGCTGGAGCAGCGTGGTGAGCTCGGGGCTGTGGGGGGCGCGGTTCTCCGCGCCACCGTCTACAGCGGCGGCGAACTCCTCGGCGCTTCGTCGCGCCTGGAACAAGGAGGTCATCGAGCTCGTCCTGTCAGTGAGTCGTGGCGGGTGCCCATCGGGCATGTCACGACCTCCAACGACCTAGGCGCCGTCAAGGTTACGGCGCGTGATGCAACCCACCCTTGACAGGCCAGGTAAACGCCGCCTTGAGGCAGGGTCCGGGTCATCTCAGCCCCTCCGGAAGCAGCTTGGCCAGGTTGCGCACTCCGCGGAGCTGGAGCTGCTTGATCGCGCCGTCGCTCCGTCCCAGGATCTTGGCCGTCTCGGCGATGGACAAGCCCTGCAGGAAGCGCATGATCAGGCACTCCTGCTGCTCGGCCGGTAGCTCGCCGAGCGCCTCGAGCAGCGCCTCGTTGGTGAGGGAGGCGAGTACGGCGTTCTCGGGGCCCTCGGTGGCCGAGTCGTGGGCGCCCATGTCCTCGGTGGCGAACTCGAGGCGGGTGCGGCCGGCCTTGTAGTGGTCGGTCGTCAGGTTGCGGGCGATGGTCATCAGCCAGGCGCCGAAGTCCTTGCCCTGCCACTTGAACGAGCTCATGCTGCGCAGGGCGCGGAAGAACGTCTCCGAGGTGAGGTCCTCGGCCAGGGCGACGGACCCGACGCGGTAGTAGATGAAGCGGTAGACCGACGCGTTGTAATGGTCGTAGAGCATCCCGAAGGCCTCGGAGTCGCCACCGCGCGCGAGCTCGACGAGCGCGATCAGCCGGCTGCCCTCGGCCTCGTCGGCCTCGGACGAGCAGGCCAGGCCCGAGTCGGGCCCCTCGGGCTCGAGCGTGCTGCCCGGGGGGTTGTAGTCGAGTGCCTCGGAGAGCAGCCACTGTGACCCGTGTGACTGTGGGGAGACGTGGGTCACACCGCCGCATGCCAGCGGCGGAGAGGGGTAGAGGGCACACGCCAGAGCCAGACGCAGCGCGGTGAATCCGCGCGCGAACTCAGCACTGCGCGTGTACATCGATCGAACTCCCTCATCGGCCAGGTGGCCGGGCTCCCATTGCCGCCACCCCAGGTTAGAGGGGCTTGTCACGGTTTGTGAACCCGCCTGTAACTCGGAGTTGCAGCAACTCGGAGTGTTCCCCGTCACAAACCCGGGCAAACCTCGGAACGGACCTAGCGGACCTTTCGCCGGATGGCCAGGGCCGCCGCGACGCCCCCGCTCACCGCTCCTGTGGCGCCCGCCGCCAGGAGGCCGGCTCGCGCCGCCTTCCGGCCGGTCCGGTAGTCACGGATCCGCCAGCCGTTTGCGCGGGCGTGCGCCCGGAGCTTCGCGTCCGGGTTGATCACGCACGGGTCGCCGACCATCGACAGCATCGGGAGGTCGTTGTACGAGTCGGAGTACGCCGAGCACCTCTCGAGGTCCAGCCCCTCCCTGTCGGCGAGCGCGCGGACCGCCTCGCCCTTCGCCGGGCCGTGCAGCATCTCACCGACCAGGTGGCCGGTGTAGACGCCGTCGACGTGCTCGGAGACCGTGCCGAGGGCACCGGTCAGGCCGAGCCGCCTCGCGATGATGTTCGCGATCTCGATGGGCGCAGCCGTGACGAGCCAGACGCGCTGGCCCTGGTCGAGATGGAGCTGTGCGAGGGCGCGCGTCCCAGGCCAGATCCGGTGGGCCATCGCTTCCTCGAAGATCTCCTCGCCCAGCGCCTCGAGCTCCTCGACGCGGTGTCCCTTGATGAAGTTGAGCGCCGAGGCGCGAGCCTCCGCGACGTGCTCAGGGTCCTCGACGCCGACGATGCGGAAGTAGGCCTGCTTCCAGGCGGCGCCGAGGATGTCCCGGGTGGTGAAGAACTTCCGGCGGTGCAGCCCCTTGGCCAGGTGGAAGATCGACGCGCCCTGCATGATCGTGTTGTCGACGTCGAAGAACGCCGCTGCCGTCGGGTCCGGCGGCGTGGCGAGCGCGCTCTCGACCTCGGCCGCTGAGGCAGCCGCCTCCCCGGCGAGGACGGACCGGCTGCGCAGGTCGGTCACGTGGTTGGGACGGTGCCCGTGCCTCTTGCTGGAGTGCGCCGCATTCACGTGGCTCACCCTAGTGTCCTGACCGGCGTGACCTGTCCCGGTGGTGGTCCGGTTGTGGTTCGGTGGTGGCCTGACGGTGGTCCGACGGTGGCGCCTTGGCTGCCTGACGGCGGGCGGCGCCGGGACGGGGACAAACCGGGGGTATGTGGAAGACTGAAAGCCGTGAGAGACCTCTCGAACCTGGCCGACCTCCTGGCCCGCGCGGCCCGGGAGAGTCCCGACCGTTGCGCGGTCGTCGAGGCGGCAACGGGACGGCGGCTGACCTGGGCGGAGCTGGATGCCGAGGCCGACCGAGTGGCGCACGGCCTCTCCCGCCTCGGGCTCGTCGCCGGGCACCGCGTGCTGATCGCTCTCTCGAACCGGGCGGAGTTCCTGGCCACCTACTTCGGCGCGCTCAGGGCACGCCTGGTCGCCGTGCCGGCCAACCCACGCTCGCGCACCGGCGAGATGGTGCGCATGATCGCCGACTCCGGAGCCCGCGTCGTCGTCGCCGACCTCGGCACGGTGACAACCGTCCGGTCTGCCGTCGCCGGGCTCGAGGACGCGCTCACCGGTGCCGACGAGGACCTCAGGTCGAGGGCCACCGTGCCGCGGGTCGTGGTCACCTCGGCGCCCGCCATGCCGGGTGAGGTCGGGTACGCCGACCTGGTCGCCGGGGAGGCGTGGAGCCTGTCGACGCCCGAGGACCCCGAGGCTCTCGCGGTCCTCCTCTACACGAGCGGTACGTCCGGCCGTCCCCGCGCGGCGATGCTGAGCCATCGGGCACTCCTGGCCAACGTCGAGCAGGCCGCGGCCGTCGAGCCGCCCTTGATCACCACCGACGACGTGGTGCTCGGCGTGCTGCCGCTGTTCCACGTGTACGGCCTCAACGCGGTCCTCGGTCAGGTCGTGCGGCAGCAGGCCACGATCGTGCTGGTGGACGGCTTCGACGTCGAAGGGACGTTGCGGGTCATCGAGGACGAGGCCGTGACCGTCGTACCCGTCGCTCCTCCTGTGCTCGCCTACTGGCGAAGCGTCGACAACCTCGCCGACCGGCTTCGGACCGTGCGTTTCGTCCTGTCGGGGTCGGCGCCGCTGGCTCCGGAGCTGATCGCGGAGTTCGAGGAGCTGGCCCGCGTCACGGTGCACCAGGGGTACGGCCTGACCGAGGCGGCCCCGGTGGTGACCTCCACGCAGTGCAGCCGGGTGCCCAAGCGGGGCTCGGTGGGGACGGCGCTACCCGGCATCTCGATCCGGCTGATGGACGACGCCGGTGAGGAGCCGACCGGTGAGGACCCGGGGGAGATCCTGCTGAAGGGCGACAACCTCTTCTCCGGCTACTGGCCCGACGGGGCGGACGGGCCGGACGAGGACGGTTGGTGGCCCACGGGCGACGTCGGGTTCCTCGACCCGGACGGCGCGCTGTTCCTCGTCGACCGGCTGAAGGAGGTCGTGATCGTCTCGGGGTTCAACGTGTACCCCGTCGAGGTCGAGGACGTGATCGTGGAGCTCGGCCCCGTGGCCGAGGCGGCGGTGATCGGCATACCCGACGAGCGCACCGGTGAGGCGGTCGTCGCCTACGTGAAGTCGTCGCCGAGGTCCTCGTTCGGGACCGACGAGCTGGTCCATCTGGTGCGCGAGCACTGCGCCTCGCGGCTCGCCAGGTTCAAGCAGCCGAAGGTGGTCGAGGTCGTCGACGAGCTCCCGCACACGGTCACGGGCAAGGTCGCAAAGGGCCGTCTCCGCTCCACGGAGCGGCGCCGGAACCTGGGACTCCTCGAATGACCGGCAACACCGACACCGGACGCACCGAGCTCGGCGAGACGCCGCCCCGCGTGGTGCTGTACTCCAAGCCCGGGTGCCACCTGTGCGACAACGCCCGCGAGGTGATCGCCGCAGTGTGCGCCGAGCTGGGCGAGAGCTTCGACGAGGTCGACATCACGACCTCCGAAGACCTGGTGCATGCCTTCGGCGAGCAGATCCCGGTCACCTTCGTCGACGGCGAGCAGCACGACTTCTGGAGGGTCGACGCGAAGCGGCTGCGAGACGCGCTCGTCTAGACATAAAACGGACAGTGCCACCCCGATCCGGGTGAGACAAGTCACGTGTGCTAGGGGTTCGGACGTCCCAGTTTGTTCCCGCGTTCACAAACTCCTAAAGTGACTCTCGCCCCCGGTCAGTGCGCCCCGAGATACGGGTGATCCGCGCCCCGGTGGGTTCCAGGAGAGTCGTGACCTCTACGCGCAGCAACCGCAACGGCGCCGCCCCAGGTGAGGGCGCCGGCGGGGCCGCGTCCCGCAACGAGGCCCGGCCGGAAGTCTCCGCGTCGACCCGGGTCCCCGAGCGAGGCATCCCGGAGGCCACCGTGGCCCGTCTGCCGATCTACCTGCGCGCCCTGATCACCCTCGCCGAGCGGGGGATCGCCACCTGCTCCAGTGAGGAGCTCGCCACGGCGGCAGGTGTGAACAGCGCGAAGCTCCGCAAGGATCTCTCCTACCTCGGCTCCTACGGCACACGCGGGGTCGGGTACGACGTCGAGTACCTGCGCTACCAGATCGCCCGCGAGATCGGCGTGACCCAGGACTGGCCGGTCGTGATCGTCGGGATCGGTAACCTCGGCCATGCTCTCGCGAACTACTCCGGCTTCACCTCCCGCGGCTTCCGGATCGTCGCCCTTCTCGACAGCGACCCGGCCAGGCTCGGTGAGCCCGTCGGCCAGATGCGCATCCGCGGCATCGACGAGCTCGAGGCGATCGTCGACGAGCACGACGTCGCGATCGGTGTGATCGCGACACCCGCGGCCGCCGCGCAGGGTGTCTGCGACCGGCTCGTCACGGGTGGCGTCACGAGCATCCTCAACTTCGCGCCGACTGTGCTCTCGGTCCCTGCCGGTGTCGACGTACGCAAGGTGGACCTGTCCATCGAGCTGCAGATCCTCGCCTACCACGAGCAGCGGAAGGCGATGAGCGCCCCGGCCGCACAGCTCGCGGAGCCGGAGCTCGCGGCCGCTGATCTCGACGGGGCGCTCGCCCGGGTGGTGGAGTCGGCATGACCGTTCTCGTCGTAGGCGTCTCGCACAAGACCGCGCCGGTCTCGGTCCTCGAGCAGCTCGCGCTCGACGGCGACGGGGTCGCCAAGCTCATCCGGGACGTCGCAGACTCCGAGCACGTGATCGAAGCCACCGCGCTGGCCACCTGCAACCGGATCGAGGTCTACGCGGACGTCGACCGCTTCCACGGCAGCGTGGAGATCGTCTCGCGGCTCCTCGCCGAGCACGCGGGACAGGAGGCCGACAAGGTCGTCCCGCACCTGTACGTCCACTACGACGACGGTGCCGTCTCCCACCTGTTCAACGTCGCCTCGGGCCTCGACTCGATGGTGGTCGGCGAGGGCCAGATCCTCGGCCAGGCCCGCGACGCCCTCCGCGTCGGGCAGGAGACCGGGACGATCGGGCCGTCGCTGAACCTGCTGTTCCAGCAGGCCCTCCGGGTCGGCAAGCGCGCCCACGCCGAGACCGACATCGACCGGGCCGCCCCGTCTCTCGTCACCGCGGCGCTCGACCGCGCGACCGAGCACGTCGGCCCCGTCTCGGGCAAGCGCGTGGTCGTCGTCGGCGCAGGCGCGATGGCCTCGCTCGCGGTCTCCACGGTCTCCCGGCTCGGTGCCGCCGACGTGGCGATCGCCAACCGCACCGACGCCCATGCGGCCCGGCTCGCGGAGCAGTACGACGGCCGCGTCGTCCCGCTCTCCGAGGTGAACGACGAGATCGCCGCTGCGGACATCCTCGTCTCCTGCACCGGCGCCGCCGGCGTGGTGCTCCCGCTCGGACGGGTGGCGGCGGCGCGCAACCACGCGACCAGGCCGCTCGCCGTGCTCGACCTGGCGCTGCCCCACGACGTGGACCCGGCGGTCGCCGAGCTCCCCGGTATCGCCCTGGTCGGCCTGGCCCGGCTGGCCGAGGAGCTGCACGACGGCCGGACCGGCTCCGACGTGGCGGCGGTCAAGGAGATCGTCACCCAGGAGATCACCGCCTTCCTCGCAGCCAGGCGTTCCGCCAGCGTCACGCCGACGGTGGTCGCGCTGCGCACCATGGCCACCGGGGTCGTCGAGGCAGAGGTGGAGCGGCTGCTGCTGCGGCTGCCCGACCTCGATCCGCAGATCCGCGCGGAGGTGGAGCTCTCGATCCGCAGGGTCGCCGACAAGCTCCTGCACCAGCCGACCGTGCGGGTGAAGGAGCTGGCCGGCCAGGCGGGTGCGGTGTCCTACGCCACGGCCCTCGCCGAGCTCTTCGCACTCGACTCCGAGGCCGTCGAGGCCGTGACCCGAGCCGAGGGGGCGGGATGACGGAGCACACCATGGCCGCGCGGAAGCCGGCCCCTGCGGGCACACGGGGACCGCTCCGCGTGGGCACCCGCGCGTCGCTCCTCGCGCGTACCCAGAGCGAGACCGTCGCCGCCGCCCTCCGCAAGGCGCTCGACCGGGAGGTCGTGCTGGTCGAGGTCACCACCGAGGGTGATGTGTCCGCGGCCCCGCTCGCCTCGATGGGCGGCGCAGGGGTGTTCGTCAGCGCGCTCCGCGAGGCGTTGCTCCGCGGTGACGTCGACATCGCCGTCCACTCCCTGAAGGACCTCCCGACCGACCCCTGCGAGGGAGTCGCCCTGGCCGCCGTACCCCTGCGGGAGGACCCGCGCGACGTGGTCGTGGCCCGAGACGGACTGACGCTGGGCGAGCTGCCGGTGGGTTCGCGCGTGGGCACGGGCTCACCGCGGAGGGCTGCCCAGCTCTCGGCGCTCGGACTCGGGCTGGAGATCTTGGACATCCGTGGCAACGTGGACACCAGGATCAAGAAGGTGACCTCGGGCGAGCTCGATGCCGTCGTGCTGGCCCGGGCCGGGCTGGCGCGGATCGGTCGGCTCGACGAGGTGACCGAGGTGCTCGACCCCCTGCAGATGCTTCCCGCACCCGGACAGGGTGCACTGGCAGTGGAATGCCGTAGCGACGACGAGTTCCTGGTCGACCAGGTACGACTCGCGCTCGACGACGACCGCACCCGCGCAGCCGTCACGGCTGAGCGGACCGTGCTCAACAGGCTCGAGGCCGGTTGCTCGGCCCCCGTGGGCGCCCTGGCCGAGGTGGCCGAGGGTGACGACGGCGACGAGCTGTGGGTGCGAGCGGTCGCCCTGTCGTACGACGGCGTGGTCGCCGTACGACGATCTGCCACCGGCACACCCGACAACGCCGTCGGAGTGGGCCAGCGCCTCGCAGCAGAGATGCTCGAAGAAGGCGCCGACACGCTCATCAAGGAGCAGGTGTCATGACCGCACGGCCGAACCCGAAGACCAAGAAGGCGACTGTGAGCAAGACCGCTACGAAGACCGCAGCAACCACGCGCGCCGCCAGCGAGGCGAAGTCCGTGCCGAGGAAGACTGCCGCCTCCGCGACAGAGCCTTCCCCGGAGCAGGTGACGGAGCCGAAGCCGTCGACACCCGTCGGCTACGTGTCGTTCGTCGGAAGCGGCCCGGGTGACCCGGAGCTGCTGACCGTGCGCGCAGCCGACCTGCTGCGCGACGCCGAGGTGGTCATCACCGAGGTGCCCTCGCACCTGGAGCTGGTGCGCAGCTGCCTCGGCCTCCCGGAGCCCAGGACGGTCGTGGACGAGGACGGCAACGAGACCGTCGTCCAGGACGGTGGCCCCGAGATCGTCGACGGTGGCTTCGGCCAGGACGGCCAGCCGCTCACCCACGCCGCCCGGGCGAAGGTCGTCGTGAAGTACGCCAAGACCGGCCGCCGCGTGGTCCGCCTCATGGCCGGGGACCCGTTCGTCTACGCCTCCGGGCCGGAGGAGGCCCAGGCCTGCGTGAAGGCCGGGATCGCCTTCGAGATCGTGCCGGGTGTCTCCTCGGTGACCGCGGTCCCCGCGTACGCCGGCATCCCGCTGACCACGAAGAACAACCGCGAGATCGCGGTCGTCACGTGCGGCGAGACCAAGGTCGACTGGAGCCAGTACGCCGACAACCGGACCCTCGTCCTGCTCTCGGCCGTGGGCTCGATCGGCGAGATCGCCAAGGCGCTGGTCGCCGCGGGACGCCCTGCGACGTGCCCGGTCTCGATGACCCGGGTCGGCACGACCACCGAACAGTCCACGGTGGTCTCGACGCTCGAGTCGATCGCCGCCGATGCCCGCGCGGCGAAGATGACCCCGCCGGCGATCACCGTGGTCGGTGACGTCGTGGACCTGCGTGACGCGCTGTCGTGGTTCGAGACCAAGCCGCTGTTCGGCTGGCGGGTGCTGGTGCCTCGCACGAAGGAGCAGGCCGGCACGCTCTCGGCGCGGCTCCGCGGGTACGGCGCCGTGCCCGAGGAGGTCCCGACCATCTCGGTCGAGCCGCCGCGTAACCCGCAGCAGATGGACAAGGCCGTGCGCGGCCTCGTCGAGGGCCGCTACGAGTGGATCGCGTTCACCTCGGTCAACGCGGTCCGGGCTGTGCGCGAGAAGTTCGACGAGTACGGCCTCGACGCCCGCGCGTTCTCCGGGCTGAAGATCGCCGCGGTGGGTGACAAGACCGCGAAGGCGATTGCCGACTGGGGACTGCGCGCCGACCTCGTGCCGACCGGGGAGCAGTCCGCGCGCGGCCTGCTCGAGGACTGGCCGCCTTACGACGAGGTCCTCGACCCGATCAACCGGGTCTTCCTGCCGCGGGCCGACATCGCCACCGAGACGCTCGTCGCGGGGCTGGTCGAGCTCGGCTGGGAGGTCGACGACGTCACGGCCTACCGCACCGTGCGTGCGACGCCTCCGCCGGCGCCGACCCGCGAGGCGATCAAGACGGGCAAGTTCGACGCCGTGGTCTTCACCTCGTCCTCGACGGTCCGCAACCTCGTGGGCATCGCGGGCAAGCCGCACGCCTCGACGGTGATCGCCGTGATCGGCCCCGCGACCGCCAAGACCGCCGAGGAGCACGGCCTGCGGGTCGACGTACTTGCTCCCTCTCCGTCGGTCGAGGTGCTGGCCGACGCGCTCGCCGACTTCGGTGCTGCGCGGCGCGCGGCCCTGATCGAGGCGGGCCAGCCGGTGACGAAGCCGTCCGAGCGCCGTCCGTCTGCGCGTCGCAAGGCCACCTGAGATGGGCTATCCCGAGGTCCGGCCGCGCAGGCTGCGCCGCACCCCGGCACTGCGCGGGCTGGTCGCGGAGACGTCGGTCGAGGCACGACAGCTCGTGCTGCCGGTGTTCGTCCGCGAGGGCGCGACCGAGCCGACCCCGATCGGGAGCATGCCCGGCGTCGTACAGCACAGCCGTGACTCACTGCGTCGCGCCGCGAAGGAGGCTGCCGAGGCGGGCCTCGGCGGCATCATGCTGTTCGGCATCCCGGAGACCAAGGACGCCACGGGCAGCTGCGGCGTAGACCCCGAAGGCATCCTGAACGTCGCGATCGGCGACGTGGTTTCCGAGGTGGGTGACGCCCTCCCGGTGATGAGCGACCTGTGCCTGGACGAGTTCACCGACCACGGGCACTGCGGGGTGCTCACTGCCACCGGGGCGGTCGACAACGACGCCACGCTGGAGGTCTACGCCGACATGGCGATCGCCCAGGCCGCTGCGGGCGCGGACGTCGTCGCTCCCAGCGGGATGATGGACGGCCAGGTCGGGGTGATCCGCGAGGCGCTCGACGGCGCCGGGCATCAGGACGTCGCGATCATGGCCTACTCGGCCAAGTACGCCTCCGCCTTCTACGGACCGTTCCGCGAGGCGGTGGACTCCTCGCTCCAGGGCGACCGGCGGACCTACCAGCAGGACCCCGCCAACGGTGTCGAGGGTGTTCGCGAGGCCCTCCTCGACGTTGCCGAGGGTGCCGACTTCGTGATGGTGAAGCCGGCGCTGGGCTACCTCGACGTGCTGCGTGCCGTCGCCGAGACGGTGGACGTGCCGGTGGCGGCGTACAACGTCTCCGGGGAGTACGCCATGGTCGAGGCGGCCGCCGCCAACGGGTGGATCAACCGCGAGGCCGCGATCCTCGAGTCGCTGACGTCGATCCGCCGGGCGGGTGCGGACGTCGTGCTGACCTACTGGGCCGTCGAGGCCGCCGCCCTCCTGCGCCGCTGACCCCTCGCCCGCCGGCCCGGCCCTCGCAGGCCCCGCGGTGCAAACCGGCCGGGTGGTTCGTGACGAAACTGCTCTCCTGACCTCCGCGTGGGAGCGTTTTCGTCACGAATCAGCGCGCTCCGGCCCGGATCGTGCTCTGACGCGAGGCGATCCAGGGCAGCATGCCGCCGGTTGCGCCCCCGAAAGGCTCAGTTCAACAGGTCGGCGACGCAGGCGGCGAGACCGGCGACGTCGAGCTTGCTGATGCCCTTCTCGTTGATGCAGATGGCCTCGGCTTCTGCCTTGGTGAGGGTGCCACCGGTGCCCTTGTCGACCGTGCCGGTGGTGTCCTTGGTCGTGTCGGTCACCGTGCCGGTGGTGTCCTTGGCCGTGTCGGTGACCTTCTTGACCGGGTCGCCGGTGCTCGGCTGGCTGCCCGTGTCCGGCGCGGTCGGAGTGCTGCCGGTGTCGCCGCCGGTGGGCGCGGTGCTCGAGCCGCCGCCGGAGCCGGTCTTGCTGCCCTTGCGGGTCTGGTGGGCCCGGTGGGCTCCGCCGCCCCGCTCGCCCTTCGTCTTGCCGGCCGTGGCGGGGGAGATCACGGCGTCGCCGGTGCTCGGCGTGAAGACCGTCGAGGACGCCACCCCGTTGGGCACGGAGGAGAAGTCGCCCTTCATGTAGGCGTTCATGATCGCGATGACCAGGTCGACGTACTCCTGGCTGTGGTTGTAGCGGTAGACCGACGCCTTCTGGCCGCCGTACGTCGAGAGGTCCTCGTCGCCGGAGCAGAGGTAGACCGCGGTTGCCAGTGCCGCGTCGTCGATGTCCTGGGGGTCGCGCTTGCCGTCGCCGTCGCCGTCGACACCCACGACCGACCAGGTCTGCGGGATGAACTGCATCGGGCCGACCGCGCGGTCGTAGACCGGGTCGTCGTCGTACTGGCCGGCGTCGGAGTCGCGGACCTGCTGCGTGCTGTTGCTTCCGTCGAGCGGGATGCCGAAGATCCCGGGACGGCTCTTGCCGTCCTCGCCGAGGACGTTGCCGCCGAAGCGGCCGTGGTCGGACTCCACACGGCCGATCGCCCCGATGAGCTGCCAGGGCAGGTTGCAGGACTTGTCAGCCGAGTTGATGACCTGCTCGGCGCGCTGGTAGGCGGCCAGGGCAGCCGCGGGGATGCCGTTGGCCGAGGCGCTCTGGATCACGCTGTCGCTCGCGCCGGCCGGGACGCCTGGAGCGATCGAACCGGGGCGGGTCATGCTGGCCGGGGCCTTGAGAGCCTGGTTCGGAACGGTGGTGCCGTCCGGCAGCGTGGTCGAGGTGTCCTTGGGGCTGGCGCTGGCCGAGGACGTGACCGCAAGGCTGGTGGTCCAGGCGCCGGAAAGCAGGGCGAGCGGCACGAGAGCCGTTGCCTTCTGCCACGTGGTCAGTCGCTTGTGAGACATGTTGGTCTCTCTCCCCATTTTTAGTCCCGCCCGGGCTGTACCCACCCATACCCGAGATGTCCCTCTCGCACACTCCAACGACGAGAGGCGGCGTGAGGTTACGCGCCGGTAATAGAGACGGCGCAATCTTTACCTTATGATGCAGCCCGTCGTTTTCGACCTGAAAAAGGCACGGAAGCGGTCGGTCTGGCGGCATCGCCGACTTGACGAGTCTCACAGTGTTCACGCGGGGGCTGAGTTCGTCTGTGCTTCGCGCCTCGGGGAGAATGGCCGGGTGACCCACCTCGACACCACTGAGTCGACCGCCCTGTTCGACCGCGCGCAGGTCGTGACCCCGGGCGGCGTCAACTCCCCGGTCCGCGCGTTCAACGCGGTCGGCGGCACGCCTCGGTTCATCGAGAGCGCTCGCGGGGCCTACCTCACCGACGTCGACGGCAACCAGTACGTCGACCTGGTCGGCAGCTGGGGGCCGATGCTGCTCGGCCACGCACACCCCGAGGTGCTCGTCGCCGTCCACGAGGCAGTCGCCCGCGGCACGTCGTACGGCACCCCGACCCGCCCCGAGGTCGAGCTCGCCGAGGAGATCGTCGGCCGCACGCCGGTCGAGAAGGTCCGGTTCGTGTCCTCCGGCACTGAGGCGACCATGTCCGCGATCCGGCTCGCCCGTGGTTTCACGGGCCGTGAGCTGGTCGTGAAGTTCGCCGGCTGCTACCACGGCCACGTCGACTCCCTGCTCGCCTCCGCGGGCTCCGGTCTGGCGACCTTCGCGGTGCCGGGTACGCCGGGTGTGCCGGCCGCATCCACCAAGGCCACCCTCGTGCTGCCCTACAACGACAGGGCCGCGGTCGAGGCGGCCTTCGCCGAGCACGGCGACAAGATCGCCTGCCTCATCACCGAGGCCGCGCCGGGCAACATGGGCGTCGTCCCGCCGGAGCCCGGTTTCAACGCCTTCCTGGCCGACATCTGCAAGAGGAACGGCGCGCTGTTCGTCAGCGACGAGGTGATGACCGGCTTCCGGGTCACCCGCTCGGGTCAGTGGGGGCTCGACGGCGCGATCGAGGGCTGGACGCCCGACCTGATGACCTTCGGCAAGGTCATGGGCGGCGGCTTCCCGGCCGCAGCCTTCGGTGGCCGCGCCGACGTGATGGTGCAGCTCTCGCCGGAGGGACCGGTGTACCAGGCGGGCACGCTGTCGGGGAACCCGATCGCGACCACCGCCGGACTCACCACGCTCCGCCTCGCGACCGATGCGGTCTACAGCCGGATCGACGAGGCCTCCAAGGTGCTCCAGGCCGCGGTCGCCGAGACCTTCGACGCAGCCGGGCTGCCGCATGTCATCCAGAGCACCGGGAACATGTTCAGC
>DATGYO010000122.1:0-49637 GCA_035297905.1 Nocardioidaceae bacterium
GAGGCGTCGCGCAAGATGGCGCTGGTGATCTCCGGCAAGGGCCGGGCCGCGGGCATGCAGCGCACCGACGTCTGGACCCCTCCGGAGGACTGAGCCCTTCCCCTGGGAGCAACACGGAAGCCGCTGACCTGCCGGTCGGCGGCTTCTGTGTATGCCGCGCGGCTTCTGTGTGTGCCGGGCGGCTTCTGGGTCTGTCGGCGGCGACGCCTCAGCGCGCCCGTCTTGCGGCGAGCCGCTCGAGCAGGTTGTCCCACTCCGCGGAGACGGCGGTCTGGCTGCGCTCCTCGGCCTTGGCGAGTGCAGCGGCACCCATCTCGCGCCGCCGGTCGTCGTCGAGCTCGATCATCTCGATGATCGCCTTGGCGAGGGCGTCGACGTCCTTGTTGGGCACGAGGAGGCCATCCACTCCCGGGGTGATGATGTCGCGAGGGCCGGTCGGGCAGTTGGTGCTGACGACGGGGACGCCGCAGGCCATCGCCTCGACGAGCACCATTCCGTACCCCTCGGCGCGTGAGCTCAGCACGAACAGCGAGGCCTTCGCCATCTCGTCTTGAAGCGAGGTGGTGTAGCCCTCGAGGCTGACACGACCGCGCAGGCCGAGCTCATCGATCTGCTGCTCGAGCTCGCCGCGCTTCGAGCCGTCGCCGTAGATCCGCAACGTCCAGTCAGCGTGCTTCGCGGCGACCTGCTGCCACGCGGTGACGAGGAGGTCGAACCCCTTGCTCGGCTCGAGCCGCCCCGCGGCGACCACGACTTTGCTGGTCAGCGTCGAGTGCTCGCCGTGCCAGGCCGGGGTGCCGTTGGTCATCCGCCGGACGGGGGTGCGCCCTCCGAGAAGCCTTCGGTAGCGCTTCGCGTCCCTCCGCGTGAGCGCCAGGAAGGCGTCCAGGCGACCGCCGTGCCTCTCGTAGAGATCCAGCACGGTCCGCGGCCGGTTGACGAACGGCCGGTGGTCCTGGGCGATCCGGATGTACCGGTCGGTGCCGAGCCGGGCCAGGGCGATGTTGAGCCCTGGCTGCATCGTCACCACTGCACCATCGCGGAGGGAGCGCAGGTACCTGGCGAGGACGAGGTCCGTGTAGAGGCTGTAGTCGGTGTAGCGCGGCTCGGTCTCCGGCATGACTCTCGACGGCATCCGGGAGAGGCGCCGACGCCAGAAGCCCTCCTTCGCCGAGCGGTCGATGAGGTTCCGCACGGGGACGCCCTCGGGGAGGGCGTAGACGGGAGTGTCGCCGGCGAACAGGCTGACCAGCTCCACGTCGTGCCGTTCCGCGAGCTCACCAGCCAGGGCCAACGTGACGGTGAGGACCCCTCCGCCTCTGCCGTAGACGTCGTGGAGGAGGAACCGCAGCTTCATCTAGAGCTCCGTGGTGAGGGCCGACGGGGACAAGCGGCTCATGCCGTGTCACAGTAGCGGCCGCGAGACATCCGGACTCGGATGGGTCAGGCTGGGGAGTGTGACCTGCTCGCGCTGTGAGGTTGCTCATTGGCACTCCGCGGAGGCCACCCGATAATCTCCCAGACCACCCGTCCCCATTCAGCCGAGGAGCGCGACCATGGGCCGTCTCTGCCAGACCGAGGGTCTCACCGATATCCAGGAGGAGATCCTCAAGACCGTCCGCACGTTCGTGGACGAGCGCATCCTGCCGGTCGCGACCGAGCTGGAGCACAAGGACGAGTACCCCACCGAGATCGTGGAGGGGATGAAGGAGCTCGGACTGTTCGGCCTGACGATCCCTGAGGAGTACGGCGGGCTGGGCGAGTCGCTCCTAACCTACGCGCTCGTCGTGGAGGAGATCGCGCGTGGCTGGATGAGCGTCTCGGGCATCGTGAACACCCACTTCATCGTGGCGTACATGCTGATGCAACACGGCACGGAGGAGCAGAAGCAGTACTACCTGCCGAAGATGGCCACCGGTGAGATCCGGGGCGCGTTCTCGATGTCGGAGCCGGGCTGTGGCTCGGACGTGTCGGCGATCAAGACCAAGGCTGTTCGCAAGGACGACGGTGACACCTATGTGATCAACGGCCAGAAGATGTGGCTGACCAACGGTGGCTCGTCCACGCTGGTGGCGGTGCTGGTCAAGACCGACGAGGGTGCCGACAGCGTCTACAAGAACATGACCACCTTCCTGGTGGAGAAGCCCGCCGGGTTCGGCGAGGTCAAGCCCGGGCTGACCGTTCCGGGCAAGATCGAGAAGATGGGCTACAAGGGCGTCGACACGACCGAGATGGTCTTCGACGGCTTCGAGATCGGCGCCGACCAGGTCCTCGGCGGGGCGCCCGGTCGCGGCTTCTACCAGATGATGGACGGCGTCGAGGTCGGCCGGGTGAACGTGGCCGCCCGCGGCTGTGGCGTCGCCTGGCGCGCGTTCGAGCTCGGCGTGGCCTACTCCCAGCAGCGTGAGACCTTCGGGAAGAAGATCGCCGACCACCAGGCGGTGCTGTTCCGTCTCGCGGAGATGGGCACCAAGGTCGAGGCGGCGCACCAGATGATGGTCAAGGCCGCGCGGACCAAGGACAGCGGCCAGCGCAACGACCTCGAGGCCGGCATGGCTAAGTACCTCGCCAGCGAGTACTGCTCCCAGGTCGTGGAGGACTCGTTCCGGATCCACGGCGGGTACGGCTTCTCCAAGGAGTACGAGATCGAGCGGCTCTACCGCGAGGCGCCGATGCTGCTCATCGGTGAGGGCACTGCCGACATCCAGCGGATGATCATCGGCCGGCGACTGCTCGAGGACTACAAGCTCAAGTGACAGCGTCGGCGCCCCCATCGACCTCGGGCTCGGGCCCGACGGTCTACCTGCACATCGGCACGCCGAAGTCGGGAACCACCTATCTCCAGTCGCGGTTCTCCGTGAACCACGAGCTCGCGGCGCAACAAGGCCTCCTGTGGCCCGGGCCGGGGTGGGGGCGCCACATCAGGGCGGTCCAGGACCTGCGGAACCTCGAGGACGGGGAGCCCCTGGCGCCGGAGGGGTCCTGGGCCCGGCTGGCGTCGGAGGCGAACAGGTGGACCGGGCGTGCGGTCCTGATCTCCATGGAGTGGATGGCAAGCTGCACGCCGCACCAGGTCGCCGTCGCCGTGGAGAGCCTGAGCCCGGCCCGTGTCGAGGTGATCTGCACGGCGCGCGACCTGGTCCGCTCCTTCGTCGCCCAGGGACAGGAGATGGCCCGCAACTACCGGCCGTGGTCGTGGGGAACGCTCGTCGACGAGGTCCGCAACGAGAAGGACGGCAGGGCGGCGAACACCTTCTGGCGCCAGCAGAACGTGCCGGTGATCCTGCGGCGCTGGCTGGAGGTCGTGCCCGCCGACAGGGTGCATCTCGTGACGGTGCCGCCGGCGGGGGCCGACCCCGGTGTCCTGTGGGAGCGGTTCTGCGCGGTGGTCGGTGTCGACGGCTCGTCGTTCGCGGCACCGCGCACGGACAACGCCTCTCTGGGCGTGGTCTCGACCGTCCTGATGCAGCGCCTGAACAACGTGGCCCGTGCCCAGGGCGTCACCCCGTCGGTGTACAGCGAGGTGCTCCACACCTCCTTGGGTGACCGGATCCTGGGCCCACGCCGCAAGAACGAGGGCCCGATCGGCATCACGGAGGACCTGGACCAGTACCTCCGCGGCCGCGCCGACGCGATGGTCGCAGACCTGCGCGACCTCGGCGTCGACCTCGTCGGCGAGTGGGACGACCTGGTCCCGACGAAGCGCCCCGATGGTCGGCGACCCGAGGACGTCACGGACGAGGAGCTGCTCCAGCTGTCCCTGGAAGCGCTGGTCGCGCTCGGTGTCTCCCAGTCCGAGGAGATCCACCGCCTGCAAGCGGAGCTCAAGGCCGCGAGCCACGTCATCGACGCGTCCATCCCCGCCCGGGTGAGACGCAAGCTGCGCAGCCTGACGGCACGACCGCCCGCAGAGGGCCCCGCCGCGGGGACCTCGGTCGAGTAGCCGACGCTCAGCGCCTCGACTTCTCCCGCTGGAGCTCTTCGAGCAGCGACACCCAGCGGCCGGTGACGACCGGCTGCGTGCGACCGGCCGCGTTTCGCAGGCCTGCGTCGCCGAGTGCCTTCCGGCCGGAGGCTCCCATCTCGATCACGCGGGAGATCCTCTCGGCGAGGCCGCCGATGTCACCGTTGCGCACCAGGAAGCCGTCCACACCCTCGTTGATGATGCTGGCCGGTCCGTTCGGTGAGTCGAAGCTCACGACCGGAACCCCGCAGGACATGGCCTCCACGAGGACCATGCCGTAGGCCTCCTTGTGCGAGGTCATGGCGAACAGCGAGGACTTGGCCATCTCCTCGCGCAGGGCGGTGCTGTATCCCATGAGGCGGACCTTGCCCTCGAGCCCGAGATCGTCGATCTGCTTCTGGAGCTCCTCCTGCAAGGGCCCGTTGCCGAAGATCCGGAGCTCCCAGTCGGGGTGCTGCTCGGCCACGATCGCCCAGGCGTCGACCAGCCGGTCGAACCCCTTGTTGGGGCGCAGGTGCCCGGCGGCCGTGACGACCTTGTTCTCCAGCGTGGAGCGCTCGCCACCGTAGGCGGGTGTTGCGTTCGGGATGACCTCGATCCGCAGGCTCCGGTCGAGGAACTCGCGGTACTTCGCCGCGTCCCCCTCCGTGAGGGTGAGGAAGGCGTCGAGTCTCGGGAAGTACTTCTTCTCCGCCTTCCGCAGCTGCTTGCGCTGTGGCTCGAACGGACGGTGCATCTGCCCGACGCGCACGACGCTCGGGTCTGCGAGCTTGGCGATGGCCAGGTTCACGCCGGGCTGCATGCCGAGGAGAACGCCGTCGCGGACGGACGGCAGGAACTGCTCGAGTGCGCGGTCGGTCGCCAGACTGTAGGCCGGATAGTGGGGCTCGTCCTCGGGCATGAGCTTGCTGGGCCGCTGGACGTCGGGGTCGCTGGCCAGCGGCCCGGTGTCCACCAGGGAGCGGACCTTGACGTTGTCGGGAAGCGGGTGCACCGGCTCCCTTCGAGGGCGTACGACGCTGACGATCTCTACCTCGTGCTGCTTCGCGAGGTCCTCGGCGAGGTGTCGCACGACGGTCAGCACGCCACCACCGGGGCCGAACACCGTGTGCATGAAAAAGTAGATCTTCACGAATCCGCCTCTGCTCGAACAGACATCCCGGCCTCGTCCTGCGGACCGCCCGCCGAATCCTACCCAGCGGGGGGCGCTACCCGGGTCCGGCACAGGGTTCCGCTGGGGTGCTCCGCTAGGGTGACGCGCGTGGCACGAAGAGTCTTCCTGCATGTCGGTTTGCCCAAGAGCGGGACGACCTATCTCCAAGCGGTGCTTGGTAAGAACAAGAAAGTTCTGAAGCAGCGCGCGGGTCTGCTGTACCCAGGTGTCACGTGGAGCCGCCAGGTCGACGCCGTGCGCGACGTACGCCGGATGAAGCTGCCGCCCTCGCAGCGGACGGTCGTCGCCGGAGCCTGGGACCGCATCGTCGCGGAGATGCAGGCGTGGCGCGGCGACGCGATCATGTCGATGGAGTGGCTCTGCATGGCCAACCCCGGCCAGGTCCAGCGCATCGCCAAGGACCTCGAGTCGACCGAGCTCCACGTGATCTTCACCGTGCGCGACGTCGGTCGCACCGTGCCGGCGGCGTGGCAGGAGTTCAGCCAGAACCGTGCCACGTGGCGCTGGCCGGAGTTCCTCGAGCAGGTGACCGGCGAGGACCCGATGGGCACCTCGGCCGGCCGCGCCTTCTGGAGCCAGCAGGACATGGAGCTGCTTCTCGACCGGTGGTCGGCGTCGGTCCGCTCCCAGAGGATCCACGTGGTCACGCTGCCGCAGAGCGGTGCCGACCCGGCTGAGCTGTGGCGACGCATGGCGCAGGTCGTGGACATCGACCCGGAGGGCTACGACCTCACGGACCTCGGCTCCAACGCCTCGCTCGGGATGGAGTCGGCCGAGCTGATGCGGCGCGTCAACGTGCGGCTCAAGGAGCAGGGCCTGACGATCGGCGCGTACAACAACATCTTCAAGCACAAGGTCGCCAAGCAGATCCTCGCGACCCGCAAGGGCCAGGAGTCCAAGGTGCTCCTGCCGACGCAGTACCACGACTGGGCGCGTGCCCGGGCCGAGCAGCAGATCCGGGCCATCGAGTCCTCGGGCGCCCAGGTCGTCGGCGATCTCGACGACCTCCGTCCGGTCTTCGCCGCGACGAGCGGGGCCCAGACCGTCGCCCACGAGCCGGACGCCGATGCCGTGCTCGACGCCGCGGTGCAGGCGCTGATCGCAGTCGCCCTCGAACCACCTCGGACGAAGAAGCGCCCGGCCGCCGCGAAGCCGAAAGCACAGCCCGAGCCGCAGCCGGAGCCGGCGCGTGAGGGGGTGCTTCGTCGGGCACAGCTCGACGTCGTTGACCGCGTCAAGGGCCGGTCGATGAAGGAGCTCGCCGCAGCCGTGTCCCGTCGCGTCCGACGAGACACGGAGACGAACCACTGACATGGCACGCCGAGTCTTCCTCCATGTAGGCAGTCCCAAGACGGGTACGACGTTCCTCCAGGACGTGCTCTGGTCCCAGCGCAAGGTGGCCATGGACCAAGGGCTGCTACTGCCGCTGGACGCCTTCTTCGACCACTACCTCGCCACCGTCGACGTACGCGACATCGAGCCGCAGCCTGCTGACCTCGAGCGCGCAACCGACGTCTGGCGCCGGATCGTGGACGCCTCGCTCGCCTGGGACGGCGACGTGCTCGTCTCGCACGAGCTCTTCGCGCCGGCGACCGCCGCCCAGGCCGAGCGCGCCATCGCCGCCTTCGGCCCGGAGCCGGAGATCCACCTCGTACTGACGGCACGCGACCTCGTCCGCCAGATCCCCGCCGAGTGGCAGGAGCACGTCAAGCACCGGTCCACGGTGCGCTTCGACGACTTCGTCGAGGACCTGCGCCGGGAGGACCCGAAGACCTGGTTCTGGAAGGTGCAGGACTTCCCGGACGTGCTTCGCCGCTGGGGGTCGACCTTGCCGCCCGAGCACGTCCACGTGGTCACGGTGCCACCGGCGGGCCAGCCGACGAACCTGCTCTGGGACCGCTTCGCGGGGCTCCTCGGGCTCGATCCCACCTCCTTCACCACCACCGGCCTGCGCGCGAACACCTCACTGGGCTACGAGCAGGCCGAGCTGCTGCGCCGCGTCAACGTCGCGCTCGGGGAGCGGCTCCCGATGCCCGGCCCGTACGCCCCGGACGTGAAGTCGGTGTTCGCCGAGCGCGTCCTTTCCAGCCAGCCAGGGGAGCGCCTCGCACTGACCGGGGAGGGCTTCGACTACGCCGTCACCAGGTCGGAGCGGATGGCCGGTGAGCTCAAGGACATGGGCCTCGACGTCGTCGGCGACCTCGCCGAGCTCGTCCCCGACCGTGCCCAGGCCGAGAACCGGCCGGTGCTGCCGCCGCCGAGCGACGACGTCGTGCTCACCGAGAGCATCACGGCGCTCACCGGCTTGCTCGAGAAGTACTCCGAGCTGCGTCAGCGGGCGCAGCGGGAACGGCTGGAGCTGAACCGGCTGAAGCAGCTCGAGGCCGAGATGCGCCAACGGCCGGTGAAGCACCTGCTGCGCGGCCTGAGCGAGCGATGGACCTGGGCGGGGAAGGCGCGTGGTGTCGCCCGTCGTACCCGGGAGAAGGTCCGCGGCTCCGACGGCGGGAGCTAGCCGCGATGTCGCTGTCGCGGGTCGCGGGCCACTTCCGCCAACAGTCCGGTGCCTGCGGACGGCTCGGCTCGCCGATGTACGCCGAGCTGCTGGACCGTCTCGCGGACGACATCGAGGCCGGCGGCGCGGCGGCCAAGGTCCTCGAAGGTCATGAGGACGACCCCGGACCGTCCGGGCTCGCCCTGCGGCTGGTCGGCACCGTGCACCGGCTCGTCCTGGACCGTCGTGCCGGGGAGCTGGCCACCTGCTACCCGAGCGTCGGGGGCACGTGGGATCTCGGGACCGCCTGGCCGCTCGTCCGGGGGCTGTTGCGTGAGCACTGCAAGGAGATCCGCGACGGTCTCGAGAGGGCGCCGCAGACCAACGAGATCGGGCGCGCCGGGGCGCTCATGGGTGGGTTGCTGCGGATCGGGGAGACGTACCGTCTGCCGTTGCGGCTGCGCGAGATCGGCTCCAGCGGCGGGCTGAACCTCAACGCCGACCGGTTCGCGTACGAGGTCGGGGGCGAGGTCGTCCACGGACCCGCGGACAGTCCCGTGCGGTTGGCCGACTGCTGGCAGGGCCGACCGCCCCAACCCTGGCCGGACCTGGCGATCGTCGAACGACTCGGCAGCGACCTCGCGCCCGTTGACGTGGCGACCACCGAGGGGCGGCTCGGGCTCACCTCCTACGTGTGGCCCGACCAGACCGCACGGCTGGAGCGGCTGCGCAGCGCGTTCGAAGTGGCCGGTGCACATCCGGTCGAGGTACGGCGTTCGGACGCGGTGTCGTTCGCGCGGGACATCGGGCTGCGCGAGGGTGCTACGACGGTGTTGTGGCACAGCGTGATGTGGCAGTACCTCAGCACCGCCGACCAGGAGGCGGTCACCGCGAGGATCGAGGAGCTCGGGGCGGCCGCGAGCGCGCGGTCGCCCTTCGCGCATCTCGCGGCCGAGCCCGCCCGTCGCACGCCTGAAGCGGAGCACGAGTTCCTCGTCGTCCTCCGGCTGTGGCCGGGTGGGGAGCGCCAGGTCATCGGCACCACGGTGGGGCACGGAATTCCGACAACCTGGGAGTAAACCCCTCGACCGGGTCGTGCCTGCGTGCCAGGGTGGGCTGCACAACACCGACCCAGGAGGCTCCATGGCCGCGGACATCGAAGGCTCGCCAGGCAACGAGGACCTCAAGGCCAAGATGCGGGAGGCGCTCGCGCGGAAGCAGGGCAACCGCCGCGGCGTCGACCAGGCCGCGGGCCCGAAGGAGAAGACACACGGCCCCGAGGTGCGTGGCGGGGCGCCGAAGATGCATCGCCGCAAGGCCGGTGGTGGCGGTTCCTGAGCGGGCGTGAGTAACGCCACCCGCTGCGGCTCTCCCGCGCTGCCGCCCGTTTCGGCACGATAGGGCGCACCGCCCGACGTCGAGACAACAGGAGTGTGTGGGATGCAGTTCGGTCGCAGCTACGAGGAGTTCGAGGTCGGCGCGACGTACAAGCACTGGCCTGGCAAGACGGTCACCGAGTACGACGACCACCTGTTCTGCCTGATCACGATGAACCACCACCCGCTTCACATGGACGTGAACTACGCGGAGAACACCACGCAGTTCGGCAAGAACGTCGTGGTCGGCAACTACATCTACTCCCTCCTGCTCGGCATGAGCGTCCCCGACATCTCCGGCAAGGCGATCGCGAACCTGGAGATCGAGTCGCTCCGCCACGTAGCCCCGACGTTCCACGGCGACACGATCTACGGCGAGACCACCGTGCTCGACAAGTGGGAGAGCAAGTCCAAGGACGACCGGGGCGTGGTCTACGTGGAGACCATCGGCTACAACCAGGACGGCAAGGTGGTCTGCATCTTCCGCCGCAAGGTGATGGTGCCCAAGCAGAACTACCTCGACGACCGCGGTGGAGAGCAGCCGGGTCGCCCGGTGCCGCAGCCGGACAAGAACTGGCCCGGGCCGAGCGCGGACTGAGGTGGCCGACGTGCCCGGCTCCGAGATCTGGCTCGTGCGCCACGGGGAGACGGAGTGGAGCCGGGACCACCGCCACACCTCGCGCACCGACATCGCCCTGACCCGGACCGGCGAGGCGGCGGCGAAGAGCCTCCGGGACCGCCTGGCGCGTGAGTCGTTCGACGAGGTGGTCAGCAGTCCGCGGCAGCGGGCCCGTCGTACCGCTGGGCTCGCCGGCTTCGGGACACCCGAGCTTCTCGACGACCTGGTCGAGTGGGACTACGGGGCGTACGAAGGAAGGACCACCGCCGAGATCCGCGAGCAGGTGCCGGGCTGGTCGGTCTGGACGCACCCCAGCCCGGGAGGGGAGAGCGCGGAGCACGTGGCGCAGCGGCTCGACCGGGCACTCGGAAGGCTCCGAGACGGTGGGCGGGTGCTCGTGTTCGGTCACGGACACGCGCTCAGGGGACTCACCGCGCGGTGGCTCGGGCTGCCCGTGGGCGACGGGCGGCTGTTCCGCCTCGACACGGCGACGGTGTCGGTCCTCGGCTACGAGCGTGAGACCCCCGTGATCCTGCGGTGGAACAGCTGACCCTCGCCAACAGGCGTGGTGCCCCCGGTCTATACCGTCCATTTTGTGGGCAACTGGGTGACATGACAGGGTCGAGCCAGTGAGCACTCGGATCACTGAACCAGCTGAAGCACCCGTTCCAGCCCGCGAAGAGAAGTCCTTCTTCGGACAACCGCGTGTCCTCGCCAACCTCTTCGGCGTCGAGATGTGGGAGCGGTTCTCCTTCTACGGCATGCAGGGGATCCTCCTGATCTACCTGTACTACTCGGCGGCCAAGGGCGGCCTGGGGCTCGACGAGACGACCGCCAGCGGCATCGTCGGCGCGTACGGCGGTCTGGTCTACCTGTCCACGATCGTCGGGGCCTGGCTCGCGGACCGGCTGCTGGGCTCCGAGCGGACGCTCTTCTACAGCGCGATCATGATCATGTGCGGCCACCTGGCGCTTTCCCTGCTGCCTGGCTTCACCGGCGTGGGCGTCGGCCTGGTGCTGGTCGGCGTGGGAAGCGGCGGCCTCAAGGCGAACGCCACCGCGCTCGTGGGCTCCCTGTACGCCGAGGACGACGACCGTCGTGACGCCGGCTTCTCGCTGTTCTACCTCGGCATCAACCTCGGCGCGCTCGTCGGCCCGCTGCTGACCGGGATCGCGCAGAAGAGCTACGGCTTCCACGTCGGGTTCGCCATGGCCGCCATCGGCATGTTCGCCGGCCTCGTGCAGTACGTCCTCGGCCGCAAGAACCTGCCCGCTTCCTCGAACGACCTTCACAACCCGCTTCCGTCGGACCGGCGCCCCGTGGCCATCGGTGTGGGCGTGGCCGGCGTTCTGGTCATCGCCGCGGCGGTCCTGTCCGGTGTCCTCACGGCCGAGAACCTGGCCGACGTCGTGATCGGCCTGACGATCGTCGCCGCGGTCGCCTACTTCGGCGTGATCCTCACCAGCAAGAAGATCACCCGGATGGAGCGTCGACGGGTCCTCGCCTTCATACCGATGTTCCTCACCAGCGCGGCCTTCTGGTCGCTGTACCAGCAGCAGTTCACCGTCGTGACCGTCTACTCCGACAAGCGGCTCGACCGCAGCATCCTCGGCTGGGAGATGCCGGTGTCGTGGGTGCAGTCGATCAACCCGGTCTTCATCATCGTGCTTGCCGGCCTGTTCGCAGCGATGTGGACCAGGCTGGGGTCGCGACAGCCGTCGACGCCCATGAAGTTCGCCGGCGGCGCGGCGCTGATGGGAGTGGCGTTCCTGCTCTTCATCCCGATGGCGGGGGGTGGTGCGAACAGCGCGCCGTTGCTCGGGCTGATCGGCATCCTGCTCGTCTTCACGCTGGCGGAGCTGTTGCTCTCGCCGGTCGGTCTCTCGCTCGCGACGAAGCTGGCACCCGAGGTGTTCAAGACCCAGATGGTGGCGCTGTTCTTCCTCTCGGTCGCTCTCGGGACCGCGATGTCGGGCTACCTCGCCAAGTTCTACTCCGCTGACCACGAGGTGGGCTACTTCGGTGTCCTCGGAGTGGTGGCGCTGGTCATCGGTCTGCTGCTCGCTGTGTCGGCGCGGCCGATCCGCAGGCTCATGAGCGGCGTGCACTGACCGGTCAGGTCGGGAGCACACCCCACTCCTCGAGAGCTGCGACCAGCCCGGGAGCACACTCCAGCCTCCGGACCTCGTCGGGGCCGAACCAGCCGACGTCGGCGGCGTCATCGCCCGCGACGACGTCTGACAGGTCGGCGCCGACGGCCGGAGTGCACCGGTAGTCGCGGATCACGAACACGGATCCGTCCGGCGCGTCCCGTTCCACGGTGCCGACCAGGCCCCCGACCACGACCGGGAGGCCGGTCTCCTCGAGCACCTCCCGGGCGGTGGCGGTCGGGTCGTCCTCGTCGAGCTCGATCCGGCCGCCCGGGACCGACCAGGTCCCCTTGGCAGGCTCCTGGCCTCGCCGGACGAGCAGGATCCGGCCGTCGTCAGCCACGACGATGCCGCCCACGCACTGCACCGCCCGCCTCTTCATGGCTCCTCCACCGGGCCAGAATAGGTCCGGCTTCCTTGACGAGGGCTTCAACGGGCACAACGGTTAGCCCTATGACTCTCGCGGCCGGCTGTCCCCGCTGCACCTCACCTGTTGTCGAGGAGGCGGGCGGCTGGCACTGCCCCGAACACGGCGGGATCACCCCGTTGTGGCGCCCGCCCGTGGCGAGCTACGAGGGGCTGGCCGAGCATCTGGGCCACTGCGGCGGTGCGCCGACCCTGGTGCCCTGGCCGCTCGCCCCCGGTTGGACCATCACCGACTTCGGCTGTGTCGCGGGTCCGGGCGAGGAGGCGCGGGCCAGCCTGCTCTCCTGCACCGGCGTCACCGACCTCGACGGTGTGGTGGAGCTGACCATCGTCTCCGAGGAGCCCGGGGTCGGTCTCGGTGCCCGGTGCGCTGGTGTGGACCACACCGACCCGGGAGCGGAGATCGGAGATGGCCCTCCTCAGGTCAAGGTCCGCTTCGACGGTGTCTCCGTGTCGCTCTGGGCGGTGTCGACCTCGCAGAGCGACCCGTCGTTCGACCGGTCGGTGTTCGCGGGGGAGGCGCACGGTCGCTGGCTGTGGCTCGTACTGCGACCCGCATCGGCCGCGCTGCTGTTGAAAGACGAGTGGCTGTTGTCCGATGTGGCCGACCTGGGCCCAGAGCTGATCGACGTACCTTTCGGAGGCCACCCGCCGCCGTGGTGAGGGGGGTGCCGACGGTTAGGCTGCGCGGGTGCGCATCGACCTCCACACCCACTCCGACCGTTCCGACGGGACGACCCCGCCCCGGGAGCTGGTCCGGCATGCCAAGGAGCTGGGCATCGACGTCGTAGCGCTGACCGACCACGACACCACCGAGGGTTGGGCGGACGCGGCCGAGGCGGCGCAGCGGGAGGGGATCACCCTCGTGCGTGGCCTCGAGATCAGCTGCAAGCTGGCCGGGCACGGCGCCCACCTGCTCGCGTACCTTCCCGATCCGACCTACGAGCCGCTTGCTCTCGAGCTCGGACGGATCCTCGACGGTCGCAACGCGCGGCTGCCCGCGACGCTGGACAAGCTGCGCGCGCTCGGCATCGACATCGAGGAGGACGACGTACGCCGGATCGCCGGTGACGCCGCTGCCATGGGCCGGCCGCACGTCGCGGATGCCCTGGTGGACAAGGGCGTCGTCCGGCATCGCGGGGAGGCCTTCGACACCTACCTCGGCTCACGAGGGCCCGCCTACGTCAACCGCTACGCCGCCCCGCTCGAGGCGATGGTGCGCACGGTGGCCGAGGCCGGAGGGGTGAGCGTCCTGGCCCACCCGTGGGCAAAGCGACACAACTACGAGGCCCTCGACGAGGCATGCTTCGCGAAGCTCAAGCAGGAGGGGCTCGTCGGGATCGAGGTCGACCACCAGGACCACGACAGGCCGACGCGTGACGCCTTGCGCTCGATCGCGCGCAACCTCGACCTGGTGGTCACGGGGTCCAGCGACTACCACGGCGACGGCAAGGTCGACCACGACCTCGGGTGCAACACCACTGATCCTGACGAGTTCGCGCGCCTTCTCGACCTCGCAGGTGCCGCTGCCGCCGCTTCCGGCCGACGTGCGCCGGAGGTGCTCGCGCTGTGAGCTGGTTCGACCTCGCGTTGTTGACCGAGGTCTTCGTGACCCTGTTCGTGATCATGGACCCGGTCGGCACCATCCCGGTGTTCCTGGCGCTCACGAGCGGCCGCTCCGTCGCGTCGATGCGCCGGGCCGCCTGGCAGGCCGTGGCCGTCTCGTTCGCGGTGATCGTGGCCTTCGCGTTCTTCGGGCAGCAGATCCTGGCGTACCTGCACATCTCGATGCCGGCGCTCCAGCTCGCCGGCGGACTCCTGCTCCTCCTCGTGGCACTCGAGCTGCTCACCGGCAAGGAGCGGGAGGCGACCGCTGCCGCGAACACGAACGTCGCGCTCGTCCCGCTCGGCACGCCGATGATGGCGGGGCCGGGTGCGATCGTCGCGACGATGGTCTTCTCCGACGAGGTGACCGGCTTCGCGACCTTCGCCGCTGTCGCCCTCGGCGTGGTGGCCGTGCATCTCGCGCTGTGGCTGTCGATGCGCTTCTCCCTGCCCATCCTGAAGCTGATCCGTGAGAGCGGCGTGCTCCTGGTCTCCCGGATCGCGGGCCTGCTCCTGTCCGCGATCGCCGTCCAGCTCGTGGCCGACGCGGTGCGCGCCTTCGTGGCAGGGGAGGGATGAGCGTGAGCGCTACCTCCGGCCGATGCTCTGGAATCGACCGAGGACCGGCGGCGGGGTGTAGCGGGCCGCTGCGCTGAGCACCTTGTACCTCTTGCTCGGGATCGACACCGTCTTGCCTCGCTCGAGGTCGTGCAGCGCCTCGCGGACGACCCGGTCGGGATCGAGCCACATCCACCGTGGAGCCGAGCCCCGGCTGACGCCCATCCGCTCGTGGAACTCGGTGCGTACGAACCCGGGGCAGAGGACCATGGCGCGCACACCCCTGTCGCGGTAGGTCACGTCGAGCCACTGGGTGAACGAGACGACGTAGGCCTTGGCGGCGCTGTAGGTCCCTCGCGGAAGGAAGGCGGCGACGCTGGCCACGTTGATGATCGCGCCTTCGCCGCGGGCGAGCATCGACCCGATGGCAGCGTGGCTCAGCCGCATGACGGCTGTGACGAGGACGTCGAGCATCTCGTGCTCGTCCTCGACACTGTTCTCGGTGAACGGTTGCTTGTGGCCGAAGCCGGCGTTGTTGACCAGCAGCGAGATCGGCCGCTCGGGATCGGCCACTCGCGCCTCCACCACGGCGAGCTCCTCCCGGTCGGCGAGGTCGGCGGCGATCACCTCGACGCTCACGGCATGCTTCGTGCGCAGGTGCTCGGCGAGCTCCTCGAGGCGGGCTCGGTCGCGCGCGACGAGGACCAGGTCGTGGCCGCGAGACGCGAGCGCCTCGGCGAAAGCGCGACCGATCCCCGCGGTGGGGCCTGTGACAAGGGCTGTGTCAAGAGACATGCGCAAAGCATTCCACGGACACGGAGCGCGTCCGGCCGGTGTCTCGGGCACAATTGGCCGCGATGAGTACTCAGATTCTCGCGATCGCCAACCAGAAGGGGGGCGTCGCCAAGACCACGACGGTCGCCTCCCTCGGCGCCGCCCTGGCCGAGCAGGGCAAGTCCGTCCTCATCGTGGACCTGGATCCCCAGGCCTGCCTGACGTTCTCCCTCGGCATCGACCCCGAGGACCTCGAGCTGTCGGTGCACCACGTGCTGACGAAGGGCATCGACGCGTCCGAGGTGATCATCGAGACCGATGACGGCGTCGACCTGCTCCCGGCGACCATCGAGCTCGCACGCGCCGAGGCCGACCTGCTCACGCGTACCGGTCGAGAGTACGTCCTTCGGGCGGCCCTCGAGGACCTGGAGAGCTACGACTGGGTCCTGCTCGACTGTCCGCCCTCGCTCGGTGTGCTCACCGTTGCGGCGCTCACCGCTGCGAACGGCGTGCTGATCCCGCTGCAGTGCGAGACGCTCTCCCACCGCGGCGTCGGTCAGCTGCTCGACACGGTCCACGACGTTCGGCGCTTCACGAACAAGAAGCTGAGCGTGTGGGGAGTCCTGCCGACGTTGTACGACGGTCGCACGAACCACGCGCGTACGGTCCTCGAGACGATCTCGGACACGTACGGCCTCGACGTCATCGAGCCGCCGATTCCCAAGTCGATCCGGTTCGCGGAGGCCCCGGCGGCCGGACGCTCGATCCTTGCGACCGCCCGGAAGAACCGGGGTGCCGACGCGTACCGGGACGTGGCGGCCAACCTCATGGAGAAGTCGACCGCCCGCGCCTGAGGGACGTCATCGCCCTGGGGTGACGGCTCAGTCGTTCGTGGCCCTGGCGGCCTCACCGCTGCGGGTGCGGCGGCGACGCCGGTTGCGGGCCCGGGGTGCGGAGGTGCCGCTGGCGTCAGCGGACTCGGCCTTCTCGTCCGAGCCGGCCGTGGTGCCCTCGCTGACCTTCTCGCCACTCCGCGTGCGGGTGCGACTGCGGTTCCGGCGTGGACGGTCCTCACCCGTGCCGCGCTCCGAGCGTGGCTTCGACTCACGGGCAGGCTTCTCGGCGGGGGTCTCGGGGACGATGCGTCCCTTCGTGCCCGGCGCGATGCCCTGGTCGTGGTAGAAGTGCTCGGAGGTCGAGTAGGTCTCCAGGATCTCGTCGAACGGCAGGTCGAGCGCCTTGTTGATCACCTTCCACCGGGTCACGTCGGCCCAGTCGACGAAGGTGATCGCGATGCCGGTGGCGCCGGCGCGGCCGGTGCGCCCGATGCGGTGGACGTAGGTCTTCTCGTCCTCGGGGCAGCTGTAGTTGATCACGTGCGTGACGTCGGCGACGTCGATGCCACGGGCGGCCACGTCGGTGGCCACGAGCACCTTCAGCTTGCCGTCGCGGAACTTCTTCAGCGCCTTCTCGCGGGCCACCTGCGGCATGTCGCCGTGCAGGGGACTGCTCGGGAAGCCGCGCTCGGCGAGGTCGTCAGCGACCCGCTGCGCCTGGCGCTTGGTGCGTGTGAAGACGATCGTGATGCCGGAGTTCTCGGACTGCAGGATCCGGGCGATCATCTCGGGCTTGTCGAGGTCGTGCACCTGGTAGATGAACTGCGCCGTCGCGGGGACCGTCTGCTGGTCGCTGGACGACTCGGCCCGGATGTTCATCGGGTGGCGCATGTGCACGCGCGCGAGGCTGACGATCGCTGCCGGCATGGTTGCCGAGAACAGCATCGTCTGCCGGGTCTCCGGCGTCTTGGCGAGCAGCTTCTGCACGTCAGGGAGGAAGCCGAGGTCGAGCATCTCGTCGGCCTCGTCGAGCACCAGCACCTTGACGTGTGACAGGTCCAGCGACCGGCGGTTGGCGAGGTCGAGGAGGCGGCCCGGCGTACCGACGACGACGTCGACACCGGAGGCGAGCGCCTCGAGCTGCGGCTCGTAGCCCACGCCGCCGTACACAGTCAGGATGCGGGTGCCGCGGTCGGCGGCAGCGGTCTTCAGGTCGTTGGACACCTGGAGCGCGAGCTCGCGGGTCGGCGCGACGACCAGCGCCTGCGGCTTGCCGGGCGCCGCGAGGTCGGTGAAATCGGGGTCGTGCGGAGCGACCGTCCGCTGGATCACCGGGATGCCGAACGCCAGCGTCTTGCCGGTGCCGGTGCGAGCCTGGCCGATGAGGTCTGTGCCCAGAAGAGCGACCGAGAGCGTCATCTCCTGGATCGGAAAGGGGGTCGTGATGCCGGCGCGTCCGAGGGCGTCGGCGATCTCGGGGAGCACCCCGAGTTCTCTGAAGGTTGTCAGGGGTCTTGCCTGTCTCTCTACGTAATGTCCCCCCGAGTCTATCGGTAGGCTGCGCGCATGACCGACTTGCCGCTGGAGCAGCCCGCGACGGAGCCGACCCCGGAGCCGGTCTCGGCCACCACCAGAGACGTCCCTCTCGCCTTCTCGGACCCGACCTACCAGGCGGCTGTCGTGGATCTCCTGGGCGCGATCGCCTACGGCGAGATGTCGGCTTTCGAACGGCTGGCCGAGGACGCGAAGATGGCGCCCGCCCTGGAGGACAAGGCGGAGCTTGCCGCCATGGCGTCGCGGGAGTTCGGCCACTTCGTCGGGCTGCGCACCCGGCTCGCAGAGCTCGGAGCGGACCCTTACGAAGCGATGAAGCCCTTCCAGGCACCCATCGACGCCTTCCACGTCCACACCGCGCCGCGCGACTTCCTCGAGGGTCTGGTCAAGGCGTACGTCGGCGACGGCCTCGCAGCCGACTTCTACCGGGAGATCGCGGCGTTCGTGGACGCCGACTCCCGCGAGCTGATCATCGACAGCCTCGAGGACTCCGGACAGGCCGAGTTCGTCGTCGACCGGGTGCGCCGGGCGATCGAGGCCGACCACCGCGTCGGCGGGCGCCTCGCGCTGTGGGGCAGGAGGCTGATGGGCGAGGCTCTCTCCCAGGCCCAGCGTGTCGCGGCCGAGAGGGACGCCCTCTCCGCACTGTTGTCAGGTGGTGTCGACCGGCCGGGCATGGACCTCGCGGCCATCGGGCGGATGTTCACCCGTCTGACCGAGAACCACGCCCAGCGGATGTCGGCGCTCGGTCTCGCCGCCTGACAGGGCGTCAGCTGCGGAAGCCGACCTGCCCGATGGTCGGCGAACCCATCTCGATGTAGGCGATCTTGGCGGTCGGGACGACGATCCTGCGGCCCTTGACGTCGGTGAGGGACAGCAGGCCCTCGCCCTCGCTGAGCGCCTTCGCCACGGCAGCCTCGATCTCGTCGCCCTCCTGGTTCGTGTCCAGGGTCAGTTCGCGGTTCACGTGCTGGACGCCGATCTTGACCTCCACGGGAGGACCTCCTCGTTGCTGAGTGCGGGCGGGTGGGCCCGTCAGGGGACATGCCGCACCACGGGGTGCGTGTACGACGACCCTACCGCCGGTTCGGTGGCCGACAGCCGAAGCCGGTAGGAACGACTGGGTCAGGCCTGGTCGTTGGCGCGAGGGAAACCACGGATGCCTCGCCAGGCGAGGCTCGAGATCAGGTTCGCGGCGTCGTACTGGCTGATGCCGCTCGGGTCGTCGAGCCAGAACCTGGCACTGACCTGGGCCATGCCGACGAGGGAGACCGCCAGGAGCCGCGACTGCTTGTCGGGCAACCCCGTGTCGTCGTGGATGACGGCCGCGATCATCGAGGCGGTCTCCGTCGTCACCCGGTCCACGCGTTCCCGGACCGCGGGCTCGTTGGTGAGGTCGGACTCGAACACCAGGCGGAAGGCCCCGTGGGCGTTGGCGACGTAGTCGTAGAAGACCTGCATCGTCGCGGCCACGCGCTGCTTGTTGTCCTCAGTCGCCTCGAGCGCCTTGCGGGTCGCCTCGATGATCGTGTCGCAGGACTGGTCGAGCAGCGCGAGGTAGAGGTCGAGCTTGCCGGGGAAGTGCTGGTACAGGACCGGCTTCGAGACACCGGCCCGGTCGGCGATGTCGTCCATGGCTGCGGCGTGGTAGCCCTGCGCGACGAAGACGCCGAGCGCCGACTCGAGGAGCTGCGCCCGGCGCGCCGTTCGCGGCATGCGGCCTCCACGCGGCCTCTGCTCGTCCATGGTGCTCACTGCGTCGCCTCTCGGTGCGCTCGGTCTGACGAGGCAGAATCCTACTCCTCGGTAATGACTTCGACGCTCAGCGCCGAGGGTTGACCCGAAGTCGGCGCGCGCGCTGCGGTCCACGGGTCCGGATGCCGGGACGTGACACAGCACCCCCGATGGCCCGGGGAGCATGGGGAACATGCAGGGCTGTCCGGTTGTTCAAACCAGGACTGGACTGTCCGAAACACCCGACGAGGAGCACGCGTGTCCCTTCCACCCCTGGTCGAGCCCGCCGAAGAGCTGACCATCGATGAGGTCCGCCGTTACAGCCGGCACCTGATCATCCCCGACGTCGGGATGACCGGTCAGAAGCGGCTCAAGAACGCCAAGGTGCTGGTCATCGGCGCAGGCGGTCTGGGCAGCCCCGCGCTGCTCTACCTTGCCGCGGCCGGCGTCGGAACCATCGGCATCGCCGAGTTCGACGAGGTCGACGAGTCCAACCTGCAGCGCCAGATCATCCACGGCCAGAGCGACATCGGGAAGTCGAAGGCACGCTCGGCCAAGGAGTCGATCCTCGAGGCGAACCCGTACGTCGACGTCGTCCTCCACGAGGAGCGGCTCGACAACGACAACGTGATGGGGATCTTCGAGCAGTACGACCTCATCGTCGACGGCACCGACAACTTCGCGACCCGCTACATGGTCAACGACGCCGCAGTCCTGCTCGGCAAGCCCTATGTGTGGGGCTCGATCTACCGCTTCGACGGTCAGGCGTCGGTCTTCTGGGCCGAGCACGGCCCGTGCTACCGGTGCCTCTACCCCGAGCCGCCGCCGCCCGGCATGGTTCCTTCCTGCGCCGAGGGCGGCGTCCTGGGGGTGCTGTGCGCGAGCATCGGGTCGATCCAGGTCAACGAGGCCATCAAGCTGCTCACGGGAATCGGCGAGCCGATCCTCGGCCAGCTGATGATCTACGACGCACTGGAGATGGAGTACCGCAAGATCAAGGTCCGCAAGGACCCCAACTGCGCCATCTGCGGTGACAACCCGACAGTCACCGGGCTGATCGACTACGACGCGTTCTGCGGTGCCATCAGCGACGCCGCCGCGGACGCCGCCGCGGGCTCGACGATCTCGGTGACCACCCTCGAGACCATGCTCAAGGAGCGCGAGAACGGCGAGCGCGACTTCCTGCTCGTCGACGTCCGGGAGCCCAACGAGTACGAGATCAACCGGATCCCGGGCTCGGTCCTGATCCCCAAGGGCGACTTCCTCAACGGCACCGCCATCGAGAAGCTGCCGCAGGACAAGCAGATCGTGCTGCACTGCAAGTCCGGGGTTCGCTCGGCCGAGGCGCTCGCCGTGGTCAAGGGCGCAGGCTTCAGCGACGCGATCCACGTCGGTGGTGGCGTGGTGGCTTGGGTCAACCAGATCGACCCCTCGCAGCCGTCGTACTGATCTCGAGGGCGTGACTTCCCAAGGGCATCGTCGTTGTGCACATCACAACCCCTGATGCTCTTGGGAAGGAGCGCCCTCTATGGTTCGTCGGACCCGCGTCGCCCTAGCCACCGTCTCCAGCGCCGTTCTCGCTGCTGCTGCGGTCGCCGCCACGGTCAGCCCCTCTGAGGCTGCGCCGACCTGGGCGCCGGCCGACACCGCCGCCATCCACCCCGGCATCCAGATGTACACCGACGGCGCCCAGTGCACCGGCAACTTCGTCTTCACCGACGGCGCCGCGAACGTGTACGTCGGATACGCCGCCCACTGCGCGGGCACCGGTGCGGCCACCGACACGAACGGCTGCGACTCCGGCTCGCTCCCGCTCGGCACCAAGGTCGACTTCGTCGACGGCGGCAGCCTGGTCAGCGCCGGTGAGACCGTCGGCACGGGCACGCTCGTCTACAGCAGCTGGCTCACGATGCAGAAGGCCGGCGAGACCGACGCCAACACCTGCGACTACAACGACCTGGCCCTCGTCAAGGTCGACCCGCAGTACGTCGACGACGTGAACCCGTCCATCCCGTTCTGGGGCGGCCCGGTGGGCATCGACACCGATGGCGCCGCCGCCGGTGAGACGGTCTACTCCTACGGCAACTCCAGCCTCCGCGGCGGCGTCGAGCAGCTGTCGCCGAAGCAGGGCAGCAGCCTCGGTACGACCGGCGACGGGTGGACGACTCCCGTCTACACCGTGTCGCCGGGAGTCCCGGGCGACTCGGGCAGCGCGTTCCTCGACGCCGACGGCAAGGCTCTCGGCGTCCTGTCCACGCTGGCGATCGCACCGCTGGCCGGCTCGAACGGTGTGGGCGACCTGAGTCACGAGCTCGCCTACGCGCAGGCCAACTCAGGCATCGCGGGCCTCGCGCTCGTTCCGGGCACAGAGCCGTTCTCGCCGATCCTCTGACGCAGGTCGCGTCTGTAGACCGGGCAGGGCCCGCTCCTCTCGGGGGCGGGTCCTTTCCTATCCACCCGGACGTAATCGTGAGCGCCCTCGACGCCTCAGCGCTCGACGCGTCGTCACCGAGCGGTCTCAGGCATCCTCGTCGAGGACAGCCGCCCGCCGGCTCCCAGGCTGACGGGCGACCGCGAGCCGCTTCTCGACGTCCCGCATGCGCCTCGTGGCCCACCGGTAGAGCTTCCTGACGACCGGGATGCGCTTGACCTGGTACGCGTCGTAGTAGACCCGGGGCGGGACATGCGGCATGAGCCTCGAGCGCCGGGCCAGCAGCAGCGTCATCAGGCGCGGTCCGTCGAGGGTGACGTAGCGAGGGAAGTCCTCGAACCACGCAGCGCTGAGGCGGGCCTCCCGCCGCGGACGCCGCATCTGGAACTGCCGTTCGCTCTCGTAGGCCGCGAGCCCGGCCGAAACGTCGCGATGGGCGTGCAGGCTGTCGGCGAGAGCAATGGCATCCGCCATCGCTAGCCGCGTCCCGGAGCCGATCGTGAAGTGGGTGGTGTGCGCCGCATCCCCGACGAGCACGATGTTGCCGACGTACCAGTTGTTGGTCGTGAGGCTGCGGAAATGGAGCCAGGGCAGAGGCGCGCTCGCGTCTGAATGGCTCACCAGCGGCTGGCCGTCGAGCTGCTCGTCGAAAAGGCGCTCCAGCAGCCGGAGGCTCTGGTCGGTGTCCAGACCGTCGAAGCCCAGACCCCGCCACGTCTCGGGCGAGCACTCCACGATGAACGTGCTCGAGTCGTTGCTGTAGCCGTAGGCGTGACACCAGATCCAGCCGGCCTCCGTCGGCACGAACGCGAAGGTGAAGGCCTCGAAGACCCGCGGTGTGGCCAGCCAGACGTACATGTTGCGGCCCTGCTCGACCTGGGGGTCGAAGTCTGCCTCGCGGAGGCGCCTGATCTGGCTGCCCACGCCGTCGGCTGCGACGACCAGGTCGGCCTCCGGTAGCTGGCTCGGATCGGTGATGTCGTGCTCGTACCTGATCGTCACGCCGAGGTCCGTCGCCCGCTTGCGCAAGATGTCGAGAAGCGTCTGCCGCGAGATGCCGTGACCGCCCCCGTCGACGTAGGCGGTGCTGCCTCCCTTGATGTCGACGACCTGGCCGATCCAGGAGAAGGACTCCTGCAGGATGGCCTCCGCAGTCTCGAGGTCGTTCCTGCGGAGCTCGGCGACAAGGTCGTTCCAGAACACGACGCCCCACCCGTGCGTCACCCCGGCCGGGTTGCGCTCGAAGACTGTGATCTCGCTCTTCGGGTCCCGCAGCTTCATCAAGATCGCGGAGTACAGCCCTGCGGGGCCGGCCCCGACACATGCAACCTTCATGCGCCCGCCCGTTCCTTCTACCCGGCCTGGAGCCAGAAGCGACTCCCGTACTAAGTCGACCACGCTAGGAGACGACGTGCGCCGATGCATGATCTTGCGCCCTGCATGATCAGAAATGGGGAGGCCAAGACCTCGAGCCGATGGGACACCGGGTCGACGCGTCGGTGCCGCTTCCTGCGACGGCGCGGGTTAGCGTGTCCGCCGTGGACCGCGAGGAGTACGTCGAACGGGTGCTCGCCGTGGTGGAGCGGATCCCACCCGGCCGGGTGATGAGCTACGGAGCCATCTCCGAGGTCGTCGGGATCGGTGGCCCACGGCAGGTGGGTCAGGTGATGTCGCGCGAGGGCGCGGCCGTTCCGTGGTGGCGGGTCGTCCGTGCCGACGGCGGGTTGCCGCTGTGCCATGACGGCGAGGCGCTGGCCCACCATCGGGCCGAGGGAACGCCCCTGCGTTCGTCGGAGCGGGTCGACATGGCCACCGCGCGATGGTGGCCCGAGGACGGGGACGCGGGATCTGTCGGTCCTCTCTGATGGGATATGACCCATGACGTCGTACCGCCTCGTTCCCCCCTCAGCAGGGCGCACGGCCGCGCCCGACCTGGACTCGTTCCAGCAGTCGGTGGTGGACCACGAGGCGGGGCCGATGCTCGTCCTGGCGGGCCCGGGCACAGGCAAGACCACCACTCTGGTGGAGTCGATCGTCGACCGCATCGAGCGCCGCGGCGCCGCGCCCGACTCCGTGCTCGCACTCACCTTCAGCCGCAAGGCCGCCGAGCAGCTGCGCGACCGGGTCACCGCTCGGATCGGCCGCACGATGTCGACCACGCTCAGCTCGACCTTCCACTCCTTCGCCTACGGCCTGGTCCGGGCGTACTCCACACCCGAGCTCTACGCCGCTCCACTCCAGCTGCTCTCTGCCCCCGAGCAGGACGTGGTGATCCAGCAGCTGCTCGACGGCACCAAGGACACCGGGTTCTGGCCGGAGTCCCTGCGCAGAGCCGTGGGCACCCGCGGTTTCGCCCGAGAGGTCCAGGCGGTGCTGGCGCGCGCCAGGGAGAAGGGCCTCGACCCGCTGGACCTGAAGGAGCTCGGGGCCGGCTCGGAGACGCCGGAGCTCGTCGCTGCTGCACGGTTCATGCAGCAGTACCAGGTGATCCTGGACGACAAGAGCGCGATCGACTACAGCGACCTGATCTACCGCGCCGTGCAGCTCGCCGAGCAGCCAGCAGTCCGCGCTCGGTTACGGGCACAGTTCGAGTACGTCTTCGTCGACGAGTACCAGGACACTGACCCTGCCCAGGTCCGGCTGCTCCAAGCCCTGGCCGGCGACGGCCGCAACCTGCTCGTCGTGGGCGACCCGGACCAGTCCATCTACGCCTTCCGGGGGGCAGAGGTGCGCGGCATCCTCGACTTCCCCGAGCAGTTCCGCAACCGAGACGGCAGTCGTGCGCGCACGGTCGCCCTCCGTGTGACGAGACGGTTCGGCCCGGTGCTGCTCGAGGCGTCTCGCGCGGTGGCCGGCGCGATCCCGACGACGGGCTCCATCGACGCGGAGCTCTTTCAGGCGTTCCGGAACCCTGAGCCGAGCCAGACCCCGTTCGGACCGGGGCGGGTCGAGGTGCGCACCTTCGACACGCAGCGAGCCGAGACCGAGCACGTGGCCGACCTGCTGCGCCGGGCGCATCTCGAGGACGGGATCCCGTGGTCGCAGATGGCGGTGCTCGTCCGCTCCGGGCGGAGCTCCATCCCGTCTCTTCGCCGCAGCCTCTCCGCCGCGGGCGTGCCCGTCGAAGTGGCCAGCGACGACACCCCGCTCGTCGGTGAGCCGGCGGTCGGAGTGCTCCTCGACGCCTTGCGCGTGGTGGTGAACCTCGACAACGACGACCGCAACGATCCTGACTACATCGGCCCCGATCGGGTCGACTCACTGCTCGCCTCGCCGCTGGCCGGCCTCGACGCGACCGAGGTCCGCGCGCTAGCCCGAGCGCTCAGGGCCCGCGAGAAGGCGGCTGCCGTGGTCGAGGACCGCAACCCGCGACCCTCGCCCGAGCTGCTGCGAGACGCGCTGCTCGCTCCGCAGGTGCTCGACGGCATGCCCGGGTGGCCCGCCGCCAAGGCAATGCGGTTCGGACGGCTGCTGTGGAAGGCGAGGGGCGACCTCGACGCCGGCGCCACCGCCGAGGAGGTGCTCTGGACGCTCTGGAGCGGCACCCGGTGGCCCGGGCGGCTGCGCGCGATGGTCGACGAAGGTGGTGGCGCCGCGCGAATGGCGCACCGTGACCTCGACGCTCTGTGCGCGCTGTTCGACGTGGCCGCGCGCACCGAGGAACAACGTGGTCACACCAGCGTCGTGAACTTCCTCGCGACGCTCACCGCGCAGCAGATACCCGCCGACACCCTCGCCGAGCAAGGGGTCCGCGGCGACGCGGTGCGGCTGCTCACCGCGCACCGTTCGAAGGGCCTCGAGTGGCGGTTCGTGGTGGTGGCACAGGTCCAGGACGGCGGCTGGCCCGACCTACGTCGGCGGAGCACCCTCCTCCAGGCGGACCGGATCGGGTCCGACGGGATGCTGCCGCCGACGACGACGTCGGCGTTGCTCGCCGAGGAGCGACGGCTGTTCTACGTCGCCTGCACCCGGGCGAGCGAGCGGCTGCTCGTCACTGCAGTCCAGTCACCGGAGGAGGACGGTGACCAGCCCTCGAGGTTCCTCGACGAGCTCGGGGTGACCCCGGTGACCGTGCGGGGCCGGCCCGCGAGGCCGTTGTCCCTCGCCGGGCTGGTCGCTGAGCTGCGGCGGACCTGCTCTGACCCTGACAGCTCCCCGGCACTGCGCCGCGCGGCCGCTCGACGACTGGCGAGGCTCGCGACGGCCACGACCGGCAGGCGTCCGCTGGTGCCCCAGGCGGATCCTGCTCAGTGGTGGGGCACTCGCGGGCGGAGTCTGGCGGGGGAGCCGATCCGCCCCGTGGACGAGCCGGTGCAGCTCTCAGCGAGTGCGCTCGAGTCGATCCTGGCCTGCCCCGCGAAGTGGTTCCTCGAACGTGAGGCGGGGGGAGCCAGCCCGTCGACGGCCGCCCAGGGTTTCGGTCTGGTGGTGCACGCCCTGGCGGACCGGATCGGCAAAGGCGAGCTGGCCGACACCGACGACCTGATGACCTATGTCGACCGCGTGTGGAGCCAGATCAGCTTCCGCACCCCGTGGTCGAGCTCCCGAGAACGGCAGGAGGTGCAGGAGGCGTTGGCCAGGTTCGTCGCCTGGCACTCCCGACCGGGGGCGCGCACGGTTCTCGCCACCGAGCAGCAGCTGACCGCCGAGGTGACGTTGCCCGACGGGTCGCTGGTGCGGCTCCACGGCTATGCCGACCGGCTCGAGCTCGACGAGGACGGCCGGGTCGTGGTGATCGACCTGAAGACCTCGAAGTACCCGCCGGTCGACAAGGACCTGCCCAGCAACGCCCAGCTCGGGCTGTACCAGCACGCCGTGAACCATGGCGCGGTCGACGGGCTGCTGGCCGATCATCCCGTGCGCTCTGCCGGGCCGGTTCGCTCGGGAGGTGCGGAGCTCGTCCAGCTCCGCAAGGAGGTCAGGGGTGGGGCCAAGGTCCAGCCGCAGGCTCCTCAAGAACCCGATGAAGACGGGCACCTTCCCGTGGAGAAACAGCTGATGGAGGCGGTCCGCGTGGTGCGTGGCGAGGAGTTCCCGGCACGGGCAGGCGGGCACTGCGACCACTGCACCTTCCACTCGATCTGCCCGGTCAAGGGTGCCGGGACGGTGCTCTCGTGAGCCGCGTCTTCGAGCCTCGCGCTGTGGAGACTCCGGAGCAGCTCCGGGAGCTCATGAAGGAGGAGTTCACCTTCAGCGACCAGCAGTTCGCCGTGGTCACCGCGCCGCTCGAACCCCACGTCGTGATCGCGGGCGCAGGATCGGGCAAGACCACTGTCATGGCGGCCCGCGTGGTCTGGCTCGTCGCCACCGGGCAGGTCCGCCCCGAGGAGGTGCTCGGCCTGACCTTCACCACCAAGGCCGCCAACGAGCTGGCGAGCCGTGTCCGGTCCGGTCTTCGCGCCGCCGGCATCCTCCCCGCTGCCGGCCTTCGGCGGCGGGTCGTGTCCGACGAGCAGGGCGCTGACGACGAGGATCCGGAGGAGCCCACGGTCGCCACCTACAACGCCTACGCGGCCGGGCTGCTCACAGAGCACGGCCTGCGCATCGGCCATGAACCAGACACCCGGGTCATCGCCGACGCATCCCGCTACCAGCTCGCAGCGCGTGCGATCGCCCGGTACGACGGGAAGGTCGAGCTGCTCAGCGACCATCCACCCACCGTGATCAACTACCTTCTCGCCCTCGACGGCGCGATGGCCGAGCATCTGATCACCCCCGACGACGTCCGCGCCTTCCATGCGCAGCAGCGCCCTCTGGTGGAGTCGGCGAAGGCGGCTGAGACGCTGAAGACGAAGATCGGGGAGGTCGACAAGGTTCTCAGCTCCTTCGACCGGCGCGAGGAGCTGCTCGGTCTCGTGGAGGCGTACCGCCGGCTCAAGGCGCACCTCGGCCTGATGGACTTCTCCGACCAGATCGCGCTCGGCGCAACCCTCGCCTCGGAACAACCCGAGGTCGGCGAGGCAGAGCGGGCGAAGTACCGGATCGTGCTTCTCGACGAGTACCAAGACACTTCGGTCGCCCAGGCCATCATGCTCAGCCGGCTCTTCTCCGGTGGCTCACCCGAGACCGGACGCGGCCATGCGGTGACGGCGGTGGGAGACCCGAACCAGGCCATCTACGGGTGGCGCGGAGCCTCGGTGTCCAACATCCTCGGCTTCGGACGTGACTTTCCCAGAGCCGACGGCTCGGAAGACGTCGAGACGTTCGCCTTGACCGTCAACCGCCGGTCCGACGCGCGTATCCTCGAGCTCGCCAACGAGCTCGCCGGCCCTCTGTACTCCCGCATGCCGCAGGTGCTTCCGCTGGAGGCCAAGCCGGACGCCTCGCCCGGCACCGTACGCAGCGCGGTCCTGGAGACCTATGCCGAGGAGCTGGAGTGGCTCGCCGGTCAGGTCAAGCGCGCCCACGCCGAGATGGCGTCGCCCGCATGGTCGGAGATCGGGGTGCTGACTCGCGACAATGCCCACGCCGCGGACGTCTTCGACGCATTGACCGAGGCGGAGATCCCGGTCGAGATCGTGGGGCTCCAGGGCCTGCTCCGGCTGCCTGAGGTCGCGGAGGTGGTGGCCACGCTGACCCTGCTCCACGACCTCACCGCCAACGCCGAGCTGCTCACCCTGCTGACCGGCCCCCGCTGGGCCGTCGGGGCTCGTGACCTCGCGTTGCTCGGCCGCCGCGCCCGCCAGCTCGCGGGGTCTGCGGGACCAGGGTCGCGCGGCACCGTGCGAAGCGTCGACGAGGAGCTCGCCCAGGCGGTGCAGGGCGCCGATCCGACGGAGGTCGTCTCGCTCAGCGATGCCCTGGACGACCCCGGCGACCATGCGTACTCCGAGGAGGGGCTCGAACGATTCGAGCTGCTCGCGAAGGAGCTGCGTGAGCTGCGCGCCTACGCCGGAGAACCGCTGCTCGACCTCGTTCGCCGGATCATCGACACCACCGGCATCGACATTGAGCTGGCCTCGTCGGTCAGCCCGACCGCTCATGCCCGCCGCGACAACCTCGACCTGTTCGTCAAGGCCGTCTCGGACTTCCAGGCGATCGACGGCGATGTCACGCTGCCGGCGTTGTTGGCCTACCTCCAGGCAGAGGATGAGTACGGCGCCGGGCTCGATGTCGCGACGCCGACCGAAGCTGACTCGGTCAAGCTGCTGACGGTCCACCGCGCGAAGGGCCTGGAGTGGGACGCGGTGTTCCTCGTGGGCGTCGCGGACGAGAAGTTCCCGACCTCCCGCACCCGCACCAAGTGGACCGCGGGCCCCGGGGTGCTGCCCTACCCGCTCCGAGGCGACGCCCGCGACCTCCCTGTGCTCAGGGGCTACTCCTGTGAGGAGCTCAAGGAGTTCGCCGACTCCTGCAAGGCCCACGAGCTCGAGGAGGAGCTACGGCTGGGATACGTCGCCTTCACGCGCCCCCGTCACCTGCTGTCGGTGTCGTCCTACTGCTGGTCGCCGTCCCGGCAGAGGTCGCTCGGGCCCTCGTCGTACCAGCAGGTCGCGCGACAGAAGCTTGCCGAGTGGGGCGAGTCGTTCGAGCCGTGGCGCGACAAGCCGGAGAAGGGCGAGCCGAACCCCCTGCGGGCGGTGGTGGACAGCCGCCCGTGGCCCATCGAGGCGCACACCGCGGAGGTGGCCCGCCGGGCCGAAGCCGCGGCCCTGGTGCGGGAGGCGATCGCTGAGCTGACTGCCGCGGGCACGGCGGCCGCCACCGAGACGCCGGCCGCCGCGGAGGCGCCGGCCTCCGAGATGCTGCCCCCCGGACGGGCCCGTGCAGCCGAAACGGGAGACGAGGCCGAGCTCACCGCTGCGGAGGCCGCCCAGGTTGCCGAGTGGGACGAGGAGCTGGAGCGACTGCTCGAGGAGGCGAGGGCCGGCCGGACCGACGAAGTGGAGGTGCCGTTGCCATCGAGTCTTTCCGCAACCTCGCTGGCGCGGCTGCGCGACGATCCCGAGGGGCTCGCCTCTGACCTGGCCCGGCCCATGCCCCGCAAGCCGTCTCCGGCTGCACGGTTCGGCACCCGCTTCCATGCCTGGGTGGAGGCACGGTTCGGGCAGCAGCAGCTCGTCGGCCTCGACGAGGTTCCCGGTCGCGGTGACCTCGGCATCGAGGACGAGCGGGAGCTCAAGGAGCTGGTCGACCGGTTCACGAGCGGGCCGTTCGGGGACCGCGTGCCCTACGCCGTGGAGCCGCCCTTTGCCCTCGTGCTTGCGGGGCAGGTGGTGCGCGGACGGATCGACGCGGTCTACGAGACAGCCAAGGGGTTCCTCGTCGTGGACTGGAAGACCAACCAGAAGCAGACCGCCGACCCGCTGCAGCTGGCGATCTACCGGTTGGCGTGGTCAGAGCTCGTCGGAGTGCCGGTGGAGCAGGTGGAGGCGGCGTTCTACTACGTGCGCACCGGCGAACAGGTCGACCACATGGAGCTGCCCGGCCGCGAGGAGCTCGAGGAGATCATCGCCGGGGGAGCGCCGGCGCCGCAGGGGTGACGGTGCCGCAGGGGTGACGGTGCCGCGGGGTGACCTGCGCCGCGGGGTGACGGTGACCGCCCATGGTGTCAGAGGGCCGGCGCGAGCATCGCCTCGAGCGCGATCTCGACCATGTGCCCGAAGGTCTGTTCGCGCTCCAAGGCGCTGGTCTCCTCGCCGGTGATGATGTGGTCGGACACCGTGCACGCGGCGAGGGCACGCCGACCGAACGTGGCGGCCAACGTGTACAGCGCGCTGGCCTCCATCTCGACGGCCAGCACGCCGTACTCCGCCATTCGTCTGGTGAGCTCCGGACGCGCGCTGTAGAAGGAGTCACTCGAGAAGATCAGCCCGACCTTCGTCTGCACCGGCAGGTCCTTCGACACCGCGGCGTCGTAGGCCGCTCGAAGGAGCCCGAAGTCGGCGACGGGCGCGTAGTCGAGACCCTCGAACCGAACTCGGTTCATCGAGGAGTCGGTGCAGGCGCCGGAGGCGAGCACGATGTCTCGGATGCCCAGGGCGGGGCTGAGGGCGCCGCATGAGCCCACCCGGACGATCGTCTGGACGTCGTACTCCTTGAACAGCTCGTGCGCGTAGATCGACAGTGAGGGCAGGCCCATGCCGGAGCCTTGCACCGAGACGCGCTCGCCCTGGTACGTGCCGGTGTACCCGAACACGCCGCGGACCTGCGAGTAGCACTCGGCGTCCTCGAGGAACGTCTCGGCGATCCAGCGCGCGCGCAGCGGGTCGCCGGGCATCAAGACGTGCGGAGCCACCTGACCGGGGGAGGCTGAGATGTGGGTGCTCATGGTGTCGGATCCTAGGGTGCTGCCGCTCCGGCCCGGCCGACCGGCGGCATAGAGTCGGCGACGTGATGTGGCAGGACGAGGACGGTTCCAACGTGCCGGAGATAGCACTGTCCATGCGCGCCCACGACCGGGTCGGCCGACGGCGCACCGACGAGCAGTGGCTCGCCGAGACCTGGGCCGACCCGTCGACGAGGGTCCTGCTGCTCGCACGGGGCAAGTTCCCGGTAGCGGACGGCGGCACCTCCGCCGCCTGGGTCGCACCCGCTGATGCTCCGGACGGACAACGGCTGTTCCTCGGCGAGCAGAGCGGCGTGGCGCACTTCGCAGTGCTGTTGGACAAGCCGCTGGACGAGAGCTGGGCCGACCTCCGCATGGTCGGTCAGCGACTGTCCCGCGAGCAGGCCAGCCTGCTGGTGCACGCAGTGGCCCTGGGGGAGTGGCACCGGGCGCACAGGTTCTGTCCCCGGTGCGGGAGCCCGCTGACCGTGGCTGACGCGGGACACGTGCTGACCTGTTCGGGGTGCGGCCGCCAGCAGTTCCCGCGCACGGACCCGGCGGTGATCATGCTCGTCACGGACGACCAGGACCGGGCCCTGCTGGGACGGCAGCCCAAGTGGCCCGATGGCCGGTACTCGACCTTGGCAGGCTTCGTGGACCCGGGGGAGTCACTCGAGGACGCCGTGCGCCGCGAGGTCGCCGAGGAGGTCGGTGTCGAGATCGGGCAGGTGACCTACCTCGGCAACCAGCCGTGGCCGTTCCCGGCAAGCCTGATGGTGGGCTTCTTCGCCACCGCGCTCACGACCGAGATCCGGGTGGACGAGGACGAGATCAGCGACGCCCGCTGGTTCACGCGCGAGGAGATGCGCGCCGAGGCGGAGGCGGGCACACTGCTGCTACCCGGAGCGATCTCGATCTCGCGCACACTCATCGAGACCTGGCACGGCGGACCGCTCCCAGGTCACTGGTGAGTACGCTCAGTTGAGCGAGGCGAGCTTGGCCTTGACGTCCCTGAGCGACGGGTTCGTCTGGGCGGTGCCGTCGCTGTAGATCATGGTCGGCACGGTCTGGTTGCCGTTGTTGATCTGCTCCACGACGAACGCCGCGTCCGGGACCTGCTCGATGTCGACGACGTCGTACTCGATGCCCTCGCGGTCGAGCTGTTTGCGCAGCCTGAAGCAGTAACCGCACCACTGCGTGGAGTACATCGTCACCGCAGCGCCCGAGTCGGCTGGTGAGCTGGCAGGCATGAACTGTCCCTTCCGACGTCTACCCTGGTTCTCTCGTGTCCGGCGGTTCTTGTACCCCGCCCGGGCACACAGCAAGCCGTGACTTTGCACGGCTCCGATTGTCGCAACACCTGTTCCGAGGAGTTTGTTCCGCGTGGTCGTCCTGGGCTCGTCCGGTGGGTTCGTCGCGGGTTCGGCTGACCGCCTCCTTGAAGCACTCGATCCGGAGCAGCGGGAGGTGGCCCTCGCCCTGCGCGGCCCGGTCCGCGTGCTTGCGGGCGCGGGCACGGGCAAGACCCGCGCCCTCACGCACCGGATCGCGTACGGAGTGGCCACCGGTGTCTACAACCCCACGGAGGTCCTCGCCGTGACCTTCACCACGCGCGCTGCCGGGGAGATGCGCACCCGGCTGCGTGCGCTCGGCGCCGGCGGTGTCCAGGCCCGCACGTTCCACTCCGCGGCCCTGCGGCAAGCGCGCTACTTCTGGCCCCGGGTGTACGGCGGTGAGCTCCCCGTGCTCACCGAGTCCAAGCTGCCGATGCTCGGCAACGCCGCCCGGCGGAACCGAGTCGAGGCCGACCAGGCCACCCTCCGCGACCTCGCCTCCGAAGTGGAGTGGGCCAAGGTCAGCAACGTGCGCCCCGACGACTATGCGCGGGTGGCGCAGGCCCGGGGACGCAGTGTCAACGGTCAGGACCTGAGCACGGTCGCAAGGGTGTTCGCCACCTACGAGGAGGTGAAGCGCAACCAGGGCCGGATGGACATGGAGGACGTCCTGCTCTGCGCGGCCGCGCTGCTCGCCGAGGACGAGCGGGTCGCCGCGGAGGTCCGCAGGCAGTACCGCTGGTTCGTCGTCGACGAGTTCCAGGACGTCAGCCCGATCCAGGCCGCCCTGCTCGACCTGTGGCTCGGCGGACGTAACGACCTCTGCGTCGTGGGCGACCCCGCCCAGACCATCTACTCGTTCGCCGGCGCGAGCGCCACCTACCTCACCGACTTCCCCAAGCGCCACCGCGGAACCACCGCGCTCGAGCTCGTGCGCAACTACCGCTCGACGCCCCAGGTCGTTGCCGCCGCGAACCAGCTCCTGGCCGGCACGTCCTCGGCCGGGGTCTCGCTACGCTCCCAGCAGGAGACCGGGCCCGAGGTGGCGTACGCCGAGCACGCCGACGAGCTCTCCGAGGCCGAGTCGGTCGCCGCGCAGATCCTCGACCTGCAGCGCGCCGGCACGCCCATGCGCGAGGTCGCCATCCTGTTCCGCATCAACGCCCAGTCCGAGGCGTTCGAGGAGGCCCTGGCCGCGCGTGGCATCCCCTACGTCGTCCGAGGTGCCGCCCGGTTCTTCGAGCGTCCGGAGGTACGCCAAGCCGTCACACTCCTTCGCGGCAACGCGCGCGGCAGCGACGGCTCCGGCGACGGGGTCGTGGCCGACGTGAAAGCCGTGCTCGCGGGGATGGAGTGGACGGAGAAGGCGCCGACAGGGCGTGGCAACGTGCGCGACCGCTGGGAGTCGCTCCAGGCGATCGTGTCCCAGGCGGAGGAGTTCGCCGCCGCGCACGATGCGGCCGGGCTCGGCGCCTTCGTGGACGAGCTCGACCGTCGGGCTGCCGAGCAGCACGCGCCCGTTGCGCAGGGGGTGACCCTGGCTACTCTCCACGCGGCGAAGGGGCTCGAGTGGGACGCCGTGTTCCTCGTCGGCATGCATGAGGGAACGATGCCGATCATCTACGCCGAAGGACCGGCCGCGGTCGAGGAGGAGCGTCGGCTCCTCTACGTCGGCATGACGCGGGCCCGGGTCCGGCTCTCGGTCTCGTGGTCGCTGTCCAGGTCACCCGGCGGGCGCGCCAGCCGGAAGCCGTCGAGGTTCCTCACGGGTCTGCGGCCACAGACGCGATCCGACCGGGCGACGGAGGATCGCCCTTCTCGTGCGCGGTCCAAGCGGGGCATCGCCCACTGCCGGGTCTGCCACGCACCGCTCAGCACGACCGCCGAGCGGAAGGTTGGCCGCTGCGAGCACTGCCCGGCGACCTACGACGAGGAGCTCTTCGAGCGGCTGCGCGCGTGGCGGGTGGCACGGGCATCGGAGGAGAAGGTGCCGGCGTACGTCGTCTTCACCGACCTCACGCTCCAGGCGATCGCCGAGGTCCGGCCCGCCGACACCCCCGCGCTCCTGCGGATCAACGGGGTGGGCCCGGCGAAGGTCGAGAAGTACGGCGGGGACGTCCTGGAGCTGGTGGCAGGAGAAGATGGTTCTTCCGCTTTGGGTCAGTCGACGTAGCCTCTCCGGGCCATCATGTTGATGCGGCCGAAACATTTTTCGGAAATACCCATTAATTCGTTTGCCGCTTACAGCCCCGGGGCGCTAACTTTCTGTCACCGCACGACAACCGCGCACGACACGGCTCTGACAAAGCCGGCGCCCTACGCATCGAAGGAGGTGCTCACAGTGATCAAGAACATCCAGACCAGCTCGCAGGCCGGCTTCGCCATGCCCATTTCCTGGACCGACGCCGCGTCCGCTGCTGCTGTGCGCACCCTCCCGGCCATGGGTGGAGTGTCGGCCCACGCAGCTGCTGGCACCAAGGGTCGTTCCGCGGACGTGGCACCGGTGTGCGTCTACACGCGCGTCGCCGATGTCTTCGTCCTCGAGGGCGCCTTCCCGGGTACCTCCGCCTGGAGTCCACCGATCTAGATTGCGATCTACATCGGCAGCCTCCAGGCCGCGGAACCCGAAACCCGGGATCCGCGGTCTTTTTGTTTCTCGCACAACCCAGCGACAGTCACAAGGAGGTGACAGATGAGTATCAGCGTCCTCGACCCACACACCGCGGTCGACGAGGAGCAGCTTCCCTGCAGGAGAGGGAACGCCGAGCTGTTCTTCGCCGAGAGCCCCGCCGACGTGGAGACCGCCAAGGCGCTCTGCCTGGAGTGTCCGGTCCGCACCGAGTGCCTCGCCGGCGCCCTCGACCGGAGGGAGCCCTGGGGGGTCTGGGGTGGCGAGCTGTTCCTGCAGGGAGCGGTGATCCCCCGCAAGCGCCCCCGCGGCCGGCCCCGCAAGAACGAGGTGGCCGCCTGAACGCCGGCACGAACCGCATCACCAGCAGTCCCCGTATCACCAGCAGCACTCGAGCAGGAACCACGCAAGGCCCAAGCACCAAAGCGGCAACCTAGGTAAACCACCAGAAGACAACGGAGTCTCACCATGCACTACTTCCACGAAGAGCTTGCTCGGGCACACATGTCCGACCGCCTGGACGAGGCGCGTCACCTGCGGCGCGGCCAGCAGCTTGTGCTGGCAAGGCGAAAGGCCCGCCGGGCCGAGCGCGCAGCCCTGCAGGCCCGACTCGTGCTCTCGCGCTCGCTGTAGGCAGCTGCCGCCGCACCGCCGCAACTGCCCACAGCCAGCCAGGCACCGACACCAGAAAGCGACAACCACCAACCATGGACAACACCACGATTCGGAGCACCAAGATGAACTTGATCAATGAAGATCTCGCACGTGCGCAGATAGCCTCGCGCCTGGGAGAGGCGCAGGAACTGCGGCTGGGACACCAGATCTCACGCGCTCGTCGGCTCTCGCGCCGTGCCGAGCGGGCAGCGCAGCAGGCGCGTCTCGCGCTCGCTCGCTCCCTGTGAGCAGATGAGGAGCGATCACCAGGGCCCGACCCGGTGAGAGGACAAGCCCGGACCCCCGGCAGCCACCCGACGGCTGCCGGGGGTCCGGCCTTTCTCTGCGTAGGGTGGTGGCGTGCCTGTCACCTGCGACTTCTGTGGCGCCACCGAACCCGGCGACCAACCGCCCCTGACCTGGACCACTGCGGTGGAGAACGGTCGCCAGAAGTACTTCTGCGAGACCTGCTCGCGTGAGCACCTTCGGGCGATCGAGAGCAAGCTCGACAGCGAGTGGTGGTAGCGGGCGTCACCTGTCGCCGGTCTGGCTCGTCGAGCCCAAGTCACCTCCTCCTCGAACCCCGGGGGTCACCCCTCCTCGGCGAAGCCGGGCAGTGACTCTTCGAGGATCCGGCGGAACGGCGCCTCCGCCTCGAGCTGGCACATCACTCCGACCCCGCCCAGCCACACCCGGTGGATGAGCAGGTACGACGGGGGCAGGTTCAGCTTCAGGGTCAGCGTGTACCCAGGCTCTCGTGGGTCGTTGAGCCGGGTGAACTGCTTGCGCATCCACTGCCGCGAGAACTGGAAGGTGTGCTCCCTGGCCGGCTCGATGAACGGCGCCAGGTAGTCGCGTAGCTCGCCCGGGTCGACCGTGATCCGCGGCTTGATGAACCCCTCGACGCGTAGCTGCTCGACCACCTCGGCGTAGTCGTCGTTCAGCGCGATGCGCATGAGGGTGCCGATGGCGCGGGGGAGTCCGTGTTCGGGCAGTCGCGCCACGGCACCGTAGTCGAGCACGCCAAGGCGACCGAGGCTGCCGTCCTCCGCGGGCATGACACGGAAGTTGCCGGGGTGAGGATCCGCGTGAAGCATCCCCGTGCGGGCGGGCCCGGAGAACAGGAACCGGACGTAGAGCTCCCCGTAGTGGTTGCGCTGCTCCTGTGTGCCCTCGGCGATCATCCTGGCGAGGGAGGAGGGACTGCTCAGCCACTCCGAGACCAGGACCCGGCTGCTCGCGTCGACGACGTCAGGCACGAAGAAGTGGGGGTCGTCGTCGAACTCCTTGGCGAAGCATCGCTGGGCGTCGGCCTCCAGCATGTAGTCGAGCTCCTCTGCGACCCTGGCCTGGAGCTCCTCGACCAGGGGCTTGATGTCGATCCCTGGGACCACGGAGCCGAAGGTCCGGGCGAGCCGGCCGAGCTGCTTGAGGTCGGAGGTCAGTGCTTCCTCCGCTCCGGGGTACTGCACCTTGACCGCCACCTCGCGGCCGTCGTGCCAGCGGCCGCGGTGGACCTGGCCGATGGACGCGGCCGCTGCCGGGTTGTCGTCGAACTCCACCAGCTTCTTGCGCCACGAGGTGCCGAGCTCTCGGCTGAGCACGTCGTGCACCGTGCTGGCGGACATGGGCGGCGCGGAGTCCTGGAGCCGGGTGAGGTGGGCGCGGTATGGCGCCGCCATCTCCTCGGGCAGTGCGGACTCGAGGATGGACAGCGCCTGCCCCATCTTCATCGCCCCGCCCTTGAGGTCGCCGAGGGTCCGGAAGAGCTGCTCGGCGGTCCGCTGCTGGATGTCCGTCATGACTGCCTCCGCAGGGGCTCCACCCAGCCGCTTGCCGACACCCAGCGCCGTCCGTCCGGCGAAGCCGAGGGGGAGAGCGGCGAGTCGGGCGGTTCGCGCGGCGGCCTTGCGAGGCAGTTCCGTCATGTCTCCATTGTCACGGACGCCACAAGCGGCGGCTCGGCTTCCCGCCGCGTGGACACCGTTGCGAGGGATGGCGACGTCCGTGTCGGCTCAGGCCCAGGCACAGCCGCAGGCGGGATGACGGGGCCAGCACTGCGTCTCGAGGGCGGTGAGGTGCGGGTCGAGGCGCACGGTCGTCGACACGGTCGCCGGGCGCCGTCCCTCGGCGAAGGAGACCAGCTCCCGCGCAGCCCAGGCGGAGGCCAGCGTGGCCAGGAGGGGGTCCACAGGCTCCGGCACGGTGTCCTCCCGCTCGTTGGTCACCGCCGAGGCGTACTGGGTCACCAGAAGGGGCCACACGGCGTCGACGTCTGTGTGGTGTGCGTCGACGCAGCGCAGGCACGCCGTCTCCCCAGGTAGGACGAAGGGGCCCACCACGGCGTGCCCCTCGGCGAGCCTGAGGAACAGATGGGGTGTTCCTGCCCTGACGAGGGGGTCCACCCCTTCTCGGGGCGGCTCGCCGACCGTGACGACCACAGCGGCGGTGGCTTCGGTGCGACCGGCTGCCCGATGCCTTCGCTCGTCCTCGCGGCAGTGGACTCCCGAGGCGTTGAGCAGGTCGGTGAGCCCTGCGGCGACCTGCAGCACCCCGGGGGCGCCGAAGGTGATCACCTCGACCCTGGCCGCGGAGCGCGCGTCGAGTTGTCCCGCGGCCCCGTCGCCGGAGTGCGCTGCGATCGCCGCGACCTCCGCACGATCGACGCGATGGTCGGTGGCGCGGTGACCGGTGGCGCGGTGCCCGGTGTCGCCTGGGGCGGTGGGGATGAGGGGGAGCAGGGCGTCGGCGTCGACGACGAGGCCGGCGTCGGCGAGCAGCACGAGGGCGGGGTCGTCGTACGCGTGCGGGTCCTCGACCGAACCGGGGCTGGTGAGGGCCTTGAGGAGCGTTCGTACGCGTGGGCTGTCGGGGAGGATGACAGCGCGGCTCGGGTCGAGCCCGAGCTGCAGCTCGTCGGCGCTGCGGCGGAGTGCGTGGACCCCCGGGCGGAGCACCAGGTGGCGGAGCCGCACGGTCGGTCGAGAGGGGCCAGGCGAGTGGGCGGTGTCGGTCTGCACCTGACGTAGGGTGCCGCAGGCGGCCTCACGGCGTCGGCCGTTGTCCACAGGCCTGGTCTGGAAGGGTGGTCGGCCGCTCGTCCCGGGGGAGGTGGCGGCGGCTGTGAACGCGACGACGGGCCTCCCCGATGGGAGACCCGCCGTCGACGTCTGTGTGTGGCGTGAGTGTGCTCAGGCCTTGCCGAGGATCCGGTTGAGGTTGGTGCCACAGACGGGGCAGACGGCCTTCGCCATGCGGGTGCCCTTGTCGTTGACCTTCACCTCGCCCTCGGCCTCGCGCTTCTCCTTGCACTTCACGCAGTAGAACTCGCCGCTCCAGGTCTCCGCCATGACGGCCTCCTTGGTCTTCGTCGTACGTGGTCGTCGCGGCGGGGGCTCTCGCTCCGGACCCGCCGGGGCCGCCGGATTTGTCGGTAGCCGTCTCGCACCCTACGTCAGCGGGAAGCCCGATGCATGTAAGCGCAGGCGTCATCCCGCGTGTTCACGCTCAGATCAGCGGCGGAATGTCCGATTTGCGGGCATTCCGCAGAGGCGGAGGCGGTCCTCCGGACGGCGGGAGTCATCGGCGTCTCACTCGAGAGGCGGTACGGCGGGTCGGCCCCGGCGCCTGGATAGTCTCCCGCCCATGTCTGAGACTCCTCACCTCCGCCTCGACTGGCCGGCAGACGGCGTCGTCCTGCTGACCCTCGACAACCCCGACCAGCGCAACGCGATGTCGGACGAGATGACCTCGTCCTGGGTGCAGGCGGTCGATGAGCTCGCCGCCGACCGCTCGGTGCGGGTGGTCGTCGTCACGGGTGCGGGGTCGGCCTTCTGCTCGGGCGGGAACACCAGCTGGATCGCGAGCGAGCCTGACGCCGAGGTGGACTACCTCCGCACCCGGATGGTCGCGTTCTACCGCGCCTGGCTCTCGATCCGGGAGCTCGAGGTCCCGACCATCGCCGCCGTGAACGGCCCGGCGATCGGCGCCGGACTGTGCGTGGCGCTGGCGTGTGACCTCAGGTACGCCGCGGCCTCCGCCAAGCTCGGCGCCCCGTTCGTGAAGCTGGGCATGCATCCGGGCATGGCGGCGACCTACCTACTCCCGAACGTGGTCGGGCACGCTCACGCCCGAGACCTGCTGCTGACCGGCCGGATCGCCGACGCGGACGAGTCGTTGCGCCTCGGCCTGGTCTCGCGCGTGATGCCGGACGAGACCTTCCTCGACGACGTGCTCGAGGTCGCGTCGGGGATCGCGTCGACGGCGCCGATCCCGAGCCGCTACACGACGCTCGCGCTTCGTGACGGCGGGCACGCCGACTTCGAGAGCGCACTGCAGTGGGAGGCGCTTGCCCAGCCGATCACGTTGGCCACCGCTGACCTCCAGGAGGGGATCGCCGCCGCGCAGCAGAAGCGGTCGCCTCGCTTCGCCGGTCGCTGAGCCAGGGCCCGCCAGACAGACCTGCCTCATAGACCTGCCCTGCAGAGGTGCCTCGGTCTGAACGCAGAGAGGCCCTCGGTCTGAGCTCTGGCGCCGTTCGCCTTCCCCTTGCGAACGTCGCCCTCGCTCCGAACCGAGGGCCTCTTCCGCGGCTCACGCTAGGTGCGGGTCAGTGACGGGGTCAACGGTTGACTTTCCACGGCTGTGGATAACCCTGTGGAGGAAATGTGGACCCGCCGCGGCGCCCTTGTGGACGGGGCTGCGGAAACCGGTGTACAAGACTGTGGGGGACACGCCCGGGCGAGACCCCCGCACGTGTCTGACCAGCAGAAACGGGGACAAACAGGCTGTGGACGAAAGAAAGTCGGGAGACCCTGTCGCCGTTCTGCGCCGGATCGCGTTCCTGCTCGAGCGCACCCGGACGGAGACCTACAAGGTGAAGGCGTTCCGCACCGCGGCGGCCACCTTGCTGACCCTCCCTCCGGACGAGGTCCGGGCTCGGGCGGAGCAGGGGACGCTGCGCGAGCTCCCCGGCATCGGGGCGTCCACGGAGAAGGTCATCCGCGAGGCCCTCGCCGGGCAGACACCGTCGTACCTCCAGAAGCTCGAGGAGACCGCCGGACCGCTCGCCGAGGGCGGACGCAGGATGCGCGCTCTCCTCCGGGGCGACCTGCACATGCACTCCGACTGGTCCGACGGGGGCTCGCCGATCGAGGAGATGGCGATGACGGCGATCGAGGTGGGCCACGAGTACGTCTGCCTCAGCGACCACTCGCCGCGGCTGCAGGTCGCCAACGGGCTCTCCACCGAGCGGCTGAAACGCCAGCTCGAGGTCGTGGCCGCGGTCAACCGGCAGCTCGACGGGCAGCTGCGGATGCTCACCGGGATCGAGGTGGACATCCTCGAGGACGGCGGCCTCGACCAGAGCGACGAGATGCTCGCGGGCCTCGAGGTCGTGGTCGCCTCCGTGCACTCCAAGCTCCGGATGGAGGCCGACGCGATGACCCGCCGCATGGTGGCCGCGGTGAAGCACCCCCAGACGAACGTGCTCGGGCACTGCACCGGACGACTGATCACCGGAGGACGTGGGACACGCCCGCAGAGCACGTTCGACGCCCGGGAGGTGTTCGAGGCCTGCGCCGCCCACGACGTCGCGGTCGAGATCAACTCGCGCCCGGAGCGGGTGGACCCACCCGACGAGCTGGTCGCGGTGGCGCTCGAGGCGGGCTGCCTGTTCTCGATCGACAGCGACGCACACGCGCCCGGGCAGCTCGACTTCCTCGACCACGGCTGTGCACGGGCCGAGGAGCTGGGCGTCCCGCCCGAGCGGATCGTCAACACTTGGAGCTTGGACCGCCTCCTGGAGTGGTCGGGCGGGTAACCTCCGGATATGCCCACGCGAGCCCCCGACCCCGAGGGGCCCATCGTCGAGGTGCGACGCAGCCGCAAGCGCCGTCGCACCGTTTCCGCGTACCGCGAGGACGACCGCGTGGTCGTCATGATCCCCGCCCGGCTCAGCGCCAAGGAAGAGCGCGAGTGGGTGACCACCATGCTCCAGCGGCTGGAGAAGTCGGAGAAGCGGCGCCGCCCGAGCGACACGGGGCTCAAGCGCCGGGCCGCCGAGCTCAGCAACCGCTACCTCGGCGGGCTCGCTCGCCCGCAGACGGTGCGATGGGTGGACAACCAGAACAGTCGCTGGGGGTCGTGCACGCCCTCGGACCGGTCGATCCGGCTCTCCACGAGACTCCAGGGCATGCCGCCGTGGGTGATCGACTACGTCCTCGTGCACGAGCTGGCCCACCTGATCGAGGCCGGCCACACGCCGGCGTTCTGGTCGTGGGTGGACCGCTATCCCAAGGCGGAGCGGGCCAAGGGCTTCCTGGAGGGCGTCGCCTGCGCCACGCACCTGGGCCTCCACGCCGGCCCGCCGGACTGCTCCGACGAGGGCGCCGAGGAGATGCTCGCCGCCGACCCGACGGTGCCCGGCGTCGAGGCCGTCGACTAGACCTGGCTACGAGCCGACCAGCGCTCGCGAGCGAGCCTGACGAGCTCGTGCATGTCGGCGTCCTCGGTGGGAAGGTCGTCCCACGGCCACCAGCGCACGTCGAGTGACTCGTCGCTGACGGCGTGAACCGCGTCCTGCGGGGCGACGGCGACGAAGCGTACGTCGAGGTGGTGCACCGTGCCCCGGGGGCTGCAGAACGGCACGGCATGCGGGTTGAGCTGCACCGGCTGCGGGTCGAGATCCAGGTCGGCCACTCCGGACTCCTCGACCGCTTCGCGCAGCGCCGCACCCGCCAGGGTGGTGTCCGAGTCCTCGCAGTGGCCGCCCACCTGGAACCAGGCGCCGGCCTTCGCGTGCAGGGTCAGCAGCACCTGCTGCCCGTCACTGGAGAGGATCAGCGTGCTGGCGGTGATGTGGTCGGGGTAGCAGCCCCGCGCCAGACCGTCCGGGTGCGCCTCGAGATGGGCGACGTAGCGGCGGCGTACGGCCTCCTGGTGCGGGTCCGGCGGCGTCCAGGCGCGCAGCAGCGCCAGGGCGTCGTCGCGGAGCACCGGTCAGTCGTCCTTGCCGGGATCCGAGCCCGACTCCTCGCCGGGCTCCGTGGCCGGGTCGGAGCCTGAGCCCTTCCGGGGGTCGTTGCCTGGGCCCTTGCCGGGGTCGCTGTCGAGCAGGTCGGCCAGAGCGGCGTCGAACTCCGCGTCGGTGAGCGCCTCCGGCTCCTCGACGTGCTCGCGGAAGCCGAGCGGGTCGTCGAGGTCGGCCGAGGACGGCAGCAGGTCCGGGTGCGACCACACCGCGTCGCGCGCCTGCTGGCCCTGGCGCGAGCGCAGCGAGCCCCACAGCGCCGAGGCATCCCTGAGCCGGCGAGGACGCAGCTCGAGCCCGACGAGCGCCGCGAACGTCGACTCAGCGGGTCCGCCCGAGGCCCGGCGTCGGCGGATGGCCTCCTGCAGCTTGCCGGCGCTCGGCATGCGACCGGCGGTCGCCTGACCGACGACCTCGTCGACCCAGCCCTCGACGAGCGCGAGCGTGGTCTCGAGTCGGGCGAGGGCCGCCTCCTGAGCCGGGGTCTTCTGCGGCTCGAAAAGGCCGCCCTCCAGAGCCTCCTGGATCCCGGCCGGGTTCATCGGGTCGAGGTTGCGCATCGACTCCTCGATCTTCGAGACGTCGATGGTCATGCCGCGGCCATAGTCCTCCACCGCCGCGAGGAGGTGTGCGCGCAGCCACGGGACGTGCCCGAAGAGGCGCTGGTGGGCCGCCTCGCGGAGCGCGAGGTAGAGCAGGACGTCCTCGTCCGACACGACGAGGCCGTCGGAGAACTGCTGCACGTTGGCGGGCAGGATCGCGGCCTTGCCGGACGGTCCGAGTGGCAGTCCGATGTCGGAGGCCGTGAGCACCTCGCCGGCGAGCCCCCCGAGCGCCTGGCCGACCTGCGTGCCGAACATCGCGCCGCCGGCCTGTCCGAGCATCGCCATGAGCGGGCCGGCCATGGCCTTGGCCTCCTCGGGAAGTGCGTTGCCCATCGCGCCCACGACGTGCTCTGCGACCGGCTCGACGAGCCTCTGCCAGACCTCGACGGTCTCCTCGACCCACTGCGCGCGGCTCCACACCGCCGACGTGCTGACGCCGGACGGGAAGTCGGTGACCTGGTCGAGCCAGTGGTCCGCGAGCTGCAGGGCGTCGGCCACTGCCGCGCGCTGCTTCTCGGTGGGGGAGGGGTCCGGCTCCTGCGCGACGGTCTTGCGTGCCACGTCCTTGGCGAGGTTCCAGTTCACCGAGCCCTGGTGGGGCGTCATCATCGCCTGCATCTGGCTCATCAACATCGACAGGTCCGGCATTCCGGCGCTGCCGCCGCTCCCGCCTGAGAAGGCGCCGCCGAGCGAGGAGAAGAGCTGTTCGAACGGGGTCCCCTTGAAGGGGTTGTTCTCGTCGCCGGGCCGGTCGCTCGGGTCGTTGGTCATACCTCCCAACCTACTCGGGACATCAACCTCTAGTCTCGGTGGTGTGAGCCCGCTTCCGCCCGTCGTACGCCTCGTCGACATCCGCGACACCGCACTGTCGGTGGACGAGGTCGCAGTCGCGGTCTCGGACGCGGCCGCTGGGGGTGTCACGCTCTTCGTGGGAGCAGTCCGGGACCACGACGAGAACAAGTCGGTGACGGGACTGGAGTACTCCGCCCATCCGACGGCGCTCGCCCAGCTCGCCGACGTCGCCGAGGAGGTGGCCCGGGAGTACGACGTGCTCGCCGTCGCCGCGGTGCACCGTGTCGGGCAGCTCGCGATCGGTGACGCCGCGGTGGTGGTCGCCACCGCAGCCGCTCATCGCGCCGAGGCGTTCGAGGCCTCGCAGGCCCTGATCGACCGACTCAAGGCGCGCGTCCCCATCTGGAAGCACCAGCTCTTCGCCGACGGCACCGACGAGTGGGTCGGCACGCCCTGAGAGCCGTGTTGCTCCCGGAGTTGCGGCCAGGCCGGTCCTAGCCTTGTCTCCGTGGAGATCCTGCTCTGGCTCGCGCCTACCGGCATCGTTGCCGTCGTGATGATGGTGTGGGCGACATGGGCGGGCCGTCCGCGCAGGGAGCACTCCGACCGGTCCGAGGCCGCCTACGAGCGGTTCGCGGCTGCGATCAGGAAAGAGCACCCCGGGGCCGCACGCCCCAGGCCGATGGTCGCGCGAGACCGCAGCACGGGCATCGCGATCCGCCCGTCCCGCAGTGGCCGGGCCGCAGGTGAGCGCACGGGTCAGAGCGCCGGGCAGACCCGCCGCTCCGCTTAGTTGCGTCTGGGTGAGAAGGTGACCGCATGAGTCGCCGCACCGTGTCGAGCATCGTGGCCAGCGCCCTGCTCGCCGTGCTCTTCGTCGTCGCGGTCACCATGCCCGTGCCTTTCATCACGATGAGTCCCGGTCCCACGGTCGACGTCCTGGCGGAGAACAACGGCAAGGAGATCGTCCAGGTCGAGGGCCACAAGACCTACCCGACGGATGGCCGCCTCGAGCTCACCACGATCAAGCTGACCGGCCCCAACCAGGACGTGAACATCGGCGAGGCGCTCGCCGCCTGGTTCGACAAGTCGCGAGCGGTTTACCCCCGTGAGGCGTTCTACCGGCCGAACGAGTCGGAGCAGGACGTGCAGACCGAGAGCACGGTGCAGATGGTCGGATCCCAGGACACCGCGGTCGAGGTCGCGCTCACAGAGCTCGGCTACCACGTGGACAAGGTCACCGAGGTGCTCGTCGTCAAGCCTGATAGCCCGGCGGACGGCAAGCTCAAGACGCGCGACCAGATCGTCTCGGTCAACGGTGAGCCGGTCCGCAACGCCAACAACGTGAGCAAGCTGGTCCAGCGCACGCCCGCCGGCGAGGCGGCGACGTTCGTAGTCCGCCGCGGCGGCCAGGAGAAGACCGTCTCGGTGGTGCCGAAGGCGTCGAAGGACGGGCCGAAGGTCGGCATCGTCGTCGGGCCCGGCTACAACTTCCCGTTCGACGTGTCGGTCAACATCGACGAACGCATCGGCGGCCCGAGCGCAGGGCTGATCTTCTCGCTCGCGGTCTACGACACGCTCACTCCTGGATCGCTGACCGGCGGAGCGGCAATCGCCGGCACGGGAACCATTGCGGAGAACGGAACCGTTGGACCTATCGGAGGCATCCAGCAGAAGATCATCGCGGCCGCCGACTCAGGCGCCAAGCTGTTCCTCGTGCCTCCGCGCAACTGCGCCTCAGCGATGGCTGCCGGCGTGGACGAGAAGGAGATGAGGCTCGTGAAGGCGCCGACCATGCACAGCGCGGTGAAGTCGCTCGAGAAGTACGTCGACAACCCCGATGCGGCGCTGCCGAAGTGCGGATGACCCCGGACATGGAGCACGAGCCGATGCCTGACGCCGACACTCCTGAGGTCGACCTCGTGCTGGCCACGGCGGTGCGCGAGATCGAGACGCACGCCGCGGACGCCGGCTGGGACCAGCCCTCCCGGCTCTACGCTCTGGTGCCCACCGCGGACCTGCTCGCTCGTGAGCCCGGCCTGGCAGCGGCGATGGGCATCGACGAGGTCTCGGCCGCGGGCTCGTTGACCCCGGTCGAGCAGGACCACACCCCGGTCGACCGCTCCTTGGAGGAAGTCCTCCAGCAGATCATGTGGCCGGCCGAGGTGTTCGGCGCCGCGGCCGTCGTGGAACGCCTCGTGCTGCCGCCGGAGGTCGACGACCAGATCCCCGAGGACCCCGACGCGGCCGAGGAGTTCGCCGCGACCCACCCGGACCGGCAGGAGGTCCGGATCGTCGCGGCCGCGACACGGGGCGGGTCGACGTACTGTGCTCTGCGGTTCCGCTCGCACGACGAGGCCTCTTCCGTCGTCGAGAGCCCCGACCTCGTGCCTGCCCTCCTAGAGTTGTTGCTGAGCACCCTTGAGAACTGACAGAGGACACCTGTGAGCGGATTCTTCGAAGACCCTCCTCCGGCCAGGCCGCGTCCGGCGACGGCCGGGACGCCGCCGGCGCGTTCGAGGGCGCTGCTGCTCACCGGCCTCGTCCTCGTGGTCGCCTTCTTCGGCGTCTCGATCTTCACGGGGATCTGGACCGACAGGTTGTGGTTCCACAGCGTCGACTACGGCTCGGTGTTCACGAAGCTGATCGGCACCCGCGTCGTGCTGTTCCTTGTCTTCGGGCTGCTGATGGGCGTGGTCATCGCCCTGAACCTCTTCCTGGCCTACCGGTTCCGACCGCTCTTCCGACCCTCGTCCATCGAGCAGGCCAGCCTCGAGAGGTACCGCGAGGTCATCGAGCCGCTACGGCGCTGGCTGCTCATCGGTGTGAGCGTCGTACTGGGTCTGTTCGCCGGGGCCTCCGGCGCGGGCAAGTGGCGCGAGTACCTGCTCTGGCGCAACTCCAAGGACTTCGGGACCACCGACCCGTACTTCAAGAAGGACATCGGCTTCTACGTCTTCGACCTGCCGTGGCTGCACTACCTGGTGGGCTTCGGCATGGCCGCCACGGTGCTGTCGCTTCTCGTGGCCGTGGTCATGCACTACGTCTATGGCGGCATCCGCCTCCAGGACAAGCACGACAAGTTCTCGGGCGCGGCCCAGGTGCAGGTCTCCGTGCTCGCCGGCTTCTTCGTGCTGTTCAAGGCGTTGGACTACTGGCTGGACCGCTACGACGTCACCTCCGACAGCTCCGGCCTGATCACCGGTGTCACCTACACCGACAACAACGCCGTGCTTCCCTCGAAGGAGATCCTGACCTTCATCGCGGTGATCTGCGCGGTGCTCTTCTTCGCCAACGTCTTCCGGCGCACGTGGATGCTGCCGTCCGTCGGACTCGTGCTCCTGGTGCTCTCGGCGATCCTTCTGGGCGTGCTCTGGCCGGGTGTGGTGCAGCAGTTCCAGGTCTCCCCGTCCGAGCCGGACAAGGAGGCGCCGTACATCGGGAAGAACATCGAGGCCACGAGGGCGGCGTACGACATCAAAAACGTCGAGATCACGTCGTACCCCGGCGCACTGTCGCTGAGCGACGCGGATCTGAGAGCCGACGCACAGTCGATCCCCGGCATCCGTCTGCTCGACCCGGCACTGGTCTCGGACACGTTCGAGCAGCTGCAGCAGGTCCGGGGTTACTACAGCGTTCCCCACGTGCTGGACGTCGACCGCTACCCCGTCAACGGCGAGATGCGCGACATGGTGCTCGCGGTGCGCGAGCTGAACCAGGCGGGCCTGCCCGACGACCAGCGGAACTGGGCGAACCTGCACACCGTCTACACCCACGGCTTCGGCGTGGTCGCGGCGTACGGCAACATGCGCGACAGCAAGGGCAACCTGGCCAGCAACGACGGCGAGCCGGAGTGGGCCGAGCAGGACCTTCCTCCGAAGGGTGACCTGACCAACCAGACGCCGAACGGCTACCAGGCCCGTATCTACTTCGGGGAGCAGAGCCCCGCCTACTCGATCGTCGGGCGACCCAAGGGTGCCAGGAGCGTGGAGTTCGACATCCCGGAGGGGCAGGGGGCCGGCAGCTCCGCGGAGACGAACACCTACGACGGAGCCGCGGGCGTCCCCGTGGGAAGCCTGCTCAACAAGCTGCTGTACGCGATCAAGTTCAGCGAGCCGAACATCCTGCTCTCGAGCCGCGTCAACTCGGACTCCAAGATCCTCTACGACCGCGACCCCAGCAAGCGCGTGGAGAAGGTGGCACCGTGGCTGACCGTCGACGGTGACCCCTACCCGGCGGTCGTGGACGGGCGGGTGAAGTGGATCCTCGACGGTTACACCACCACCAACCGCTACCCGATGTCGGAGAAGCGCTCGCTCTCGGAGATGGTCCGTGACAGCCTCCAGCCGCGCGCGGCGTACGCAACGCTGCCGACTGACGAGATCAACTACATCCGCAACTCGGTCAAGGCGGTCGTGGACGCGTACGACGGCACGGTCACGCTCTACCAGTGGGACACGAAGGACCCGATCCTCAAGGCCTGGTCTTCTGCGTTCCCGGGCATCGTGAAGCCGAAGACGTCGATCCCGACGGACCTCAAGGCGCACATGCGCTATCCCGAGGACCTGTTCAAGGTGCAGCGGTACATGCTCGCGAAGTACCACGTGACCCAGCCCAAGACGTTCTACGAGGGCAGCGACCAGTGGGCCGTCCCGCAGGACCCCAGCGACAAGGCGCAGAAGCAGCCGCCGTACCGGCTCTCGGTCCGGACCCCGTCCGGTGGGGCCGAGCCGGTGTTCTCGCTGACCAGCGTCTACGTGCCGCAGAAGCGTGAGAACCTCGCCGCCTTCATCTCGGTCGACGCTGACGCAGCGCAGAAGGACTACGGCAAGATCCGGATCCTCCGGCTGCCCGGGAGTACGCAGATTCCGGGCCCCTCGCAGATCGCCAACCAGTTCGGCGCCGACCAGGAGATCCAGGACGCCAGGCTGGCCTTCACCCGGACCAACTCCAAGGTCGTCGACGGCAACCTGCTGACGTTGCCCGTGGGCGACGGCCTGCTCTACGTGCAGCCGCTCTACACGCTCCGGGAGTCGGGCGAAGGACGCTATCCGGTGCTCCGCTACGTCCTCGTGTCGTTCGGCAAGGAGGTCGGGTTCGGCCCGACCCTGACCGCCGCCCTCGACGACGTGCTCGGCAAGATCAACCCGGGCAATACGCCGATCGGTGAGCCGGGTGGCCAACAGCAGCCACCGGGCGGAGGAACACAGCAGCCGCCCGCCGGCGCCGACGTCCAGGCGTTGCTGCAGCAGGCCGAGGATGCGTTCAACGAGGCGCAGCGGGCGTTGCAGCGTGGCGACCTCGCGGCGTACGCCGAGGCGAACAACCGGGCACGTGACCTCGTGGCCGAGGCGCTCAAGGCCGCCGGTGTGACGGCTCCGGAGAGCGGCGGCAGCGGGAGCTCGGGGAGCTCTTCCGGCGGCGGCAGCAAGGCCGGAGGTCAGTGACGGGAGCCACAGCCCCTCCGATTTGGAGTCGTTGGCCCCCTTCACGTAAGGTTGGGTTCACCGACGCGGGGTGGAGCAGCTCGGTAGCTCGCTGGGCTCATAACCCAGAGGTCGCAGGTTCAAATCCTGCCCCCGCTACGAATTTCAGGCTCGGAATCTACGGATTCCGAGCCTGAAAGCATT
>DATGYO010000123.1:0-16140 GCA_035297905.1 Nocardioidaceae bacterium
CCCGACCGTTTTGCCGACTTGGAAGGTACGACTGACTCCGAGATGCTCCTGTTCCTCGCGCTGACCTTCGGTCTGGAGGACGACCCGCCGGCAGCGGTCGCTCGAGCGGTGGGCTTGGTCGAGGAGGCAGCGCAGCGCCACAACATCGGGTTCCCGATGCAGGGAACCATCGCAACCACCGACGGCGCGACCACATGGGCGTTCCGCTACTCCAGCGAGGGCCGGTCGCGGTCGCTGTTCCACAGCACCGACGTGACCACGTTGCGGCAGCAGTACCCGGACATGCCGGAGCTGAACCGGCTCTCCGACGACGCGCGCCTCGTCGTCTCCGAGCCGCTGCGGGACCTGCGGGGTGCCTGGCAGGAGGTGCCGGAGGCCAGCTACGTGGAGATCCACGGCGGTGAGGAGAAGATCCGTCCGTTCAAGCCGCTCGTAGCGGCAGGCACTGCGTGACGACCAGCTGTTCGCCTCCTCAGCGTTGAGGACGGTCAGGCGACGCGCCACACTCGCGTGGAAGGGATAACCACCCAGAAGTCAGATTCCTTCGACTGCGGCGATCCGGGAGCTCGTGATGGCTTCTCGGAACATGTGGAAGTCGCGCTCGTTCTGCGCCGCGTAGCGCTGTGAGAAGTCGGTGACCGCCTGGTCGAAGGCATCGTCCTGACCCAGGTAGGCGGCGATAGCCACCGGGTCACCTGAGCGGGCGTGGGCCCGAGCCAACGTCCACCCGCAGAGGCGGCCGTAGATACTCAGCGCGTCCGGACTCATCAGCTCGACCGTGGCCGACCCCTTCATGTCGCGCAGCTGCCGCCAGTAGAGGTAACGCCCGGCCTCCGCGCCCTTGCTCCAGCCCAGGAAGATGTCACTCGTGGCCTGCATCAGCCGTTGTCCTTGCACCACACGCTCGCCGGCCTGCCGGTAGCGGCTCCGCCGCAGCGGTCCTTCGAGGACCGATGTCGTCGCCTCCTTGACCTGGAGGAACAGCGGGTCGTCCTCGTCCCGGCCCTGGAGCAGAACGACGAAGGCGCGTGTCCCCACACTTCCCACGCCGACGACCTTGCGCGCCCAGTCGACGATCTCGAAGCGGTCCAGAAGCTGTTGCCGGTCCCGCGGGAGGCTGGCTCGGTACTCCGAGTACGCGTTCAGGATGGCTCGCTCCAGCTCTTCAGGGTGGATTCCGTAGGTCTCGTGCAGTTCGCGTGCCGGCACGACCACCGGGGGAAGGCTGGCAATCCGGTAGCTGCCGTCGACGACCTCGGTCAGCTTGGCGAGCGCCTGGATGCTGGTCCGCGCGTGCGCTTTCTGGACGTTCTTCTCGAAGCGCTTCTGAAGCTTCTCGGCCTCCTTGGCCGCGGCCTTGTCCTTGCTGCCCCGCTTTCCGTTCCCCTTGTCCTTCGCCTTGCCTCCGGCCAGCTGAGAGGTGAACCCCCAGACAGCCTGCTTGAGGTCGTTCTCGGAGAGATGGGCGTACCAGACGTCCAGCGTCCTCAAGGTCGAGAAATCCGCCATCGCCTCCCGGTAGGCGCGAACAGTGGCCAGGGTAATCCCCGATACCTCTGACGCCTCGAAGCCGTTGTTGTTGCCCGCGACCGTGAGGCTGGCCGCCAGTCGCTTCACGTCGTACTCGAAGGGGCCCGGCAGCGTCTCGTCGAAGTCGTTGATGTCGAAGACGAGGTTTCTCTCGGGAGAGGCGAACACGCCGAAGTTCGACAGGTGGGCGTCGCCGCACAGCTGGACATCCAGACCGGCTGTCGGGCTCCCGTCGAGGTCAGCCGCCATGATCCTCGCCGCGCCGCGGTAGAACGTGAACGGTGAGGCCATCATCCGGCCGTGACGCACCGGGACGAGATCTACGTCGCGCCTGGCGTTCTGCTCCTCGATCAGGTCCACGGGATCCCGTCGGTCCGCGGTGGGCGCCCACCCCGCATGACTCGAGGGAGACACTCGGACGCGCGCCGCCTCCCCGCGCGCTCGGCGTTCCGCAGGGCTCAGGTGCTCGAGCTTCTTCAGCATGTTTTCGCTCCGTTTCACTCGAAGGGGCCTGGTGGCGTGCCGCCGGCGGGGTACTCCTGCATCGGGACGTCGCCGGCCGCCCATGCCGTCATGACGGGGTTGATGATGCGCCAGGACTCCTCGGCCTCGTCACCGCGAATGAAGAGCATCGGGTCGTTCTTGAGCATCTCGAGGATGAGGTGTGCGTAGGCAGTGAACCGCGGCTGTGTCGAGCGTGCTTCGAGCTCTCGGGTCTCGGCGGTCCGCTCGGGCCCGTTGAGGGTCGTGGACAGTCGCACGTACGGCTCGGTGAGTCCGATTCGGAGCACGTTGGGCTCGACGCCGGGCACCTGGTCGGTGAGGTAGCCGGGTATGGCACGGAAGTGGACGGCGATCTCCGCGGAGTCAGCAGCGAGGGCCTTCCCGGAGCGCAGCGTGAACGGCACCCCGTCCCAGCGGGGGTCATGAACGTCGACGGTGAGGGAGGCGTAGGTCTCGGTGTTGCGGCTGGGATCGACGCCCGGCTCGTCGACGTACGACGGCACGTGCCGCGACCCGATGGTGCCCTCGGTGTAGCGGGCCCGGATCGTGTCGCCACGCATGCGCTCCGCTGTCGGCGTGGCCACCGCGCGCAGCGCCTCGACCCGGACGTCTCGGAAGGAGTGGGCGTCGATGCGCGCGGGCTGCTTCATGAGCACCAGCGCCATCGCCTCCATGAGGTGGTTCTGCACCATGTCCTTCAGGGCACCGGCCCCGTCGTAGTAGCCGGCGCGGCCCTCGAGAGTCAGGCTTTCCAGCCAGCTGATGTCCACGCGCTCGACGTGCTCGGCGTTCCAGACGGGCTCGAAGACCCGGTTGAGGAATCTGAGCGTGAGGACCCTGCGGACGAGCTCATTGGACAGGAAGTGGTCGATCCGGTAGATCGTCGGCGCCGGCAGGTGGACCCGGATGAGCTCGTTGAGCTCTTGGGCCGAGGCGAGGTCGGTGCCGAAGGGTTTCTCGATCGACACCGCGTCCGCGGTGGTCAGCTTGGTGGCGGCAAGTGTCTTCAGCACCGGCCGAAACAGCACCGGTGGCAGCGCCAGGTAGACGAGCGTACTGGGATGGTCCTCGCCGATCAGGGCACCGACATCCTCTGGCTGGGTGACGTCACACGGCTGGAAATCGAGCATCCGCACGACTGCGTCGCGCGTCGCCGGCTGCACAGGGGCGTGCTTCTCCAGCTCGGTGGCGATGTGCTGACGGAAGTCCTCGGTCGACCAGTCCGTCTTCGCAGCGCCCACGATCGTGAACCCGGGCGGCAGGAGACCGGCCTCCGCGAGCTGGGCGACCGCGGGAAGCAGCAGGCGACTGGTGAGATCACCAGAGGCGCCGAGGAGAACCATGCGCTCGATCATGAAGGAACACCTTTCTCGGGGGCTGATGCGCCGAGGATCGCCGAGGCGTCGGCGTAGCGGGGTGAGGAACGACCCGTCACGCCGGGGCGGTACCGGAAGATCACCCCGGCGAGGGGCTGGATGCGGTTGTCCGGTTCGCAGTCGAACCAGGACGTGGTGATGAAGAGGTCGCCGCTGTCGACGCCCCCGAACGCCACCGAGGTGGGGTTGCTGGTCGGCACCTCGACGACCCCGTCGAGGGTGCCGTCGGGGCGGTACCGGTGCACCGCCCCGGCGCGCCCCATGGCCACCCAGAGCATGCCCTCGTCGTCGACGGTCACCCCGTCCGGCCAGATCTGTGCATGACCGAGGTCGGCGAGCCGTCGTCGACGGGACACGCTGCCCGTCTCGGGGTCGAGGTCGAACACGTCGACGACACAGGGGCCGGTGTCGGCCAGGTACAACCGGCCGCCCGGCTCGTCGAACGCGGGCCCGTTCGAGATGGTGAGGTCGTCGACCACGCACGTCACCCGGTCACCGTCGACCCGGTACAACGCGGCGTTGCGCGGCCGTTTGTCGAAAGCCATCGTGCCGACCCAGACCCGTCCCCGCCCGTCGACCTTGACGTCGTTTGCGCGGTTCTCGGGCCGGTCCCGCTCCACCGCCACCCGAAGGTCCATCGAGCCCGTGCTCCGGTCGAGCCCGGCCAGACCTTCGGGGCTCGCCACCACGGGCTCACCGTCGTGACCGAGCACCACGCCACCTGGCTGCCCATGCGTGCTCCAGGAGCAGTCCTGGCTGGACTCCGGGTCGTAGCAGTGCACCCGCTCCCCGGTGATGTCCACCCACCACAGTCGGGCCGTGGCCGCGTCCCACAACGGCCCTTCCGGGTGCAGAGCCCGTAGACCCGGTAGAGCCTCGACCGGAGTATCACCCATGACACCCACCACCGATTCGTGCCCGACGGGCTTTCGCGTCAGACGTGTTCGAGGGCACCGGGACGTTTCGCCAGCTCGTCCTCGGCGTGTGCCACCACCGGGGTTCCTCCCTTGCCCACCGTGAGCGGCGTCCGGTGGTAGCCGTGGTAGGTGATCATCCCGCCGGAGAGGAATGCCACGTCGTCCCAGCCGTTCTGCTTGAGCACGCAGTAGGCGATGTAGCTGCGGAAGCCGGACCGGCAGTAGGTGTACACCGGCTTGTCGCGGGGTATCTCGTCCAGCCGTTGCCGGATCTCGGTGTACGGCATGAGCACCGCTTCGGGGATGTGCCAGGCGTCGTACTCCGCCTGGGTGCGGGTGTCGAGGATCGTCACCTTGTCGGCGCAGTCCGGGTAGTCCTCGGGGTACCAGAGGTCGATGTCACCACGCAGCAGGTTGGCACCGAGGAAGCCGGCCATGTTGAGCGCGTCCTTCGCCGCGCCGTACGGCGGGGCGTAGCCGAGCTCGAGGTGCTCCAGGTCGTAGACCGTCATGCCGGCGCGGACCGCGACCGCCAGGACGTCGATGCGCTTGTCCACCCCGTCCCAGCCCAGCACCTGGCCACCGAGCAGCCTGCCGTCGCCCGGGTCGAAGAGCACCTTGAGGAACAGCGGCGAAGTGCCCGGGTAGTACGCGGCGTGCCCGTTGTGGTGGTCGTAGACCTTGCGATAGTCCATGCCTGCGGCGCGCAGCTCGGTCTCGGTCATTCCGGTGCCGCCCGCGGTCATGTCGAAGACCTTCACCACCGCCGTGCCCTGGGTCCCCCGGTAGGCACTTTCCCGGCCGGCGATCGTGTCCGCGGCGATCCTGCCTTCCCTGTTCGCGGGCCCGGCCAGCATGGAGAGCACCGGCTCGCCGGTGAGGAAGTGCGGGGTCTCCACCGCGTCGCCTGCAGCCAGGATGTCCGGGTCCGAGGTGCGCATCTGTGCATCCACCGCGATCCCGCCGCGAGGCCCGATCTTCAGGCCGGCGTCACGGGCGAGGTCCGCGTTGGGTCGTGCCCCGGCGGCCATGACGACGACGTCGGCCTCGACCGTCGTACCGTCGGAGAGGTCGAGCGCGAAGCGGTCGTCGGCCGTACGACGGACGGCTTCGGCCGACGTGCCGAGCCGGAGGTCCACGTCGTGGGTGCGGACGTGGTAGTCCAGGATCCGGGTCATCTCCGGGTCGAGCCACGGCATCAGCCGCTCGGTCCTCTCCACGACCGTCGTCTGCAGCCCCCGTGCCCGGAACGCTTCGGTGAGCTCCAGGCCGATGTAGCTGCCGCCGACGATGACCGCGCTCCGCGCGCCCTTGTCCACGTCGGCCTTGATGCGGTCCATGTCGGGGATGTTGCGCAGCACCTCGACACCCGGGTCGTCGGCGCCCGGGATCGGTGGCCGGATCGGTTCTGCCCCGGGGCACAGCACGAGCTTGTCGTAGGACTCCCGGTACGTCCGCCCCGCCTTCTCGTCGCGCACCTCGACCTGCTTCGCCTCGCGGTCGATGTGCGTGACCTCCTGACCCGTGCGCACATCGAGGGCGAGGCTCTTGGCCAGGCTCTCGGGTGTCTGCAGGAGCAGGCTGTCCCGTTCCGGGATCTCCCCGCCGATGTGGTAGGGCAGGCCGCAGTTCGCGAACGAGACGTAGTGGTCTCGTTCCAGCACGACGATCTCGGCTGACTCGTCGAGCCGCCTCAGGCGCGCACCCGTCGACGCACCCGCCGCAACCCCACCCACGATCACCGTCTTCATCTCATGCCTCCGTCTTTCATGCCTGGGCACCCTTTTAGGTTCGGGCCAGCCAGACGCCCCCCGCATCCCCTGGCGAGGATGAGAGGACGCCCTCGGCGATGGCTCATTCGCCGACCGGGGTCGGAACTGCTGGCCTCGCCTCCTCGGCGGGAGCTGCCACCCGCTGGGCCGGGATGGACGGCTGGCGTGCCGGCTCGGTCTTGGCCCGCAGATCCAGCTGGGAGTTCAGCGTGATCGCTGCGTCGATCAGGGCCAGATGGGTGAAGGCTTGCGGGAAGTTGCCGATCTGCTCGCCGGTGAGTGCGATCTCCTCCGAGTACAGCCCCAGGTGGTTGGCGTAGGTGAGCATCTTCTCGAACGTCTCGCGGGCTTTGCTGAGCTGGCCGGCTCGTGCCAGCGACTCGACATAGGCGAACGTGCACAGCGAGAAGGTCCCCTCGGAGCCACGCAGCCCGTCGGGCGACGCCTCGGGGTCATAGCGGTAGACCAGGCTGTCGGTGACGAGCTCGCCGTCCATGGCCTCCAAGGTCGAGGTCCACATCGGGTCGTTCGGCGTGATGAACCCTACGGTGGACATCCGCAGCAGGGCGGAGTCCAGGACGTCGGTGTTGTAGTGCTGCACGAAGGCCTGACGCTTGGGGTTCCAACCCCGCTCCATGATCTGGTTGTAGATCGCGTCCCTCTCGGTACGCCACCGTTCCACTGGCGCTGGGCGTCCGTGGCTGGAAGCGAGGCGGATGCCACGGTCGAGGGCGACCCAGTTCATCAGCCGGCCGTAGGTGAAGTCCTGCCTCCCGCCGCGGGTCTCCCAGATGCCCTCCTCGGGCTGGTCCCAGTTGTCGACCACCCAGTTCAGCATGTCGCAGATCCGGAGCCATCCCTGGTGACCGGCGGTAAGCCCGCGTTGGTCCATGAAGTAGAGGCTGTCGAGAGCCTCGCCGTAGATGTCGAGCTGCAGCTGGTCAGCGGCCCCGTTGCCGATCCGAACCGGGCTGGAGCCGCGATAGCCCTCCCAGTGCTCGAGGACTTCCTCGCTCAGGTCGGAGGATCCGTCGATGCGGTACATGATCTTCAGGGGACCGCCACCTCCGCCGTGGGCCTGTTCGTCCAGACGCCCGCGCAGCCACTTGCCCAGCGCCGCGGCCTCCTCGGTGAAGCCCATGCCGAGCAGCGCGTAGACGGAGAAGGAGGCGTCACGGACCCAGGTGTAGCGGTAGTCCCAGTTCCGCTCGCCGCCGACCTGCTCGGGCAGCCCCGCGGTCGGTGCCGCCACCAGCCCCCCGGTCGGCGCGTACGTCATCAGCTTGAGGGTGATCGCCGAACGGTTCAGCGTCTCGCGCCAGCGCCCGGAGTACGTCGACTGCGCCAGCCACGACTCCCAGAACCGCACGGTCTCGTCGTGCAGCCGCCAGGCCTCGGCGACTCGCACCTGACGCACGGGCCCGGCCGTGCCGGTCTCCAGCATCAGTCCTCGCGTCTGGCCGGCCCTCAGGGTGAGCTCGGCCCGGAAGTCGCCGTGCTCGTCGACCCCGACGCGTCCCAGGTACTCGTCCTCGGGCTCCTTGACCAGGTTGACCGTCATCGACGTCTGCTTGCCCTCGAAGACCAGGCCGTCGTGGGTCAGGTGTGTCTCATGAGGCTCACGCCCGTAGTCGAACCTCGGAGCGATGTCGACCACGAAGTTCATCTGTCCCCGGACACAGCGCAGAAGGCGGACCAGCCGGTGTCTGGCTGTGGCCACCTTGCTGCTCGCGACCGGCATGAAGTCCACCAGCTCCCCCACGCCAGCCTCGGTCATGAAGCGGGTCACCAGCACCGCCGTGTCCGGGAAGTACAGCTGCTTGCTGTTGAACACCTCCTGGACCGGCCGCACCCGGAAGTGTCCGCCCTTCTCGTGGTCCAGCAGTGCCCCGAAGATGCTCGGTGAGTCGAAGCGGGGGGCACAGAACCAGTCGATGGATCCATCCGTGCTCACGAGCGCGCTCGTCTGGAGGTCGCCGATGAGACCGTGGTCGGCGATGAGGGGGTAGTCCGCCATGTGAATCACTTCCCTTCGTGGTGCCAGTGGAGCGCCCGCATGGTGGCTACTCGAGGGACGAGCGGCGGGACGCGCCACTACTGCCTCGCGCCGGCCGGCATGTACGCACGGGGCACCTGGCGGCGGAGAAGCTCAACGGTGCGGATGCAATGCCGCCACGTTGCCTCGCACGCTGCTTCTCCCGCATCACCCGCAAAGGATGAGGCTCTTGACCCGACCCGACCCGACCCGACCCGATCCGCGACGGGCTGGTCCGCGACGGACTGGTCCTCCGTCGAGGATGCATCGACCCGGCGTCAGGCCTTGAAGAAAGACAGCTCCGAGAGTGGGCTGGGCACGGAGAAGGCGGTGTCAGCCTTCAGAGCGCCCCGCGCCCGTCGGCGTACCCGCGCTCGTACCCCCGCTGCTCTGCCTCCATGACCGCGATGCGGAAGTCGTCCGAAGGCTGTGTCGGGTTCTTCGTCCTGCCGGTGCCGCCGCAGCGGACACACTTGTCCAGCAAGGCCACCTCCCACGGCGACCTGGGCTGCCCCGAGCCGAGGCAGCGCGGACAGGTCCCCTTAGTCATCACTTCGGTGACCTGAAGTGGACCGTCACGCCGGTCGCGCTTCCGACGGAGACCGGTTGACCCGTCCGTGCCAGCTCCATTTCACACCCTTGCCACAGAGACGTTCTCGATCGGGCCCAGGCGTGACGTTACGAACATCTCGTACTCGAGGGTCAGATCATGCGGAGACACCTCGAACAGGACGTTTGCCCGAGTTCCACGATTCTGGATGACACTGAGGATCGGGACCATCCCGTCCAGACCAGCCCGCGCTGACGCGTCGCCGCGATCAGGTGCCCTATGTCGCGCGGTCCGCGCCGAAGCTGAAGCGGCCGAGCAGGGGTGCACCCAGCATCACCACAACCCAGTAAGGGCAAGCGCCAGCGCAACCGCTCCTGGCGGCAGGGCTCGCCAGGTCACCCGCCCCGCCAACAGCAGGTGCTGGCTCCAGTGGCGGTGCCGAGTAGAGGTGCGTGCGGCGGCCTTGGCACACCGACGGCCGGTGCGCTGCCAAGGCTCATCCTCACCGGGTGATGTGACCAGCGCAGGCTCGGGTCAGGGTGGAGGGGACCGAACGCCGTTTGCCCCTAGGAAGAGGTCGGCCGTATGACTGAGACAATTGACCAGCTCGGCCCGGTGGACTGGCTCGTTGTGGAGTTCCCCGGAACCGACTACGGGAGGGGCCAGGTGGCGCCCCACCTCCAGGATCTCGTCGACCGGGGTCTGGTCCGCGTACTTGACCTGGTGTTCCTCAGGAAGGACAACGACGGCACGCTCGAGATGGGGGAGATCTCCGACCTCGACGAGACCGAGCTGGGGCAGCTGCGCGCCTCTGAGGCGGAACTGGCGATGGTGCTCTCCGAGCAGGACGTCAACGACCTGGCCGAGACCATCGAGCCAGGCAACTCGGCGGTCGTGCTCGTGTGGGAGAACTTGTGGGCCGCGCCATTCGGTTCGGCGGTGCGCCATGCCGGGGGCCAGCTGGTCGCCAGCGGACGGATCCCGACGCAGGCGGTGCTGGCAGCGATCGAGGCCGACGCGAAGGAAGGAGTCTGACCATGCCACTCGCAAACCGACGCAGGGGCAGAACCGTGGCAGCCGTCGGCGGTGCCGTCGTCGTCGCCCACGGGGTGGACCGCAGACATGATCGCCGCGAAGACCGCCGCGATGACCGGGGCGATCGCCGCGAAGACCGGCGAGACCGCCGCTTCTGAGCCCTAGGGTGCGGGCACGGCGCTGCACCAGAAGTCGCCGTCATTCAGCGCGATCGGGAAGTCAGCCGAGCTGTGAGACGCCAGATGCGGATCTACCGTGCGTCGGGAAGTCGACGGCGACGTCCCGACGTACGGTCGGTGCCACCGAGCCAGACACAAGCCGTGATCTTGGTGACCTACGTCGAGCCTGGCGCCGCCGACAGGGAGTCGTTGCATGCTCCGTGATGTGCGTGAGTACATCGACCGGCTGCAGATCGCCGGCCACGCGGTCGTAGAGGACTACGACGACGACCCCATCCTCATCGACCCGCAGGGTCGGGCGGTCGACACCTGGCGCGAGAACTACCCGTACGACGACCGGCTGCCTCGGGAGATCTACGACGAGCAGAAGTACGCGCTGCAGGTGGAGCTGCTGAAGCTGCAGAACCATGCGGTGGAAACCGGCCACCGGCACGTCATCTTGTTCGAGGGGCGCGACGCCGCCGGCAAGGGTGGAACCATCAAGCGGTTCATGGAGCACCTGAACCCTCGCCATGCCCGAGTCGTCGCACTGGCCAAACCGAGCGACCGAGAGCAAACCCAGTGGTACTTCCAGCGGTACGTCCCGTACCTTCCGGCCGCCGGTGAGATGGTGTTCTTCGACCGATCCTGGTACAACCGCGCCGGTGTGGAACGGGTGATGGGGTTCGCCACCGACGACGAGTTCGAACAGTTCATGGCTCAGGCGCCGCTGTTCGAGCGGATGATCGTGGACAGCGGCATCCACCTGACCAAGCTGTGGTTCTCCGTGACCCAGTCGGAGCAGCGGACTCGCTTCATCATTCGCCAGGTGGATCCGGTCCGTCAGTGGAAGCTCTCACCGATGGACCTGCAGTCGCTGGACAAGTGGGAGGACTACACGGCGGCCAAGGAAGAGATGTTCCTGCGGACCGACACCGATTACTCGCCCTGGACCACGGTGAAGAGCAACGACAAGAAGCGCGCGCGCCTCAACGCGATGCGCTACTTCCTGTCACGCTTCGACTACGCGGACAAGGATCCGGACATGGTCGGCCAACCGGACCCGCTGATCGTGGCCCGGGGCCGCGACGCCATCGGCGACTGAGACGGTGCCTGACGGCGAGGACCGGCAGGCACCCACGATCCCGAAGTCCCGAAGCTTTTCTGCCAGCCTCAGGCCCGGAGGGCGGGATGGGGCGCCCCTGCTCCCGGTCTCGCGACCAGGTCCGCTTGCCGGGCGAGTTCCTTGAGCTGCATGAGCGCGTCGTGTTCGACCAGCAGCGGTACGAAGACACGTACTCGCGCGCCTTCGAACGCCTGGTGAGCCGAGGACACGGTCTCCTCCACTGTTCCAGCCGGGAACTGGGGGAATCGCACCACCAGCCGCTCGATCAGCCGGGAGATGGCCTTCGCCTCTTCTTCCTCGATCATGATCGAGGCGTCGCGCGGAAGGCTGCACGGACCACCGGCCACCGCCTCGCTGCGGCGACACACCGTGGCCAGATAGGCGCCATCGTTTCGTCTCCAAGGGTGGTCATCAGTGGTCCCTTCGTCCGTGTTGCACATGCGTCACGACGACAACGTCTCGCTCTGTGCTGACAGCTCTCGCCCGCCTGGCCCTGAGTGCAGAGATGGCCTCTGCCAGCCTCTGTCGGACCCCGACGTCCCGCATCACCCACGGGGTATGAGCCGAGCGGGGTAATGAGCCGATGTGCTGAGTGGGACAGGCCGAGTACGACGCGGGATCGTTTCCCGAACTGGAAGGCTCGACCCCGGGCGAGCACGTCACGCCCGCCACGCGAGATCGCCACGGCGCCGTGCGAAGTCGCCCAAGGCAGCCACGGATGGCTGGGTCGATGATCGGTGCAAGGTCCGCCGGTGCCGCGGGGAGGAGGGGCGAGAACCGCCGGAGAGCTAGTCCGCTAGAGGTGAGGTCGGGCGGCGAGCGACTTTCTAGAGTTCGAGGGAGGAGGTGGGCCTGTCATGGGTACGTCGGCAGTCGGTTCGGATCGCTCGCTGCCTGGCTACTCGGCCACGCCGTCTGGGGGGAGGAGGTGGGCGGCGGTCGTCGCGTTGCTGGCCGCGCTGGTGCTCGTGGGCGCGGCGGTGGTGATGTTGTTGAACAGTCCGGTCATTCTCGTCGGGGGGCTCATCGGCCTTGCGCTGATCGCCGGGGGTGGCTGGTGGATGATCACCGAACGCAACCCTCGGCGAGCCTTCGGCATCGCCGGCATGGCGCTGGGTGTGCTGGTCATCTGCGGCGCGGTGGTGGTCACTGCCGCGCGTGCCGACGCCGCGATCCTGCGGATCCTGCTGCTGGTGGCTTTGATGGCCCTCGCCACGGTGTGTGCACGGGTCGCGCTGGTGCCCGACCTGCACGAGCTGGACCGGCGCCATGGGGTCCACCACGTCCGTCCGAGCAGGCCGGTGCTGCTGTGCAACCCCTGGTCGGGGGGCGGCAAGGTGGAGAAGTTCGGGCTGGCGAAGCTGGCCGCGGACCTCGGTGTGGAGACCGTGTTCTTGAATCGCGGGCTCGACCTTGCCGAGCTCGCCCACGACGCCATCGCCCGGGGGGCGGACTGCCTGGGCATGGCCGGAGGCGACGGTTCGCAGGCGCTGGTGGCTTCCATCGCGATCGAGCACGACATCCCGTTCGTGTGCATCTCGGCGGGCACCCGCAACCACTTCGCCCTCGACCTGGGACTCGACCGCGAAGACCCCCGAACCGGGATGATCGCCTTCCGCGACGGGGTCGAGCGCCGGATCGACTACGCCACCGTGGGCGACCGGCTCTTCGTGAACAACGTCTCGCTCGGGGTGTACGCCACGATCGTGCAGCAGGAGGGCTATCGCGAGGCGAAGCGGGAGACCACGGACCAGCTGCTGCCCGAGCTGCTCGGTAGGCAGGCCGAGCCGTTCGACCTCCAGTTCACCGGGCCCGACGGCGCGGAGGTCGACGGCGCGTTCGTGATCCTGGTCTCGAACAACCCCTACGTGCTCGGCCCCGCGCTGGACCTCTCGCAGCGGCGTCGTCTCGACAGCGGCACCCTGGGTGTGGTGGCCGTGACCGCCAAGACGGGCGCCGAAGCCGCCGCGATGATCACGCGGTCTACGGTCGGGCTGGCTCACCGGGACCCCAACATCCACCAGTTCACCGCGAAGTCGTTCGAGGTCCGGTCACGCAGCGGGAGGGCGTTCGCCGGGATCGACGGGGAGTCGCTGGACCTGGACACGCCGCTGGAGTTCCGGATCCACCCGCGGGGCCTGCGGGTGCTGGTGCCGGAGGAGAGTCTGGCGACCGCGGCCAAGCGCAGCGCCCGGGGGCTCGACCTCGGCGACCTCGTCGCGGTGGCCCGTGGCCGACAGCCGAGCACGGTCCGCCACGAGAGCCTCACAAGCGGAGGCGACGATGCCTGACCCAGGGTTGACCGCCGACTCGACCCCGCGGACCCACCCCCCGGTGCCCGGACCAGGCGGGTCCCGGCTGGGCGCCTCCCTGCGCGAGCTGGGACGGCTGGACCAGGCGGTCTACGTCGCGGTGGCGGAGTCGGACACCCCGACCCTGGACGCGGGGCTCCGTCGGCTGAGCCTGGCCGCGGACAAGTCCAAGCTGTGGCTGGGGGTCGCGGCGCTGCTTGCCCTCGCCGGTGGGCCGCGGGGTCGGCGTGCGGCGGTCAACGGAGTGGTCTCGATCGGCGTGGCGTCCGCCGCGGTCAACCTCGGCTTCAAACCACTCGCGCGCCGAGCGCGCCCCATCCGCGGTGACGACGCCGTCTCTGCACGACATGTGCGGATGCCGGGGTCCACCTCGTTCCCGTCCGGCCATTCGGCATCGGCGTTCGCCTTCGCCGAAGGCGTGGGCGCTGCGCTTCCCTGGCCGCGACCGGCTCTCCTCCTCGCAGCCGCCACGGTCGCCGAGTCACGGGTCCACTGCGGGGTGCACTATCCAGGCGACGTGGTCGCCGGGTCGCTCATCGGGCTGGTCGCGGGGAGGTTCGCTGCTGCGGCGACCAAACGCGCCTGGTCCAGGTGACGGAGGGCGGGTCGCATGAGCGCACCGACGGTCGAGGGTGATGGCACCACGCTCGAGCGACGCGTGCCGGGGGTGGCCGCGTTACGCAGCTACCGCCGGGCATGGTTGAGGTCGGACGTGGTCGCGGGCGTGGTGCTCGCCACCATCTTGGTGCCCCAGGGTATGGCCTACGCCGAGCTCGCGGGGCTCCCGGCGGTCACCGGGCTGTACACAACGATCGCCTGCCTGGTGGGCTATGCGTTGATGGGGGCCTCTCGCGTCCTCGTGCTGGGACCGGACTCGTCGGTCTCCCCCCTGATCTTCGCCGCGATCCTGCCGCTCGGCGCCACTGACGACCCCGCAACCGCGATCGCGCTGGCCGGGATGCTGGCGATCCTCACCGGCCTGATCCTGGTCGGCATCGGCGTGGCGAAACTGGGCTTCGTCGCCGCCCTGCTGTCCAAGGAGGTCCAGGTCGGGTACATGAACGGGCTTGGCATCACCATCATCGTCGGACAGTTGCCGAAGCTTTGTGGGTTCTCCACTGACACGGACAACTTCGTCGACGAGGTCAAGGCGTTCTTCGCCAACATCGACCAGACGCACACCACCACTCTCGCAGTGGGGCTCGCGACGCTGGCCGTGCTCCTGGGGCTTCCCCGAGTGACCCGGAGGCTCCCCGCGATCTTGATCGCCATCGTCGGCGCGACCGTGGTCTCCGCAGTGCTGGACCTGTCCGCGAAGGGCGTCGACACGGTCGGCGCGTTGCCGCAGGGGCTACCGACTCCGCAGATCCCGTGGACGCAGGCCAGCGACATCGGCCCTCTGCTGCTCGCCGCCTTCGGAATCGCCCTGGTCTCCCTGACCGACACGATCGCCACGTCCACCAGTTTCGGCGCCCGCCGCGGCGATGAGGTGCGGCCCGACCAGGAGATGATCGGACTCGGGACCGCCAACCTGGCGGCGGGGCTCTTCCAGGGCTTCTCGGTCTCCACCAGCGGCTCTCGCACCGCGGTCGCCGAGCAGTCTGGGTCCAAGAGCCAGCTGACCGGACTGGTCGGGGCGGGCGTCGTGGCGATCCTGCTGCTGTTCCTCAACGGCCTGCTGGCCGACCTCCCACAGACAGCCCTCGCGGCCGTCGTCATCACCGCCGCGCTCTCCCTGATGGACCTCGCGGCCCTGGCCCGCTACTGGAGGGTACGGCGGACTGCGTTCTTCCTCTCGATCGTCGCGAGCCTGGGCGTGATCTTCTTCGGCGTCCTGCAGGGGATCCTGATCGCGATCATGCTCTCCATCTTCCTCTTCTTCCGCCGCAACTGGTGGCCACACGGGGCCGTGCTCGGCAGGGCGTCGGACGGCACCTGGCACGACGTCACCGCCGACATCGAGGTCACGGAGGAACCCGGCATCGTGGTGTACCGCTGGGAGGCACCGCTCTTCTTCGCCAACGCCGGCATGTTTCACGACCAGGTGCGCAAGCTGGTCCGAGCGAAACAGGCCCGCTGGGTGGTCCTCCAGTGCGAGGCGATCACCGACATCGACGTCACCGCCGCGGAGATGCTGGACCAGGCCGACAAGCAGCTCAACGCCAGGGGCGTGCACCTGGCCTTCGTGGAGCTGCGCGGACGACTCCAGGACCTCGTGCTGCGCTACGGACTCCTCGAGACCCTGGACAGGGACCACTTCTACCCGTCGATGGATGCGGCTCTGGCCGACATCAGGGCCCTCGACGCCAGGCATGACTCCGAGACCGGCCGCCCCGGGGACGGGTAGTCCTCGGGGTGGGCGCTCGCGTGCTCAGGACCGGCACGGGCTCATCCTCCGGCCTCATCCGTCCCGGGCGGATGAGGGAGTGGCATGCCGCTTCGCGGTCTGGAGAGCCTGCGAGAGATCCGCGTCGGCGGCCGGCTCGGTGGAGTCGAGGCCGCGACGGTGTCCCAGGTGATGCAGGATGCCCCGCAACGCGACGTGCATGGCGTCCGCACCGATGACTCGGGTGCGGGGGAACGGCAGGTCGGTCGGGACGACGACGACCGCACGGTCCTGCCAGCCGCCCAGGCCTCCGTGGCAGCCGACGAGGCCTTCGAACGCCGCGACGTCCTCGGTGCCGGGCTCCACGATGCTGTTCACGTAGATGTCGGGCGTCTCGTCCCGGGCCGCGACGCGCAGCACGAACTCCGCGGCCAGCGGACCGAACGGCGCCAGCGGGTCGGTGCCCTCCACCCGACCGTCGGCCAGACGGTGCGACCCG
>DATGYO010000124.1:0-31589 GCA_035297905.1 Nocardioidaceae bacterium
AGGTGGTGCCGTTGCCGTCGCCGTAGGTCATGTAGGACCCGTTCCAGAAGGCGTTGCAGTAGCCCTGCCCGTAGTGCACGACTGAGTCGATACGCATGCCCTCGCCGTCGATACTGTTGCGGCCGAACGTCTTGCCGTAGAACTCGTCCACAACGCCTGCGTAGTAGTGCGCGTCCACGCCGGCCGACTGGCCGGGGCTGGTGTTCCCGAGAAGGTCCCAGACGTCGTCGGCATCGGTCATGTGCTTCACCTGCAGCGGCGTGGTGCGACCCGTGTTCATTGCGTCCAAAGTGCGCTGACGGCCGTCGCCGGACACCAGTCTGTACGCGTCGCCGGTGGGTGTCAGCGTGCTGTCGACAGGCTTGGTGTCACCCTTGACGCCAATGCCCTCGCCCTTCGTGATGGCGTCGAACGCCTTGACGGTCTCGCCCGTGGTCGCGTCGACCCAGCGCACGGGACGCTCGTCGTCGCGGATGCTCTGCACCTGGTAGAAGAGCCGGCCGGTCTTGGGGTCGAGGCGCAGGGTGCTGTCGAAGTCACCCTCGGTCCCGATCTCCTTGGTGACCTTCTGCTTGGCCTCGCCCTTGGTCAGCTTGGCCTTGTTCTTGGCCTGGAGCGCCGGGAAGTGGGCGCCGATGACCGACGTGGCCACACCGTCAGCGCCGCGGTTGATGGTGACCTGACCGCCGAACACGGAGGCGCCGTCCACGACCTGCTGGTAGCGGGTCTGCGTGCCGCCGTCCGGGAAGGTGGACGTGTGGAGCTCGCGCATGCCTGAAGGCAGCTTGTAGTGCGCGGCCGCCGGGCCGCTGAGCGCGAACGATCCCCCGGCCTGGGATGGCTGGCTGACGGTCACGGAGGTGTTGTCGACCGCCGACGACGTGGTCGCGGTGACGACCGTTGTCGCGGCTGCCAAGGCTGCGACGGCCGAGACCGCGAGCATGGAGCGATAGCGCATGGAGTGTGTCCCCTCGGGTGAAAAAGCGCAGCCGGACCGGCCGCGCTGAACCCGGCAACGTTAAGAGTTCAACGAGGGGAAATATCTACCAATAGCGTTGCATCTTCGTGCATTGCGTATTTATGCAGGAAGGAAAACGCGCACAGCTGACGAAGCGGCGGCAGATCTTCGCGAGACGGTTCAGTCGCCGGAGACGATGTCGGTCGGCGCCCCGTGGACAGCGGGCACCGTGCCGAGCCGGCCCGCGCGGTAGTCCTCGAAGGCGGCCATCACCTCGGCCTTGGTGTTCATCACGAAGGGGCCGGCCCAGGCCACGGGCTCACGGATCGGCTTGCCGCCGATCACCAGAACGTCGAGGGTCGAGGTCCGGCTCTCCTGGGTGCGGTCGGCGGCGACAGTCACGAAGTCACCGCGACCGAGCACGGCGAGGTTGCCGGCACGCAGCGGCCGCGCCTCTGCGCCCACACTGCCCTGACCGGACAGCACGTAGACGAGCGCGTTGAACTCCGGGTCCCATGGCAGGTCGAGCCTGGCGGTCGGGGCGAGGGTGGCGTGGACCATCGTCATCGGCGTGTGCGTCGTGCCCGGGCCCTTCTGTCCCGCGACGTCTCCGGCGATGATCCGGACCAGGGCCCCGGCGTCGGCGCTCGTGACGAGGCCGACCTGGCCCGCGCGCAGGTCCTGGTAGCGCGGTGCGGTCATCTTCTCCCTGCGAGGAAGGTTCACCCAGAGCTGGACGCCGTGGAACAGCCCGCCCTTCTGCACGAGCCACTCCGGCGGCGCCTCGATGTGCAACAGCCCGGCGCCGGCGGTCATCCACTGTGTGTCGCCATCAGTGATGCTGCCGCCCCCACCGTTGGAGTCCTGGTGGTCGAGCAGGCCGTCCATCATGTAGGTGACAGTCTCGAAGCCCCGGTGCGGGTGCCACGGCGTCCCCTTCGGCTCACCGGGTGCGTACTCGACCTCGCCCATCTGGTCCATGTGGATGAAGGGATCGAGAAGGCCCAGGTCGACACCGGCAAACGCCCGACGTACGGGAAACCCCTCGCCCTCGAAGCCCCGCGGCGCCTCAGTCACCTGCACCACGGGACGGACGGTGTCACCCAGGCCCGGGCCGCTGACGCGAGGCAGGACGGTGAGGTCTTCGACTGTGAGAGCAGGCATCTGACAAGGGTAGTTCAACATTCAACAGGTTGCCAGGTTCGAGCGTGGGGGCGGCGGCTAGTAGCGTGCACTCGTGACTTCCGGGACCAAGCAGAGCAAGTACGACGTCGTCATCGTCGGAGGCGGCCACAACGGCCTCGTCTCCGCCACCTATCTCGCCAAGGCCGGGCTGTCGGTACTGCTCCTCGAGCGGCTCGCCCACACCGGGGGTGCCGCGATCAGCACCGAAGCCTTCTCAGGCCTCGACGCCCGGCTCTCGCGCTACTCCTACCTGGTCAGCCTGATGCCGGAGAAGCTGATCTCCGACCTCGGCCTGGACCTCGAGCTGAAGTCGCGCACGACCGCGTCGTACACGCCCGTCGTCCGCGACGGCAAGCACACCGGGCTCCTCGTCGAGCGGCCCGAAGGCACCCTGACGGCCGAGTCGTTCCGCGCGCTGACGGGGTCGGACGTGGAGTACGACGCCTGGCGGTCGTTCTACGGCGAGGTCAGCGACTTCGCCCAGGCGATCGCGCCGACGCTGCTCGAGCCGCTGCGCACCGAGAAGCAGATGCGCGAGCTCGTGAAGGCCGAGTCCTGGGACGCTTTCGTGACGCATCCCCTCGGCAGGGTGATCGAGGAGCGGTTCAGCGACGACACCGTCCGCGGCGTGATCGCGACCGACGCCTTGATCGGCACGTTCGCGGACATGCACGACGCTTCGCTGATCCAGAACCGCTGCTTCCTCTACCACGTGGTCGGCAACGGCACCGGCGAGTGGCGAGTGCCGGTCGGCGGCATGGGTGCGGTCACGGACGCCCTCGCCGACGCAGCCCGGAGCGCGGGTGCGGAGATCGTCACGGGTGCGGGCGTCAGCAAGATCGAGTCCGACGGTACGACGGCCGAGATCGTGTGGCACGACGGTCAGCTGACCCACAACGTCGAGGCCCGTTGGGTGCTGTCCAACGTCGCCCCGTGGGTCCTGCAGATCCTCCTCGGCGAGGAGCCGGGCGAGCCGCCGGCCGGGTCGCAGCTCAAGATCAACTTCCTCCTCGACCGGCTGCCGCGCCTGAAGTCCGGGGCGGACCCGGACGTCGCCTTCGCAGGCACGTTCCACGTGGCGGAGGACTACAGCCAGCTGCAGAAGGCCTACGAGGAGGCCGCTGCGGGGCAGATCCCGACGACCCCGCCGGGCGAGCTGTACTGCCACTCGCTGACCGACCCTTCGATCCTCGGCAGCCTCGCCGGGTCCGGCAAGCAGACACTGACCTACTTCGGCGTGCACATGCCGCTCCAGGCCTTCGAGGGCGACCTCGACGGCCGCCGCGACCAGGCTGTCGAGCGAGTGCTCGACGCGATCAACGAGCACCTCGAGGAGCCGATCGAGAACTGCTTGGCGCTCGACGCCGACGGCAAGCCCTGCCTCGAGGCCAAGACCCCACAAGACATCGACGACGCGCTCGCCATGCCCGGCGGCCACATCTTCCACGGTGACCTGGCCTGGCCCTGGTCGCCCAACCGGTCCCGCCTGGACAGCCCGGCCCAGCGATGGGGCGTTTCCACCGAGGTGGAGAACGTGCTCCTGTGCGGCTCCGGCGCACGGCGCGGCGGTGCGGTCAGCGGCATCGCCGGACACAACGCCGCGCAGGCGGTGCTGGAGGCTCACCAGGCCGGCTGAGCCCACCGCACGGCGCTCGACCGCCGCACGGTGGTCGAGCTTGTCGAGACCCGGTCGCGCGGCCACCGCACGCTGGTCGAGCGGCCGCCGCGCGGTGGTCGAGCTTGTCGAGACCGGTCAGACCTGGCCGGTCAGGACCTTGCGGGGGTCGACCTGCATGATCGGGTCGGTCGTCGGCTGCTTGGACCCGCCCGCCGGTTCAACGGTGATCGCGACCTCGGTGTCCGGCTCGGGCAGCTCCATGGCCGCACCCTTCTCCCGCTCGACCACGCCGACCGAGGAGAAGGCACCGCCGTGGATGGCCCAGATCTGGTAGACGTGCTTCTTGTCCAGCGCCGGGAGGTCCTCGGTGTCGACGGCCATCTCCCCCAGCTTCGACGAAGCGGCGACCGAGATCTTGCCGCCGTTCGCGGTCTCCATGGTGGCGCTGTGGGCGTCGTCGGCCTGGAACACCTTGACCACCCCTTCGGCGAGGAGGCTCTGCTGCTCGCTGGGCCCGTTGTCGCCGATCTGGCTGATGCCGATGGCACCCGCGAGGATCACGACCACAGCGGCCGCGGCAAGCAGCAGCCTGGTCCCCCACCGATGCGGCGCCACGTGGATGACGTTGGCAGTGCCGGTGTGCGGCGGCAGCTGTGGGGTGCGGTCGACAGCGCTCAGGACCTTCGCCCTGAGGTACGACGGCGGCGGGACTGCCTCGCTGGCGCCCATCGTCGCCGCGGCCTGCTGCAGCTCGCTAACCTCCTGACGGCAGGCCTGGCAGGCTTCGAGGTGCCTGCGGAACTGCTCGGCCTCCTCCGCGCTCAATGCGTTGAGGGCGTAGGCGCCGGAAAGCGTGTGAAGCTCGGTGCTCATCGTGCCCCCTCCAGGCAGTCGCGGAGACGAATCAGGCCGTCTCTCATTCTCGTCTTGATTGTGGGAAGTGGCTTGTCGAGCAAGGTCGCCACCTCCCCATAGGTGTATCCGTTGAAGTACGCCAGACGGACCGACTCGAGCTGCAGGTCAGTCAAGGTCTCCAGGCAGTCCCGGACCGCGCCGTGCTCCTCGGCCTCGATCACCGCGTCGGCGGGCTCGTCGTGCGAGACCTCGTCCGGAGCCCCCTGGTGGTCCTGGCGCTTCTGGGCCTCGCTCCGGCGCACCGCGTCGACCGCTCGGCGATGGGCGATGGTCATCACCCAGGTCTTCGCCTTGCCGCGCTCGACGTCGAACCTCGTCGCCTTGCGCCACACGTCGAGGAAGACCTCCTGCGTGACGTCCTCGGCCCTGGCCGGGTCGCGGACGACACGTCGTGCCAAGCCGTAGACCGCTGGGGACAGCTCGTCGTACAGACTCTCGAACGCCTGCGACTCACCACGAGCGGCACGGCGCATGAGTTCGTCGACGTCGACCGGGCCCCGCGGGGGCACGAGCCTCAGCTCGGGCTCAGGCATCGAGTCCTCCTGACGATTCGCACGGGCCCTGCGGCCTCCTTGGCTTGCGACTGTAGTTCGCTGCAGCCGCCGCCGCGGATTGGTCGCAGAATCTACCCCTTGACAAGCCACTCGTGGCGAGTATGTTTAACACATCAGTTAATTAACACAGAGGTTAAACAAGATGGCTTCCGACCGACTGAGCGAGATCTTCTCGGCGCTGGCCGACCCGACACGAAGGGCAATCCTCGCCCGTCTCGCTGAGGGCGACGCCACCGTCTCGGAGCTCGCGGAGCCGTTCTCCATCAGCCTCCCCGCGATCTCACGGCACCTTAAGGTGCTCGAGCGGGCAGGCCTCATCACGAGGAGCCGCTCGGCGCAGTGGCGCTCGAGCACGCTGCAGGCCGAGACGCTGCGGGAGGTCATCGACTGGGTGGAGCCGTACCGGGAGCTCTGGGACACCAGGCTCGACCGTCTCGACGCCCACCTCAAACGGATGAAGCAGGAACAGGACAACGGTGGCTGACCGCCACCCCGCAAGAGAGGCAAGATCCATGGCAAAAGAGCTGCACATCGAGCGCGTCTTCGACGCACCACGCGAGCTGGTTTGGAAGGCGTTCACCGACCCCGACCAGATCTCCCAGTGGTTCGGACCCGTCGGGTACTCCGTCCCCCGCGACAGCGTCGACATCGACCTCCGGGTGGGTGGGCACCAGCGGTTGACGATGGTTCCGGACGACCCGAGCTACCCACCAGGTGGCCCATCTGAAGGGGTCTTCGAGGAGGTCGTGGAGAACGAGCTTCTCGTGGCTCACGAGGACCTCTCGGGAGAGATGGCCGAGCTCTTCGGCGCTGAGCGGATCACCATGCGGATCGAGCTCCACGACGAAGAGGGCAAGACCCGGCTCGTGCTGCGTCAGGGTCCCTACAAGGACGACTTCGTGGGCAACGCCCGCGACGGCTGGAACAGCTCCTTCACGAAGCTCGACGCCCTGCTTGCTGGCTGAGGCGGCTCCCCGTCGACCGGCATCGATCGCCCTCCGGGCTCGGTGCCGGTCGTCACACGGGACTCGATTTCGTGGTGAGGCGTCTGTGTTGCTAGAGTTCCACTCGCTTCGCGCGCCATTAGCTCAATTGGCAGAGCAGCTGACTCTTAATCAGCGGGTTCGGGGTTCGAGTCCCTGATGGCGCACAAAACCCCAGGTCAGACGCCCTCACGGTGTCTGACCTTCTTCTTTGGCCACGGTTTTGCCATGCTTTTCGCCCCCAGCCGCGACGTCCCTTAACGCGGTCTTCCTGAGTCATGGAAGGCCCGCTGTGGCCAGAGCCTCAGCGATCCGTATTCGAGTCGCGAGCGTCCAGAGGAGTGCGTGGCGCCTGCGTTCAGGACCACCGACGCCTGGAGCACACGGTCTCTGCGGATTTGGGCCTGCCTGGCTGCGCAGGGCCCGCAGCAGGGTCGACGGTGAGATCCGGCCCTTTTGTGGTAGCACCATGCGGCCCAGGGTCTGCCTTAGGAGTGCAGTAGGCGCCCGTTCCCGACAGACACAACTGTGCCTCGCTGGGCCGCCACCCGCCCTCCGACGATGACCGTGTGGATGCCGCGTGGGGGCCCGGCGGGTCGCTTGGGCCAGCCGCCGTCGTCGACGGTTGCGGGGTCCAGGATGACCAGATCGGCCCGCGCGCCCTCGGTGATCCTCCCGATGCCGGGGACACCGAGACGTTCCGCCGGAAGTGCTGTCGCGCGCCGCACCGCCTCCTCCAGCGTCAGTGTCCGGCGCTGGCGGACGAACCGCCCGAGTAGCCGAGGGAAGGCGCCGTTGGCCGTCGGGTTCGGTACACCCTCAGCGCTGGACGCGGCATTGGAGACCACGGCCGCGTCGCGGTGGGTCAGCAGCGCCTCGAGCGGCCCCTCGTCGGTTTCGTCGCCTGAGAAGCCGCACAGCGCTACTGCGGCACCGAGCCGACTCTGTAGGGCAACGGTGATCTGAGCGTCGATGGGTGACTTCCCGAGCTGCCGCCCGATCTGGGTGAAGTCCAGACCCGCGAACTCAGCCGCTCGGTGATCCCTCGACCGGAGGAGCTCGACGTCGCCGAGCCCGAGACCCAGGAGGTGTGGCTGGACGGCGGCCATCAGACGCAGCCGGGACCGGGTACGACGTCGGAGGCGGCCCTGCTGAAGCTCTTGTACCGACGATGGGGGGAAGAGCATCTGCATCGGTCCCACCCCCAGCGGATACGGCACCACGTCGAAACCGATGTCGCCACCCGCGCGTTTGCCGTCCTCGACCTCCTCCAGCACCGCATCGACGAGGCGCCAGCTTCTGCGCCCTGCGAGACCGACGTGGGACACCTGCAGCCGCACCCCTGTCTGCGCAGCCAGGGTGGCGAGCTCGCGAACCGCGCGGATGTTGTGCGGTGGCCTGGGCCATGGCTGATAGTCAGTCGACAATGCCGAGTATGCCCGGGCATGCACGGCCAGCACAGGCCGACACCCCCACAGCGCCCGCTTCGAGTGCCTGACGCAGCAACCTTCTTAGTTCCGCCCGCTCCCGGCCGTCCAACGGCCCAGGTCGGACCCCCACCACGGCGCACCGAGCCGCCTGTTGGCCAACCAGGAGCGCGACGTTGACCAGAGGACGACAACGATCACATGCCTCGGCGAAGTCGCCGAAGGACGCCCATCCCGACCTCAGCTCACCGTCGTGCAGAAACCTGGTCAACGCATCCAACTCGGCAAAGTGAGGTTCGGCCGCCGGTGAGTGGCTGCACCCACAACCGCCACCGACCGTCGCCGCGCCGGCTCACCGCGACGATCCGCTCCCCTCGCACACCGATCTCGGCAGGGAATGCAGGCTCACCGGTCCCATCAATGACCTTCCCACCCGTGATCAGTAGATCGACGTCCACGCTGACTCCCCTCGCCGTGCACGTCTCCGGCGGTCCAACTCTCACAGGGAGCGCTGCCCCACCGCCCAGAGTCCTAAGACCCCAGGTACGAACTGGCGGTCAACGCTCCAGCTCAGGCGCACCTTGGCCAGCAGCAGCCAGGACGCGAGGTGATCAGCCGCCGCGGGAGGGGATGTGGCGAGCTACGACGCTCGATGAGTACATCTCCCTCGAGACAAGCAGCCCGGGCACCTTGACGCCATAGGGCCCGTGGCCGATCGTGCGGTAGGAACGGAACTGAGCACTGGTGTCTGACATGGGAATCGCGGAGTACTCCATCTTCATCCACGCTGTGCCGGAAGTGGTGTGGAGGATCTATGCGGATCCGTCACGGATCCCGCAATGGCAGACCGGTTCACCCTCCATCGAGGACATCAACGGTGGTCCCGGTGAACCGGGGGCGTCGTACGTCTCCAAGAGAGGCCCTCTCTCCGCCCGGACCACTGTCATCGAGTCCGATCCGCCACGTCGCCTCTTGACGAAGACCGACGCCTACCTCGGGCTCCGATTCGACGTCGAGTCCCGGCTCGTGCCCAGCGCAGACGGCACCCACCTCATCCTTCGAGCCGAGACCTGGTGGCCGCGTTCCCTTCGACTGGTCGGGCAGGTCATTGAGCTCGCCATCTTGAGCAGCAGAGAGGCAACGAAAGAACTGCGGAACCTGAAGACGCTCATCGAGCAGAAGGCCGGTACCGCGTAATGTGTCGTGACTTGGTTCAGAAGCTGCCTCCCTCCTGGGCCCCAGCGGAAGTTCTGTCCTCAGCCCCCTCCACGCATCATCATGGTCACAACGAACGCTGACCTCGCCGAGCGCCGAGGAGGCCCCCATGACGAGCTCCATTTCGCCGTTTGCTGTCGCAGCGGGCGACGGTCCGTCGATGCCAACGCCGACCGCCGACCGGGTGACTGTCAAGGGCCGCTCCGACAACACCAACGGCCTGCTGACGGTCCTCGAACTCGAGACCGAGCCAATGCGTGGACCTGCCTTGCACGTACACCAGCGAGAGGATGAGATCTGGTACGTCCTCGAGGGCAAGTTCAGGTTCATGGCCGGTGACGAGCACTATCGGCTCTCGAAGGGAGGAATGGCTTTCGGTCCGCGCGGCACGCCGCATTGCTTCCAAAACATCGGTGACGGGCCCGGCCGGTTGCTGATCATCTGCACGCCTGCCGGTGTCGAGCGGTTCTTCGAAGCGTTCGCCGCCAGAACATCCTCCGCGCCTGGCCCGACCGATCCGGAGGTTCTCGCTGAGATCGGCCAGGTGTACGGCGTCGAGTTCATCGGTCCTCCGCTCGCCCTGTCCCATCCGCTTTGACGCTCGACCGGCCGTCCGGTGCCGAGCGAGCATCCTCTGAAGGTGACGGGGCCGAGGTCGCTCCGGACGCGGTTGCCCGGGATAGAAAGCACGGACGAAAGCGGGTGAAGCGCATGGTCTCCGCGCGGACAGCAGACAGCCCGGACTCCGAGGCGGCCCAGAGATGGGCGTCCCTGGCAAGGGCGACCGGGGTGACCGGCCTGGGGGCGGTCAGCCTCCTGTTCGCGGCGGTCATCGCCGTCAGCACGGTGGGCGAGCCACCTCTGGACGCCAGCAGCCAGGAAGCCGCGGCGTTCTTCCGCAACTCGCAGGCGGCCTGGGTGCAAGCGGCCGAGGCCACCGCCAGCCTCGCGATGCTCGTCTTCCTCTGGTTCGTCGTCGGCCTGACCTTGCTGCTTCGACGCGTCGAGGGGCAACCGCCCTGGCGCTCCACCGTCGCCTTGGGCTCGGGGATCCTGGTGGCGGCGTACGGCGTGCTCGACGCCAGCTGGGACGCGGCGGCCCACCGCTCTGCTGAACTCGGTCCCGGGCTCGCCGGCTACGCCTTCGACGTCGGCAACATCGGGTTCGCCAACGCCTGGCTCGCCATGGCCAGCCTCGCGGTGTCAGCTGGATGGGTCACGATCTCGACAGGCGTCCTCCCGCGCTGGACGGGCTGGTGCGCCATCCGCGCGACCTCTCGTAGCCATCCAGGACATGGTGGGTCGGTGCGCCGTACCTGGCTGTTCGGACGCGCCGGTCACTCGCACCGGTCACTGAAGCGGGGCGCCGCCGAGGCCGATCTCGTTGCCGTCGGGGTCTCGGTAGATCACCTTGCGCACCCCGTTGCCGTACGTCTCTTGTGAGGCAGGCTCGATACCTCTGGCGCCGATGCTCTCGACCCGCTCATCGAGGTCGTCCACGAACACCGTGTGCAGTGCACGGCCAGCGCGCTCGGGCAGCTCCACGATGTAGAGGTATCGGTGCTCGGCAAGCTCCCACACGGCCTCCGTCGCGTTCGGTAGGAACGCCGGTTCGGAGCCAAGCAGCCGCTGGTACCAGGTGAGGGCGCGCTGGTAGTCACTCACCGGGAGCCCCGCGAAGAGGTCGACCGTCACGGGGGCACGTTAACCCGCAACTGCGTGACCTGCACACGGAGGAGAAACAGCGCCTCCGATCGGTGTGCAATGCTCGTCATGCCGCTGAGCGGAATTTCCTCAGTCGGACGCTGACGTCACATTCGACACGCTGACCGTCCCGCCTGCATTGTGGATCCGGTCGCGCACGTGAGCGGCGCTGACCGGGTTCAGTTCGCTCGCGATCACCGCGGGTGGGTTATCGACCCTCTGCTTGGCCTCGACCAGGCCGAGATCGGCGACCTCCCGCAAACCCTTATGACGACCCCGATGACGACCCCCAGCACACGTGGAAGGGCACGCCTGATCCCGTTCCACGATCTATTGGGCTCAGATTCCATGGGCCTGTCCCTGCTTTGCCGTTGCCATCGGCGGCCAGTGTGTCACTCTCCTGCGGCTGTATGTGGCAAGTGCACAGGAAGCATTTGCCTGCTAAGCCGCGATCCGATTCTGTTCAATCGCGTTTTAGCTCACCTGGCAGGAATCGGTCTCCAAAGGGAGATCGCCGTTGTTTCCTGCAGACTGTATTCGGCAGGGCACGAGTTTCCCGTTCGGGAATAGACGGCGACGCCGTTTGCCGAGTCAGGTTCGGCAATTAGCCGACGAGCAACGCTAAGGTCGTGAGCGCCTCCTCCAAGGCGGTGGGCGCATCGACGAATGAAGGGCTGCGATGTTCGATCCGTACATTCAGGTTGCCCCGGTCGCGACGGAATCGGGCTTCCCTTGGTGGCTTCAGGTCACTCACCTGGTCAATTTCTTGTTCCTGGGCCTTCTGGTGCGGTCCGGATGGGAGATCCTGGCTTCTCATCCCCGCCTTTACTGGCGCAATGACTGTGGCCCAGGTACGGAATGGATGAAGTTCACCAAGGACGAGGTTCCCGAAGAGATCGGTGCGTTCACGGCGCGCGACGACCAGCGCGAGCTCCACCCATTGATCAGCCTTCCCGGCCGGGCCAAGATCGGGATCGGTCGCGCGTGGCACGGACTCGTGACCGTCCTGTGGGTTCTCAACGGGCTGCTCTACGTCGTCCTGCTCTTCGGGACGGGTCAGTGGCGGCGGATCGTGCCCACCTCGTGGGACGTGTTCGGGCAGGCGTGGGATTCGCTGAAGATCTATGCCGGGTTCGGCGTCCCGTCGATCGAGCACTTCCAGCCGTACGACGCCCTGCAGCAGATCATGTACTTCCTGGTGGTGTTCGTGCTCGCGCCGCTCATGATCCTCACCGGCCCGGTGATGTCCCCCGCAGTGGTGGGGCGCTACCCCTGGTACCCGAAGCTCTTCGGCGGCCGCCAGGCCGCGCGGTCGCTCCACTTCCTCGGCATGGCCGCGTTCGTGGTCTTCGCCGTCACTCACGTCGCGCTGGTCTTCGTCGTCCACCCCGAGCACAACCTGGTTCACATGATGATGGGCCGGGAGTACGACCCGGCCCTGGTCGGGCAGGCGGTGACCCGCGTGATCATCGGCATCGTCGTGGTGGTGGCCCTCTGGATCGCTGCGTCGTACGTCTCGCTGATCGACGTACGCACGAGCCAACGGGTGCTCTACGGGCTGCAGACCCCGGTCAAGCGGCTGGTCCTCAACCGGATGACCTCGCGGCAGCGCAAGCAGCAGGTCTTCACGGAAGAGGACATCTCGCCGTTCCACTGGGTCAACACGCGGCCCCCGGACCTGCAGCAGTCACCCGAGTGGGTCGCCTTGCGTGACAACGGGTTCGAGGACTTCCGCCTGGAGGTCGGCGGACTCATTCGCGAGCCCAGGTCCTTCTCCCTCGCCGAACTCAAGGCAATCGCCGCACAGGACCAGATCACGATGCACACCTGCATGCAGGGATGGACCGGCATCGCCAAATGGTCCGGGGTGCCCCTGCGCGAGGTCCTGGCTCAGGTCGATCCGCTCGACGGCGCGAACTACGTGATGATCGAGTCGTTCGGCACCGCCCAGCACATGCACGACGGCCGCCCTGTGGAGCCTTACTACACCGTGTTGACCAAGGCCACGGCGATGGAGGACGAGACGATCCTGGCCTGGGGCATGAACGGCGAGCCCCTGCCCGACATGTACGGAGCGCCGCTGCGGCTACGGACTGAGTCCATGCACGGCTACAAGATGGTCAAGTGGGTCCGATCGGTGTCATGGATCCACGACTACACCGAGGTCGGCGACGGCATGGGCGGCACTCGTGAGGACTCCGGCTACCAGGACATGGACGCCCGAATCTGAGAGACGCGGCCAAGCCGAGGTGAGGTTGGGGACCGGCTCAGCCACGCTCCGCGAGGGTGGTGAGCCGGTCCAGCGAGGCCCGAAGCCTGTCTGCCGTGGTCGCCCGAGCACGTGGGATGCGCTTCTCGTCCGTCAACTGCGTCCAGTCGTAGGTGTGGGTGACACGCGTGTGCGATGAGTCGATCGGCTCGAGCTCCCATCGCCAGAGGTGCCCTGGCGGTTCCTGGTTCGGCTCGGCGGGCCTCCAGGCGATTCGGCGGCCCTCCTCGAACTCCACGACGTGATTCGCCCTGACGTTGCCCTTCGTGGTCGTCATGGTGAACACCTCGCCCACGGCACGGATTCGCTGCCCGGGCGGTGCCTCCACCAAGTTGTCGTTGCCGTCCCAGCGAGGCTGCTGCGTCGGGTCGGCAATGAGTTCAAAGATTTGCTCGGCGCCGGCCGCCATCTCGCAGCTGGCACTGACGAGTCGGGGCTCTTCATCGACACTGGTCATGCCTGTATCGAAGCACTAACCGGCGCGCCGCCGACTGATCGGGTTGTCAGCGATTCGCGTCCTGGCTTCTCGCGCCGCTGGTGCAAGCGCTGCTGGGCAGCCTGGTGCTTCTCGTTCAGGTGAGACCTCAACTGCTGAGTTCGCGGCTTGACATCGCTCGTCTGTCAGCACATGCTGACAGACGTGAAGACGTCCGTGGGTGCAGACGATGACGGGGTGGCGGGTGAGCTCGCAGCGGTCGCCGAGGCCAAGCGCGAACTTTCTCGTCGCGAGGAGGTTGCGGTTCGGAGGGCTCGCCACAGCGGCCTGAGCTGGGCCGAGATCGGAACCCTCCTCGGCGTGACGCGGCAGACGATCCACCGCAAGTACCGGAAGGCAGGTTGACGAAAGGCCAGCCGCGGGCGGAGCCTCCCGCATCTCCCTAGACGGACCACGTCGGCGGCTCGACGCGGCAGCCGTGGTGCAGAAAACGCGCTAGCGAAGTGACTCCCCCACGCCTCCCCAATGCAGACGCAAGGCATCCCACCAGGGGAACGGTCCCCCTACGACGCCTATCTGCTCGAACGCCCAGGTCGACTCGAGTTCTGCCTCGAGCATTCGAGCCTGCTCAACCTCGAACAGGTCAGCCGCCGCTCGTGCGGCACCTGGCCCAGCCACATCTTCGGCGCGTGGGTCCACGCCGTCCAAGTCCTGCAGCGCCGCTTCGACTTCACCAGGATCAGTGGGATCGGCGTTGAGGACGTACCGACGATGAACGGTCTCAACCACACCATCCCGAACCGAGAGCACCGCCCACAATGCCCCGAACTCGTCGTTGTCCTCCGCCACGGCGACTCGACAAGTCCCCGCCGAGACACTCATGTCCTTGATCAGATCCAGTTGACCGACGTCTGGCATGAAGGCGCTCACTCGCGTCCATCCCGACTCCAGTTCGATCGCCCGGGGGTAGGCGACCCGGGCGTTCAGGACCGCGGCGATCTCGCTCACCTCGCTCCCAGGGGCGAGGTCGATGACGAGTGCAGTACCGAACGTGCTCATGGTTCCCCCGAACATGACGCGACTTGCGGGCAGCCCAATGCTGCCAGAGATGACGGGGCGGCATGCCTCGGTCACGCGACATCCTTGGACGTCGCCGGTCCAGAACTGAGAGGCCCCCGTGCGTCAGTCGCGCTCTGGGACCTCATTGCCAGTGGGGTGGGCGTACCGGGACGGCCCCTGGTAAAGCTGTTCACGGGCCAAGTGCATCTCACCCTTTGACGCCGCGTCGTACGCCGATTCCTCCCTCTCCGCCTCCTCGATCTTCTCCGCCAGCCTGTCGAGCACGGCGCGCTCGCGCTTGACGTGGTACTCGCTGAAGTCACGTTCGGCCGAGTGCAGCAGGACCTTGGCCTCTTCCAGAGTGAGCGTGATGGTCAGGTCAGTCATGGCTTCCTCCCAGGGCGGAGATGTCGTTCACTACTCGCCTGCATAACTCACTGCACATGCGGGCCAACGGAACAGTCAGGGTCATTGGTCACTTGTCGATCAGTCTGACGGGCGGCGTCGTGAGATCGGGGCCGCCAGCCGCCGAAGAACCCCCGGGCCGATGCCCGTGGTCGGCGCAGTCCGCGTCGTTAGGGTGCTGTTAGGAAGCATCGGAATCCGCCGACCCAGTGGTGTGATGGGGATCGACTGGGTGGGTGTGTGTGCCTGTCCAGCTCTTCACCGAGGGGACAGATGGTTTCGCCCGCGCAGCTCCGTCCGGAAGCTCCTCCGGGCAGTCGCCTGAGATCGTGGCTTCTCGAAGCGCCTGAGGACCGCGCCAGGCAGTACAAGGCCCCACATGCCGCTTCACCGCCGGAGGACAAGCGCCACCCGTGGTGGCAGGTGATGTGCCTGACTGGTGTGGACTACTTCAGCACCCTCGGGTATCAACCGGGCATCGCTGCGCTGGCGGCAGGCCTGCTCTCGCCAGTGGCGACCGTGGTCCTGGTGCTGGTGACGCTGTTCGGCGCTCTGCCGGTCTACCGGCGCGTGGCGGTGGAGAGTCCGCACGGCCAAGGCTCGATCGCCATGTTGGAGCGGTTGCTGTCCTTCTGGAAGGGCAAGCTCTTCGTGCTGGCGCTGCTGGGGTTCGCGGGAACCGACTTCCTGATCACCATGACGCTCTCGGCGGCGGACGCCACGGCACACATAGTCGAGAACCCGCACGTTCCGGCTGCCTTCCACGGTCACGAGGTGGCGATCACCCTGGGACTGCTCGCCCTCCTGGGGGCGGTGTTCCTGCGGGGCTTCACCGAGGCGATCGGAGTGGCCGTCGCGCTGGTCGCGGCATACCTCGGGCTCAACCTCGTGGTCGTGAGCGTCGCCCTGTGGCACGTCTTCACCGCGCCCAGCCTTGTCACGGACTGGACCTCGGCCCTGACCGCCTCGCACGGCAGCCTGGCGAGCATGATCGCCGTGTCGGTGCTGGTCTTCCCCAAGCTGGCACTGGGTCTCTCAGGGTTCGAGACCGGCGTTGCGGTGATGCCGCACGTCGAGGGCGCGCCGGGTGACTCCGAGGCACTCCCCCAGGGACGGATCAGGGGCACCCAGCGGCTCCTCGGCACAGCTGCCGCCATCATGAGCGTCTTCCTGATCACGAGCAGCTTCGTGACGACGTTGCTGATCCCGCACGACCAGTTCGAGGAGGGCGGAAAGGCGTCCGGTCGCGCGCTGGCCTACCTGGCACACGAGTACCTCGGCAACATCTTCGGCACCGTCTACGACCTCTCCACGATCGGCATCCTGTGGTTCGCGGGCGCCTCTGCCATGGCTGGGATGCTGAACCTGATCCCCCGCTACCTTCCGCGCTACGGCATGGCACCGGAGTGGACCAGGGCAGTTCGACCGTTGGTGCTGGTTCTCATGGCCGTGGCGTTCTTCGTCACCTGGATCTTCGACGCCGACGTCAACGCTCAGGGCGGCGCGTACGCCACCGGTGTCCTCGTCCTGATCACCTCGGCGGCGGTCGCTGTGACGCTGGCAGCCCGCCGCTCCGGGCAACGCAGGCTGATGATCGCGTTCGCCGTGGTGGCCGTGGTGTTCGTCTACACCACCATCGACAACATCATCGAAAGGCCTGACGGCGTGAAGATCGCGGGATTCTTCATCGCCGCCATCATCTCCGTCTCGTTCTACTCCCGGATCTCCCGGTCTCTCGAGCTGCGTGTCACCGAGGTCGAGTACGACGACACAGCCCGGACGTTCCTGGCCGACTGCGCGCGTCGCAGCCTCAGGTTCGTCGCCAACGAACCGGACGCACGCGATCGAAGGGAGTACCGGGACAAGATCGACCAGATCCTGCGCGACCACGACCTGCCCAACGAGCACGACATCATCTTCGTGGAGGTCACCGTCACGGACCCGTCCGACTTCGAGACCCGCCTCGACGTGCACGGACAGGAGATGCACGGCCAGTACCGGGTGCTCACGGTGGACTCCTCGTCGGTGCCCAATGCGTTGGCAGCGCTCGCCATCAGCGCCCGGGACGAGACCGGAGTGGTTCCCCACGTCTATTTCGAATGGACCGAAGGAAACCCGGTCGCGAACTTCCTTCGTTTCCTGATGTTCGGAGTCGGGGAGGTTGCGCCGGTCACACGCGAGGTCGTGCGACGCGCCGAGCCTGACCGCGCATACCGTCCCCACGTTCATGTGGGCTGATCGGAGGACCGATGGCCGTTGACAACAAGGTGGTGCCCGATGGTTGATGAGTTCATGGCGGACACGCCGACGACCACCTGGAACCGGTCGGTACTGATCCCGGCCGCGACGATTGCGCCTCTACTGATGTGCGCGGTCCTGTCCGCCTGGCGTGACAGCATCACGACCGCTACCGACGTACTGCTGCTGGTGGCGGTCGTCGTGGCCGCGGCCGCAACTGGTGACCGGTGGGCCGGGATCGCGGCGGCCCTGTCGAGTGCCGTCTGGTTCGATTTCTTCCTCACCCAGCCCTACCTGCGCTTCACCATCACCGACGCCGATGACATCGAGGCCACGATCTTGCTGCTGGTGATCGGGACGGCCGTCACCGAGCTTGCGCTTTGGGGGCGACGCCAGCAGGCCGGCGCCAGCCGTCGCGCGGGATACCTGGACGGGGTGCTCGGAACCGCCGAGCGTGTAGCCGCCCGCCAGGACTCGGTCGAGAACCTGATCGGGAAGGTCGCCGACCAGATCACCGAGGTGCTCGACATCACGCGTTGTCGGTTCGTACCCGGCGGCGCCTACGACCCCCTGATGGCGTTGATGGATCACGACGGCACCGTCACTCGTGCCGGACACCGGCTGAACGTGGAACGAGACGGGCTACCGACGGACGACGAGACGGTCCTCCTGGTACGACGCGAGAACGACGTCGTGGGTCACTTCGTACTCACCTCGGCGACCGACATCGCCCGGCCGTCGCTCGAACAGCGCCGCGTGGCGGTGCTCCTCGCCGATCAGATCGCGTCCTTGCTGGGAGAACACCCGCTCTGACCGATGGGCAAGGGAGCCTGGCCGAGACTCAAGCCCGCACGCCGCCCTCTGGGTCGAAGCGGTAGCCCATGCCGGGCTCGTTCAGCAGGAACCGAGGGCGTGCCGGGTCCGGTTCCAGCTTCCGGCGCAACTGAGCCATGTAGAGCCGTAGGTTGCCCTGCGCGGTCTCGTAACCGGGCCCCCATACCTCGACGAGCAGCTGCCGTTGGCTGAGCAGCTTGCCGGGGTTCCGGAGCAGAACCTCGAGCAGGTGCCACTCGGTGGGAGTGAGGCGTACGTCGACCGAACGACCGTCGTCCTGCACGGTGACCAGCCTCGCGGCAAGGTCGACCGTCGCGCTCCCGAGCTGGACGACGGCCTGGCTCTCGATCGCCGTGGTGCGCCGGGTGAGGGCCCGCAGCCTGGCGAGGAGCTCGTCCACACCGAACGGCTTGGTGAGGTAGTCGTCGGCTCCGGCGTCGAGCGCCTCCACCTTGTCGGTGCTGTCACTGCGACCGGACAGAACCAGGATCGGGGCATGGCACCACCCACGAAGTCCCTGGATGACCTCCACGCCGTCGAGGTCCGGGAGCCCGAGATCAAGGATGACGAGATCAGGTGGATGGCTGGCGGCCCTGGACAACGCCTCCCTACCCGTGGTGGCCGTATGCACCTCGTAGCGGCGCGCCCGCAGGTTGATGCTCAGCGCGCGCACGATCTGTGGCTCGTCGTCGACCACGAGGATCCGGGTCACGGAGACACCTGCCCGTGAGGTGTCCGTTCGGACTCGCGTTCTCGACGTCCCGGCTCCAGTGGACCACTGCCGTCGGTCATCACCGATGCCGAGGCCAGTGAGACGACCATGGTCAGCCCACCCCCGGGAGTCTCGTCGGGTGTCAGCGTCCCCCCCATGACCTCCGTCAGTCCTCGCGCCAGGGCGAGACCAAGTCCGACCCCGGTGGTGTTGTCGGTGTCCCCGAGACGTTGGAACGGGGAGAAGACCCGGTCTCGCGCGTCCGGCGGGATACCCGGTCCGCGGTCGATCACGCGCAGCTCCACCCTGTCAGCCAGGTGACTGCCGGTGAGCAGCGGACGGCTGCCGGCCGGCGAGTACCGGACCGCGTTGGCGAGCAGGTTGGACACGACTCGCTCCAGCAGACCCGGGTCCGCCAGCACGGCCGGCAGGTCGTCAGGGAGGTCGACGACGACCTGCCGCCCCTCCTCTCCCATCGCGTCGAGGGCGCCGGCGACCACCTCGTCCACGGCGGTGGGACGGTTGAGCACGTCCATGGCCCCTGCCTGCAACCTGCTCATGTCCAAGAGGTTGTCGACGAGGGCAGCCAGCCGGTCCAAGGCCTCGTCCGCCGTGACCAGCAGCTCCTCGCGGTCCTCCTCGGACCACTCCACGTCGCGGCTCAGAAGACTCGTGACCACGGCCTTGGCGGCTGCCAGGGGCGTCCGTAGGTCATGCCCGACAGCGGCGAGCAGGGCAGTGCGCATCTTGTTGGCCTCGGCCAGAGGTGCGGCGCTCGCTGCAGCCTCGCCCAGGCGCTGACGATCGAGGACGACGGCCACCTGCGCGGCGAACGCCCCTACGAGCCGCTGGTCCTCGGCGTGCAGCGGCCTGCCGTTGAGCGCAAGAACAAGTTGGTCGCCGTACGGAACGGCGGTGTCCGCGTCCTGGGGGCTAGTACAGGTGTCCGAACCGGCATTGGCCACGACGGACCACTCGGCCACAGGGCCATAGGCCATCGCACCGACGGCTTCACCGGCCGGGGCGGGCCGTTCGAGCAACGTCGCGGACGACAGGCCGAACGACTCTCTCAGGCGCTCGAGCAGTGCCGGCAAGGCTTCCTCGCCGCGCAGGACACTGCCTGCCAGCGTGGCCAGCGTCTCCGACTCCGCGGCGGCGCGAGCTGCCTGCCGCGTGCGGCGGGACGCGAGGTCGACGACCGAGCTGACCAGAGATGCCACGGCGACGAAGACAACGAGTGCGAGGGCGTTGTTGGCGTCGTGGATGGTGAAGTTGTGCAGCGGAGGCGTGAAGTAGTAGTTCAGCAGCATCGAGCCGCCGAGTGCGGCCAGCAGGGCGGGAGCGAACCCACCGACGAGGGCGACGACGACCACCACGAGCAAGAAGACCAGCACGTCGCTGATGAGTCCGAGAGTCTCGCGGCGGGAGCTGAGGAGCACGGTCAGCAGGGGTGGAAGCAGCAAGGCCAGGGCGTACCCCTGCAGCCGTCGACGCGCCGTGAGCGTCCCTCGCATTCGCGGCAGCTTGATGCCGGGACTGCCCGACTCGCTGTGCGTGACGATGTGGACGTCGATGTCACCCGAGTCCCGGATCGTGGTGGCGCCGATGCCCGGCCCCGAGAACGTCGAGGCCAACCAGGAGCGGCGGCTCGCGCCGAGGACCAGCTGAGTCGCGTTCTCGGCTCGCGCGAAGGTGAGCAGTGCCTCGGGTATGTCGTCGCCGAGGATCTGGTGGTAGCTCCCGCCCAGGGACTCGACGAGCCTGCGCTGGTCTGCCAGCTCGACGGGGCTCGCACCGGTCAGACCGTCTGAGCGGGTGACGTGGACCGCGAGCAGCTCCCCGCCGGTCGAGCGCGCGGCGATCCGGGCGGCTCGCCGGATCAAGGCCTCTCCCTCCGGACCACCGGTGAGTGCGACCACGACGCGCTCGCGCGCCTCCCAGGTCTCCTCGATGTCGTGCTCTGCACGGTAGGCCTGGAGGGCCTCATCGACCTTGTCCGCCGTCCACAGCAGGGCGAGCTCGCGCAGGGCGGTGAGGTTGCCGACCCGGAAGTAGTTGCTCAGCGCCGCGTCGACCTTCTCCGGGGCATAGACGTTGCCGTGAGCCATCCGACGGCGCAGCGCCTCCGGGGCCATGTCGACCAGCTCGACCTGGTCGGCGGCTCGTACGACGGAGTCCGGCACCGTCTCGCGCTGGGCGACGCCGGTGATCTTGGTGACGACGTCGTTGACCGACTCCAGGTGTTGGATGTTGACCGTAGTGATCACGTCGATGCCCGCCGCCAGGAGCTCCTCGACGTCCTCCCAGCGCTTCTCGTTGCGCGAGCCCGGCACGTTGGTGTGGGCGAGCTCGTCCACGAGCGCCACCCGGGGCCGGCGGACGAGAACCTGGTCGACGTCCATCTCGGTGAAGACACCGCCTCGGTAACGCAAGTCTCGGCGAGGAACTATCTCGAGCCCTTCGGTCATCTCCCCGGTGTGCACGCGGCCGTGGGTCTCGACGAGACCGACCACGACATCGGTGCCGCGTTCGAGACGTCGCCGGCCCTCGCTGAGCATCGCGTAGGTCTTGCCCACACCGGGCGCAGCGCCCAGGTAGACCCTCAGCCTCCCACGACCCATGCCATCTCCTTCACCGGCTAATCCGAGTCTGCCTGCTCCGCCCGCATAGTGAGGCTGTCGAGCGCCAGATTGATCATCAGCACGTTGACCCGAGGCTCGCCGAGGAAGCCGAGGACCCGTCCCTGCGTGTACTCGACGACCAGCCGCTGGACGACAGTCGGCGAGATGCCCCTGGCGCGGGCGACCCGGCGCACCTGCTGGGCGGCGTACTGGAGGCTGATGTGCGGGTCGAGGCCGGAACCGCTCGCAAGGAGCGCGTCCGGCGCCACCGACGCGGGGGGCACGCCGTCGAACCGGCGGCCGATGGCCGGCTCTCGAAGTACGCCGGATCCGGCCTCGTGACCGGCACTCCGCTCGCATCCAGAACCGCCCGGCCGTCCCTCACGACCGGGCGGGTGAAGGACTGACCGATGAGGGACGAGCCCACCGGGGTGGCGTTGCCCCGGCGATCGGCAACAGGATCCGCAGCGTTCCGCGCACGAGGTCGACCCAGAAGTTGCCGACCCGGTCGGTGCGCGCCCGGACGAACCCCGGATGACCGCGATGGCGATGGCCATCCCGACGGCAGCCGATACGAAGTTCTGCACCGCCAGCCCGGCCATCTGGGTGAGGGTGTCCCATCGTCGACTCACCCGAGCAGGACTGCCAGTGGGTGTTCGTGACGAACGATGCCGCGGTGTTGAACGCCTGGTCCGGGGTCACCCCCGGAAGTCCGAGCGACAGCGGCAACACCGGCTGCAGCCGCTGAAGCGCGTAGAGGCCCTCCACACTCACGAGCGAGAACGCCAACAGGGATCGGGCGTAGACCGGCCAGCGCTGGTCAGCGTCCGGATCGACACCCATCCCCCGGTACAGCCCACGTTCCACCCGAGGGTGACGATCGCTGGTGTAAGTGCGGGCGATGTACGCCCCGAGGGGTCCCCAGGAAGGACGGACACCACGAGGGCTGCGACACTCGCCGCGTTCACAGTCGCTCCACCGCCTTGACGATGACCCCTGTGACGGCGAAGAAGACTGCAACCACCGCGAGGAAGACCAGGTCTGCCATGGATTAACCTCCAGAACAAGCTGGCAACATTGAACCGTCGCGAAGCCGCGCCGGCAGCGCTCCTAACAGCCGCCTAACGGGGGACCGGGGTTTCCTAACGCCGCACTAACACCAATTTGCGCCGCATCAGGACAGAAGGCGCTGCGCGCGGCTACTCACCTGACCTGTGGCTGCCGCTTTCGCAGCTTGGTGGGCGTACGCCCGCTACTGCTTGTTGTAGTGATGTCCTGCGCGAGCGGCCGGGAAGACGTACTTGCTCGGGTTGCCCGCCGCTCGAGCGCCGGACGCCAACCAGGCCGCGAACCCGCGAGCGTTGCGACGCTCCAGCTCGTCGAGCAGCTCTTGACGCCTTTGGACGACCCTCAACGTCGCCCGGTGCGTGCACACTTGCTGGAGAGCCACGTAGGTCCTGCGCCATGCCAAGCACAGGCTCGCCTCATCCAAGGACTCCGGAGCGCGCACCATCCAACCGGCACTCATGATCCCGCTCTCCGGCGTAGAAGTGCTGCCAGCGGGTGCGCCGGGCGCAGTCAGCCCGACGCCCATCACGACGTTGGACCTTCGATCGGATGGAGGCAGCTCGCCGCCCACCAGTCCGGCAGCGTCGTCGGAATGCGTAGCCCGGCGCAGCACCCGAGCCACCATCTGCGGTGAAGACACCGTCAACACGACCACGAGACTGAAGGCCACGCCCGGCCCGAGAAGATCAGCAAGTCCCATCACCGCGATGACCGAGCCTCCGCAGGTACCGCCGATGACGAACGCGAGGCGCCATCGCGACCGCCGATGCTGGTCCATGACTGTGAGAGCGACTGAAGCGACGGCAAGCACCACGAAGCAGAACAAGGAGACCGACCCACCGGTCGACGTCGCCAGCGACGCCCATACACCCACGGCCCCGAACAAGAGGGCGGCTGAGAACCAAGCGGTCCGGTACGCCACCATCGGCATCACCTTTTCGCCGTATGCGGTAACCCCCCGTGCCAACTTCGCCTACACCTGACAGAGTCTCCGTTCCACCGCTCACCCGGCAGAGCCGTTGGTCCCATAGGGATGCGGCTTCACAGGTGTAGAAGGTCCCCATGCACCCCGTGCTCCCAGCGACTGCGGCGCATACCGGCGGCCCCCCGCCGGAGGTCCGGCACTCAGCGTCGTGGCGAGCGCCCGCGAGTGACGAGCGTCATCAACCTCCGGCCGAGGTGCGCAGGTGGGTTCCCGATGCTGTCCTCCAGCCGAACCAACGCGAAGATGAGGAGCGGAAGCGTCACGACGAAGCCGACCACCAGCAGCGTCGACTGAACTACTTCGCCGTCCACTGCAATCACCTCACGGTTGTCGACCCCTCTAGGGTTTCATCGCCGGCCAGGTCGTGCACTGAGCGGCACAGGTCATATCCGGAGTCACATGCGACCTAGTCCCTCGTGCCGGGAGGAGCCCGGTGGTACGCCCCATGCCTCGCGGCTCCCATGCGGCGAAGGGTTCCCGACTCGGCACATAGCGGCGCGCGGCGCGACGGTGTGACACTGAGGACATGAGTGGGCACCGACAGGGAGCCCATCTGCTCCCGCTCGTGGCGGCGTCCGCCGTGCCGGTGCCTGACCGCCGACAAGGCTGCGCACTTTCCGCGAGAGCGAACAGAGGGCATCCGTGATGGAAGAGGTTGGTCAGGGAGGACCGGCAGTTGGACCGCATGCGGTCTTCGGTCTCGACGCGAGCGGACGCTGCACTCACTCGACAGGGCCGGCACTCACCCACCTGGGCCTACGCCCTGGGCAGCTCGTGGGAACGAACCTGTTCGAGCTGTATCGCGACGACCCGATCAACCTGGCTGCCCTCAAGCAGGTACTGACCGGTGACAGCTTCAGCCTGGAGCGGGAGTTCCAGGGCCGCCTCTTGTCCACCTACTTCGAACCCGTGCATGACGGTGATGGCACGGTGACCGGTGCCCTGGGCGTCACCACCGACGTCACCGAACAGCGACGGATCGAGGGGCAGCTGCGAGCAGCCAGGGAACGAACCAGCCTGCTCGCCGATGTCTCAGCTGCCCTCAGCCGGGAGCTGCTCGACCCGGAGGTGCTTCTGCGCACCGCCGTCCGCTCTGTCACGGATGCGGTCGCAGACGTCGGGCTCGTCTGGGTCCGGGAGCTCAGCGAGCAGAGCATGGTCCCGAGCGTGACCTGGCGCTCCGGTCTCGGACCCGACGAATCGGCCGACACCTGGGTGCCCCCCTCCGAAGACGGGCTGCCCCGCCTCGACGTCTCCGTGGTGGACACCATTGATGGGCCGCGACCGTTCGACGCCAGCGGGGACCACACGGGCTTCTCCTTCGAGGTGAAGCCGCACGGTGCGATCACGGGCCTCCGGGTGCCTGTGCGGTCGCGCGGCATGCTGCTCGGGGTGATCGACCTGGCCCGAGGTGCCGTGCGAGGGGAGTTCACCGAGGAGGAGATCGACCTGGTGAGGGAGATCGCGGAGCGGTGCGCGCTAGCCCTTGACAACGCGCTACTTCTCAAAGCCCATCGAGAGGCTCGCGAGGAGCTCGTGAAGTTCCAGGCGCTGGCCGACGCCTCGGACAACCTCATTGCCATCTCCGACAACGAGGACCGCACCGTGTACGTCAACCCGCGCGTGCGCACGTCCGGCGTGCAGCTGACCGGGCGCGTCTGGACGTCGGCGGCCGTCGCCCATGTCGAGGATTCAGTTCAAGACGCCCTGCGCCACGGCCTGGAGACGGCGGGCCGCTGGTCGGGTGACATCACCGCGTTCGCGTCAGGGACCTCACTGACTGTGAACGTCGCTGTCTTCAGCCTCTTCCATCCCGACACAGGAGCCCCGCTCGGGACCGCCTGGATCGGTCAGGACGTCACCGAGCTCCGCGCGACCGAGGCGGCGTTGCGGGAGGCGAACTCGGATCTCATGCGTTTCAAGGCACTCACGGATGCCTCCCCGGACTTCATCGCGATCGCGAGCTTGGAAGGCACCCTCCAATACGTGAACCCCGGAGGCCGCGAGATGGCCGGCATCGGTCCCGACGCCGACGTCTCGACCACCACGATCGCCGACTACACCACGCCTGAAGGGCTGGTGAACTTCGAACAGCGAGTCAAGCCGGCGGTCTTCGCGCAAGGCCACTGGGAAGGTGAGTCCCAGCTGCGCAACCGCCGAGGCGGGCCGCCGATCCCGGTCGCGATCTCGACCTTCCTCGTGAGCGATGCCGAGACCCGCGAACCGTTCGCCATCGCGACCGTCCAACGCGACATCACCGAGCGCCTGGCAGCCGAACGTGCGCTGCGCGAGCTGGCAGAGCAGCGTCAGGCGCTGCTGACCCGGCTGGTCGACGCCCAGGACGCCGAGCGGACCCGCATCGCCGCGGACGTCCACGACGACCCCGTGCAGGCCTGCGCCGCGGTGGACCTACGTCTCGGGCTCCTCAGGCGCCAGGTCCGCGAGCAGGCACCGGAGCTCCTCGGCAGCCTGGACGCGCTCCGGGCCAGCGTGTCGGGGGCGACCGACCGACTCCGCGCGCTCCTGTTCGACCTCGAACCGCCGGACCTGACACGAGGACTCACCGGAGCGCTGTCACGCGCCGCCGACGAGATCTTCGAGAGCACCGAGATCCGATCGACCGTCTACGGGGAGAGGGAGCCAGACGCCCCAGACACCGCCCTGGCCATCGCCTACCGGATCGCCAAGGAGGCGATGATCAACGCGCGCAAGCATGCCGGTGCCAGGAACGTCACCATCACCGTGACGGGCCGTGACGGTGGCCTCGAGGTCTCCATCGAGGACGACGGCATCGGCCTCGGCCCGGAACCCTTCGACTCCTCCCCCGGGCACCGCGGGGTGCTGAGCATGCAGGATCGGGCGACTGTCGCCGGCGGCCGATGCACCATCTGTGACCGCGAGGGGGCCGGGACGGTGGTGACGGTATGGCTCCCCGGCCGTCCTGTGTCTGAAACATCTGAAACCTGACGGGATCAGGAGAAGAGGTTGTCCAGTCAGATCGCCGCTCGTTCGCCGGTCACGGCGGCTCAACGGGGTCGATCTGCACGTCAGAGCGGTCTGGGGTGCACAATGAGCCGACGCGGGGGCACGCCGTGCGGTTGGAATCGAGAGGTGCCCAGGTGCTGCGCTACATCGACGAGCTGCACCTCCTGCATGCCATCCGGCTCGCAGTCGTCGCAACGGACACCGACGGCGTCATCACCTTCGTCAACGAGGCGGCGACCGAGATCTACGCCGCTGAGGCTGGCCGGCTGGTGGGGCGAGACATCACGCAGCTCCTGACCTCCGGCCCGGAAGCACCATCGCAGTTCGCGCTCCAGGCCGTTCTGGCCGGCCAGACGTGGCGCGGTGACCTGACCGTACGACGACCCGGTGGCACCTTTCTCGCCGCGGTCTCGGCCACCCCGATTCGAGACGGTGACGGACCCGTGGTCGGTACCGTCGTCGTGGCCGAAGACATGACCGAGATTCGCGAGGCCGAAGCCGAGGCTGCAGCCAGTGAACAACGCCTCCGACTGGCCCACGAGGCGGCCGAGCTCGGCAGCTGGCACTGGGACATGGCCTCCGGCGTCACCGTCTGGGACGAGCAGCTCGAAGCCATCTACGGGATGCCGCCCGGCGGGTTCGACGGCACCTTCGAGGCCTGGGAGGCGACGCTGCACCCAGACGACCACGACGGGGTCATGGCAACCGTCCAGGAGGCGATCGCCGCACGTTCGTCATACGTGCTGCGCAACCGCATGTTCTGGCCGGACGGCGCGATGCGGTGGATCGAGGCGCACGGCAAGGTCACCACCGACGAGCAGGGCAACCCCACCGGCACGATCGGGTGTGTCCGCGACATCACCGAGCGGGTGATGGTGCAAGAGCGCGAGGCGGATGCGGCCGCGCGCGCCCTGCTGCTGCAGGAGGTGACCGCTGCGTTCTTCCGCGCCTGGACGCTGGACCAGGTCGAGGCGGTCCTCGCCTCGAGCCTGGAACGGGTGGGCGAGCTCTTCCGAGAGGCAGTCGAGCTCCGGGTGCCCGGCGACCTCTCGTCGGTCACCCAGGGCGATGCGTTCGTGGCAAGCATCAAGCGTCCGCTCTCCGCCGAGGAGACCCAACTGCTCGACACGCTCGCCTCACAGTGCGCGATCGCCGCCGAGCGGGCAAAGCTCCATGCTCGAACCGCCGACATCGCCGAGCAGCTGCAGTCGAGCCTGGCGGCGAGCCCGCTGCCCGCCCACGACCGGTTCGAGCTCGCAGTCCACTACGCGCCGGGAGGGGACGAGCTCGAGCACGTTGGCGGCGACTGGTACGACGCCGTGAGCACGCCCACCGGCACGTTGGCACTTGTCGTGGGCGACGTGATGGGCCGCGGGGTACGTGCAGCGACCACGATGATCCGCGTCCGGGCCGGCATCCGTGGTCTGCTCACCGTCGACCCCGCTCCCCGAGCCGTGCTCACGGCGGCCGACGAGATGATGACCCGCGACGCCCCCGACCAGTTCGTCACGGCAGCCGCAGTGCTCGTAGCGCCGTCCACCGGGACGCTCACCCTCTGCAACGCCGGTCACGTGCCCGTTGTCGTGGTGCATCCAGACGGCAGCACCGAGGCGCTCGGAGCGGGATCGGGTGTGCCTTTGGGCGTGCTCCTGAACCTTGACCGCACCGTGTCCACAGCGCACCTCGAACCCGGGGGGCTCCTGATTCTCGTGACCGACGGCGTGGTCGAGTCACGCGCACACGACCTCGACCGGGGCATCATGCAGCTGCGCGAACGTGCCGCGGAGCTGCGGACGAAACCTCTCAGCGAGCTGGTCGACGGCCTGGCCGACCTGGCCGACAAGTCGTTGCGTGACGACGTCACCGTCGTGGCGGCACGACTCAGGTGAACCCGGGGCTCGCGCGGGTGCGCGCGTGTGGAGCAGGCTGCCGGAGGGGTTCCCCGGCTCCTAGGCTCAGCGGTGCCCGATGCCACCTCCGCCGGCCGGATTGGGCGTCTGCAACGCCATGAGTCGACTGATCAGCCACACCAGCCCGGCCTGCCAGGCCACGGCCAGCAAAACGAGCAGGGGCCACCAGTGCGCGAAGCCGCGTGCGACCGCGAAGCGGGGCAGAGCTGCGAGGACGGCCGTGACAAGGAGAACCACCGCGGAGAGCGCCACCGCCGCCGCCCGGTACCCCCGGCTACGGTCACGCGGGGGGTCGATCCCGAGGGCACGGACGTCCTGCGGCGGGTGATCCCTCAACATCCGCCGCGCCGAGGCGTAGACGCGGGTCCGCGGGTACTGCTCGGTCAGCATGCGGCGGGCGCGGGATGCTGCAACGGGGTTCCACCGCACCACGGCGGGAAGCGTCACCGCCACGATCCGTGCCTGCGCCGCGCGGAAGCCGCGGTCTGCCAGGATGCAGCGTCCGCGAGCCGCGACAACCGCGCTGGCAGGGCCCAGCGCCACAGTCGCACTTCCCGGCAGGTACCAGGCGTACAGGCCACAGCGGCAGTCAGACGCCGGCGACGGGTGCTCTGAACCGGCGGCGCATCTGGCGCGCTCGAGACGTCCGTCCCAGGGCCCGACCCCGGAGTGCACCAGCGGGTACAGCCCGTCAGCACGTAGCTCGAACTGCCTGAAACCCCGCAGCTCGCCGGGCACCAACGCCGGGTCTTGGCGGGGCTCCGCTGCCCCCTCGGTCATGTCCGCGTGGGGGCCGGAGACTGCGGTGCGGGCTCCGACTCCCTGGCCGGCTCGGTCACCGGCTTCTCCGGAAGTGGCTCGAACTCGACCTCGCGGCGCTCGGTGCCGATGTTTCCCATGTCGCGCTCCCCTCGCCCGATCCCCTTCGTTACATCGTCGGCACCGCGCCCGCTCTTGTCGAGAGTCCCGGCGGTGGCTCGAGCGACGAGCGGGAAAGGGGAAGTGGTCGCGCCGGCCGCTGGGACGCATCCCTGCCTCTCTTGGGGGGTAAGAGGCAACGAGCCAGGCCGGCGCGACTACTTCAACTTTGCGCCGCTCAGTGGCGCTGTCCATAGCTTCGCAACTTCGTGTCCCCCTCCGAGGGCACTGGGCCGGATGAGCCCGTGCGAGACCAGCGTGTCGTACACCGACGCTGCCAGACCCACGATGTCGTCCTTGGCGGGGTAGCTGTTCAGGCCCATGGCCATGATGACCCCGGAGCCCGGGAAGTAGATGTGCAGCGTGCGGAAGCCGAGCGTGCCGCCCTCGTAGAGCCAGACGGTACCGAACTTGGGGTGGGTCCCCTGGGCGACGCCGAGGCCGAACCCGCCCGGATCGGCCGACGACGTGCGCTCGATCGGCTTCCCCGTCGTCATGGAGACCAGGCTCATCAGCTCGGCCTGCTGCTTCGGCGGGAGCAGGCGTCCGTCGTACAGCGCACGTTCCCACACCGTCATGTCGTGCGTCGTGCTGATGATCCCGCCGGCGCCCCGCGCCCACGACAGCGACCAGCGGCTGACGTCGCGCCCGACCAGTCCTGGGATCGTAGGTCCCTGGTTGACGAAGAAGTACCCTGCCGGCTCTCGTGCAGTCACCCATCGCGGGTAGAGGTGGGCCCGGTAGTAGAGGTCGTGCAGGCCGAGCGGCTCGATGAGGCGCGCGTAGAGCTGGTGCCGGTAGCCGTCGTGCGTGACCTTCTCGATGATCATCTCGGCGAGGACGTAGTTGGTGTTCGAGTAGCTGTAGCCGTGGGTTGCCGTGCGACCGACCACGTACGAGACCAGCTCCCGTGGTGAGAAGTAGTGGTAGGGGTGGGTCGCGAGGAACTCGAGTGCCTCCGGCTGTGCGTCGTACGACGGTATCCCGCTCGTCATGTTCAGCAGCCGCTTGATCGTGACATGGCGCCACTGCGGGTACTGCGGTAGCCACTTCCCGAGCGTGTCGTGGATCGACACGCGCTGCTCGGCCTCCAGCTGCAGCATCAGCACGGAGGTGAAGGCCTTGGTGTTGCTGCCGATCTGCCAGACGCTCGCGCTGCGGACCGGGCGGTCACCGCCGAACCGCGTCGTCCCCGCACCCACGTCGATGGTCGCTCGGTGGCCAGGCAGGCTCACGCTCAGTGCAGCAGCTGACACGTGCTCCGCCGTACGGTGGTTCCGGAGATAGGACTGAAGGTCCGCGTGCAGGTGCTTGACCAGACCGGAGTGGTCGGAGTCTCTTCGCGCACTCGCCGCGTAGGACTGTGACTCGTCTGCGGGAGCTGTCGCGAAGGCGGGGACCGCGACTACGCCGATCGCCAGCAGTGCCGCGATGACCGCGCGGACGACACCGACTCTGGTGTGGTGGAATCCTGATCTTCGTCTCATCATGTGCTCCAGCGGCCGACGAGGAGCTTGGCGTGCACTCATCACGATGAGCGCCCCACCAGGCACCGTCAATGGCATCGCGGATCCCCCGCACCTGGTCGACGAGCGGCATCCGGCGGGCGCGTGGTGGGTCTCCCTCGACTCCGACACAAGGGTCATCAGTCGGAAATCCGGAAAGTGGTCTATCAACTCGTCTTCGGATGTTTGGACGGCATATAGACGGCCCAATATTGAGACAGGCGTCCGCTACAGCCGACCAGAGGAGGTCGACTCGGGCGCCGCGCCGAGTCCGTTCCTGGGCAGGAGGGATCCAGGGGCGGAGCCGGGGACCCATGTTTCTGGGGTGAATCGCGCGGGACTGTGACCGGTCACGGCCACGGTCGAGCGCGTAGGGAGACTTTGCCGCCCGAACCCGTCAGCTAACCCGGTAGGCGTCAGGACAAAGAGGGAGAGCGCCCGCTCGTGACTGACGGCCGCAAACGCATCACACGCCTGCTCACATGCTTGTGCATCACCGCTCTCGGCGGTTCGATGCTTGTTACCTCGCCTAGCTCGGCCGATCCGAAGATCGCCGACGTGAAGGCGCGGGTCGACACTCTGTACCACCAGGCCGAGGTGGCCTCCGAACGCGTCAATGAGGCTCGTGAGCGCTTGACCCGGGCGCAGACACGCCTCAAGACGTTCCAGGCTGACCTCGACCGGAAACGCGAACAGGTGGAAGCGGTTCGCCGTCAGGTCGTGTCCACGGTGGTCGCGCAGTCCCAGGGCCAGGTCTTCTCCTCCGCCACGCAGGTCGCGATGTCCAACAGCCCTGACGCCTTCCTCGAGCAGCTTGTCGTCGTGTCGCAGTACAACGACCAGCAGAACGAGAGGAAGGCAGAGTTCGCCAAGCAGGTGCGGCAGCTCGAGATCCGGCAGGCGGCCGCGAAGCGCGAGCTCACCCAGATCGCGCAGACCAAGCGCGAGCTGGCCGCGCAGAGGGCGAAGATCGACGAGAAGGCCCGCGAGGCGACGAACCTCCTTCACCGCCTGAAGGCCGAGGCTGCCGCCCGGGCTGCCGAGCGTGCCGCGGCGACGTCCCGCACCCTGGACCGCAGCCGGAA
>DATGYO010000125.1:0-3184 GCA_035297905.1 Nocardioidaceae bacterium
GCTCGTCGCCACCGGCATCGTCCCCATCTTCGACTTCTGACCGCGACCCGTCACCTACTTGGCAGGGTGAGCGGCGTGTCGCGCAGTTGGTAACGGGTCAGCCGACGATGCCGTACAGCCGGTCCCCGGCGTCGCCCAGACCGGGCACGATGTAGCCCTTCTCGTTCAGCCGCTCGTCCATGCCCGCGGTCACCACGGCCACCGGGATGTCGAGCCCGTCGAGCTCCTTCTCCAGCCGGGCGCAGCCTTCGGGCGCGCTGAGCAGGCAGATCGCGGTGATCTGGTCCGCCCCACGGTCCACGAGGAACTGGATCGCCGCGGCGAGCGTTCCTCCGGTCGCGAGCATCGGGTCCAGGACGTAGCACTGGCGGCCGGAGAGGTCGTCGGGCAGCCGCTCGGCGTACGTCGACGCCTCGAGCGTCTCCTCGTTGCGCACCATGCCGAGGAAGCCGACCTCCGCCGTGGGCAGCAGCCGCATCATCCCGTCGAGCATGCCGAGCCCCGCGCGCAGGATCGGCACGACGAGCGGCTTGGGCGACGCGAGACGCGTGCCTGAGGCCGCGGCGACAGGGGTCTGCACCGTGACGTGTTCGACGCGCACGTCACGCGTGGCCTCGTAGGCCAGCAGGGTCACCAGCTCATCGGCGAGCCTGCGGAAGGTCGGAGAGTCGGTGCGCTCGTCCCGCAAGGTTGTGAGCTTGTGAGCGACGAGGGGATGGTCTGCCACGTGGATCCGCATGGGGAGAACCTAGGTCATCCGAACCGGCTAGTGCCACGCGGCATCATCTGCGACGATCGAGGTTGCGACTTGACCAGCTCGACCAAGGAGGCTGCATGTCAGATCAGTCCGAAGCTTTCGCCGAGGGCATCGACTTCGCCGTCGTCGCCTACCGCGAGGAGGGCGTCTGGCAGGTCGAGCCGATCGCCGTGGAGAACATCGAGGACATCGAGTCGCTCGCGAACGAACTGCGCCGGTGGCCCGGTGACGGGGGCGCGCTCGGCATGGTCTCCGTCGACGAGGACTTCTTCATCCTCGTCCGCGTCACCGGTTCTCGCGCGCAGGTACTCCTCTCAGACGTCACCGCTGCCACCGACTGGCCGATCGCAAGGTCAGCGGTGGAGTTCCTCGGGATCCCGTTGCCGGACGACGAGGACGACCAGGTCCCTGCCGGCGACGTCGGCATCCTGGCCGACGCCGGTATCGGCGCCATGGACATGGGCGCGCTGCTCGACGACTACGACCTGTACCCGGACGAGATGCTCGGCGACATCGCAGCCAAGGTCGGTTTCGGCGCACAGTTCGACGAGGTGGTCGGAGTCCCCGCCACCTGATGGTCGGGTACGACGAGTGGGTCGGCCCCATGCGGGAGGCCCTCGCCGAAGCACGCTCTGCCCCCGACACCGGCGACGTTCCCATCGGGGCGGTGGTTCTCGATCCCGAGGGCGTGCTGATCGGTCGCGGTCGCAACGAGCGGGAGGCCGTGGGTGATCCCACGGCGCACGCCGAGATCGTTGCGCTTCGTGAGGCCGCTGCTGTGCGGGGTGAGTGGCGGCTCGAAGGGTGCACGTTGGTGGTGACGCTGGAGCCGTGCACGATGTGCGCTGGTGCAGCGGTGCTGTCCCGGGTGGCTCGTGTGGTCTTCGGCGCCTACGACGACAAGGCCGGGGCCGTCGGCTCGCTCTGGGACGTCGTGCGTGACCGGAGGCTCAACCACCGCCCCGAGGTGATCTCCGGTGTCCTGGCCGACGAGTGCACGTTGATGCTCCAGGAGTTCTTCGCCTCCCACCGCGTGCGGGACTGACCTCGATTTCAGGCCATCGCCCAGGTCCGGTACCCTCTTCGGCGGTGGCGTGTCCGAGCGGCCTAAGGAGCACGCCTCGAAAGCGTGTGTGGGTGCAAGCCCACCGTGGGTTCAAATCCCACCGCCACCGCCGTGTGATGTCTCAGGACATCGAGACACCCCGGACCCTCGTGGGTCCGGGGTGTTTCTTGTTCAACCCTGTCGTGTGACCGCGTCAGTCGATCTCGACCCGGTTCGACGTAGAACCCTTGATCTGGTGGTCGACACCGGAGTACTCGGCGCGCACGTCCACCTCGTCGTGCCACTTGACCTTGATCTTCACCTTGACGTCTGCCTTACCGTCCTTGTCGACGTCTTCGGTGGCGAAGGTCTTCCACTCGTCCTTGTGGTCGTCCCAGTACTGGAACTCCACCTCGCCGAGGTCCTTCTTGCTGTGGCGATCGTTCCAGCTCTTGTCGTCGTTCCAGCTCTTGTCGTTGCGGTTGCGGTCGTCGTGCTTCCGCCGGTCGTCGTACTTCTTCTGGAAGAAGTCGACATCGGCGGAGAGCTTGACTGTCCGCCAACCGGACTTCCCGCTGTTCCTCCACTCGTCGGCGTCGAGCCACGTCTTCGACTTGCATTCCTTGTCGCGGTCGTACTTCAGGCAGACGTCGCCGTCGACTTCCCTGTAGTCCCTGTCGCGGTCCCCCCTGTGGTCGGCCATCGCCGGAGCGGCGGCGATGAGGCTGCCGCCTAGGAGGCCGAACGAAGCCAGGCCTACGGCCGTGTGGCGCGCAATGCGTGACATGACGATTCCCCAATCTTCCCCCGTGGATTGTGCGGACCGCACTCGATGGGCATGTAGCCCGCGGGATGGAGCGCCCGCTCCCATCTCCGCTCGTGTCGCTTCGGCCATGTGGCCAGTGCCCGAGTGCGACCGTCTGGACTTGTTCCTCTTCCAGCCTGTACAGATCGTTCGGCGAACCGAATGGCGAGGCCGGGTGGTATTCCGCGGGTATGAAGGACTAGCCACCTGACACGTTTCGGCGTGCCTGACCAAATGGCTGTGAGTCACGGCACAGGGCTGCGTCTACCGGTCCGCGGTTGTACCTCATCTGGGTGGTCGAGAACGGCAACCGCACCATCGCCCGGTTTAGGGGAACGAGCGCTGGGGAGTATGTGACTTGACTCATAGCCGAGGCCTCCCAGGCCCGTGGGCAATGAGCCGAACGGTGGTCAAACCCACGGCCATCCCGTTCCAAAACCCGGGGGAGGACAAACATGTCCGCTTCGCCTGAGCTTCAAGAGCAAGAACTGGAAGGATCCGCGGCTCTCGTTCCGACCGACACGGTCACCGAGGCCGACCGCAGCCAGATCACGGCCCGCCTGCTGGCCCAGATCGC
>DATGYO010000126.1:0-5203 GCA_035297905.1 Nocardioidaceae bacterium
GACAGCGGCGGCGGCGGCGGCGGCGGCGAGGATCCCGAGACGATCGGTGAGTCCGACGTGCATCCGGCGCACAACGACGCCGACGACGCCAAGGAGACACCCGCACCGGCACCGGCACCGGCACCGGCGCGGCCGTGCCCGACCTGCGCCGGCACCGGGGACGTGACCGGGGACGTGACCGGGGGCCCGTCGCCGTTCGCCCGGCCGAGGGTGGATCCGCGGCGGCTGCTGCCGCAGGCCACCTTGTACTTCCACCTGGCCGAGGAGTCGCTGCGCACCGGCACCGGAGTGGCCCGGTTCGAGGGGGTGGGACCGCTCACCCTGCCCCAGCTGCGGGAGTTCCTCGGCCACACCAACGTCCGGGTGGTCCCGGTGGCCGACCTCGCCGGGCAGCGGCCGGTCGACGGGTACGAGGTCCCGGCCCGGATGCGCGAGGCGACCCACCTGCGCAGCCCGGCGTGTATCTCCCCGTGGGGCACCAACCTGTCCCGCCGCAAGGACATGGAACACATCACGCCCTACCTGCCCCCCGCGCGGGGCGGCCCGCCCGGGCAGACCAGCATGGACAACCTCGGGCCGCTGTCGCGGCACCCGCACCGGGTCAAGACCCACGGCCGCTGGACGCTGACCCAGACCGGCCCCGGCAGCTACGAGTGGCGCACCCCGCACGGCTACCGGTTCGCCGTCGACCAGCACGGCACGCACGCGCTCGGCAAAGCCGACCCCGAACAGGCCCGCGCCACAACGGGCCAGTGCGCCCCGGGCCGCCCCGGAGACGACCCGGTCTGTCTCGCCTCTCGAAGCCGTGCTCGATCTCGACGCGCTGCGCGGCCGCGTCATCGAGGCCAGTGACACCCACGAGGCCTACGAGACCGACTACGCGCTCGACCTCAGAGGCTGGCAGCACAGCGCCTGAACGGGCGACCTGGCGGGACAGCTCACGTAGACCAGAACCCGGGACTTTGGGCCTCTTTTGCGACACACCTGTCGCTGTTGAGCCCAATCAAGCGCGGTACGTAAACGGTTGCTCTAGTTTCACAAGGGTGAAGATCGCGGTAGCGAAGGAAATGCGCGAAGGTGAGAACCGCGTGGCGATGGTGCCTGACCTGGTTGGGAAGCTGACCGGCCTGGGGTACGAGGTCGCGGTGGAACCTGGCGCGGGAGTCGAGGCACTGGCGTCAGATGCGGACTATGAAGCCGCCGGCGCCACCGTGTCTCCGGATGCGCTGGCGGGTGCGGACCTGGTGGTGTCCGTACAGCCACTTGAAAGAGCGGTGGTACGGCGACTGCCGGCAGGGACGTCGACCATGTCGTTCCTCCCCCCGGCGCAGTCCCTGGACCTGGTGACAGACCTCCGGGACACCGGCGTCACGTCGTTCGCCCTGGAGCTGGTCCCACGGATCTCCAGAGCCCAGTCGATGGACGCGCTGTCGTCGCAGGCGCTCGTCGCGGGTTACCGCTCCGCGATCGTCGCGGCCGGCCTGCTACGCAGGTTCTTCCCCCTGAACATGACCGCTGCCGGCACCGTGCCACCCGCGGAGATCGTCGTACTCGGCGCCGGTGTGGCGGGACTCCAGGCGATCGCCACCTGCAAGCGCCTCGGCGCGGTCGTGAAGGCGTACGACGTGCGCGCGGCTGCCGCAGAGGAGATCCGCTCCATGGGCGCCCAGTCGATCGACCTCGAGCTCGAGACGTTGGAGGGCGCAGGAGGCTATGCCCGCGAGATGACCGAGGACCGGGCAGCGCGCCAGCGGGAGATGCTGGCGCCGTACATCGCCAACGCTGACGCCTTGATCACCACCGCCGCAGTGCCGGGGCGCCAGGCGCCGATGCTGGTCACCACCGAGATGGTCGAGCCGATGCGCCCTGGGTCCGTTGTGGTGGACCTCGCTGCGGAGACCGGCGGCAACGTCGAGGGCTCGGTGGCCGGCAAGGTCGTCCGGATCGGGAACGCCCAGGTCTGGGGCGGCGCGAACGTCCCCAGCCAGATGCCCGGACCGGCCTCGCGGCTCTACGCCCAGAACATCGTCAACCTCGTCACCTTGATGACTCACGACGGAGCGTTTGCCCCGGACTTCGAGGACGAGATCGTCGCGGGGTCCTGCGTGACCCGTGACGGGCAGGTGTGGCACGAGCCCACACGCAACCTCCTGGAAGGAGTGACCCCGTGAGCGAGTCAGTGGTCTGGCTGACCTTCTTCGTGCTCAGCGTGTTCGTGGGCATCGAGGTGATCTCGAAGGTCTCCCCGATTCTCCACACTCCGCTGATGTCGGGCGCGAACGCGATCCACGGGATCATCCTGCTCGGCGCGGTCCTCGTGACCGGCTACGCAGAGAACACTCTCGAGCTCGTCGTCGGTCTGATCGCGGTGGTCCTGGCCGCGGTGAACATGGTCGGCGGCTTCGTCGTGACCGATCGCATGCTCCAGATGTTCACACGCAAGAAGCCGGCGCCCGTCAAGGCCGACCAGGACGGAGCAGGGGCATGACCACCACGCCGGTCTGGGTGCAGATCGTCTACCTCGTCGCCGCGGTCCTCTTCATCCTTGCCCTGAAGGGCCTCTCCTCGCCGAAGCACGCTCGCAGGGGCAACCTGCTCGGCGCCATCGGCGCGGTGGTTGCCGTCACCGTGGTCTTCTTCTACGCCAACCTCGACAACGTGATCCCGATCCTGATCGCCATCGCGGTCGGATCGGTCGCCGGGGTGGTCGGTGCCCGGCGCGTCCAGATGACGCAGATGCCGCAGCTCGTCGCCCTCTTCAACGGCGTAGGCGGCGGTGCCGCGGCGCTTGTCGCGCTGCTCGAGCTGGCGAACGTGACCGGCGCAGGTGAGAACCCGACCAGCTTCTCACTCGTGGCCACCGCGTTCACGATCGTGATCGGGTCCGGCTCGTTCTCGGGCTCGTGCATCACCTTCGCCAAGCTCCAGGAGCTCATGACGTCGCGCCCCGTGCTCTTCCCGGGCCTGCCGGTCATCTTCGGCCTCGGTCTGGTCGCGGTGGTGGTCCTCGGCGTCCTGACGGTGCTGAGCCCGGAGATGTCCGTCGGGATCGTGCTCGCGCTGCTGGGCCTGCTTCTCGGCGTCCTGCTGGTCCTGCCGGTCGGCGGCGCGGACGTGCCGATCGTGATCAGCCTGCTCAACGCGTTCACCGGTCTCGCCGTTGCCGCGAGCGGCTACCTCCTGCAGAACACCGTGCTCCTCGTCGGCGGCACCCTGGTCGGGGCATCGGGTACCTACCTGACCCTGCTCATGGCGAACGCGATGGGCCGCAGCGTCGCCAACATCCTGTTCGGCGCGCTCAAGGGTGGCTCCACGCTGGGCGCGGGGGAGGCCTCGACCCGGCCGGTCCGCTCTGGCGGTCCCGAAGACATCGCGATCCTCCTCGGCTACGCGGACCGCGTCATCATCGTGCCCGGCTACGGCCTCGCCGTGGCCCAGGCACAGCATACGCTGCGTGAGCTCGTCGACGTGCTCGGCGAGCGAGGGACGCACGTCGACTACGCCATCCACCCGGTGGCAGGGCGGATGCCCGGCCACATGAACGTGCTTCTCGCCGAGGCGCAGGTGCCCTACGAGCAGCTCAAGGAGATGGACGACATCAACCCGGAGTTCAAGCAGGCCGACGTCGTCCTCGTGGTGGGGGCCAACGACGTGGTCAACCCCGCGGCCAAGACCACGCCGGGTGCGCCGATCTACGGCATGCCGATTCTCAACGCCGACGAGGCCAAGCAGATCGTGTTCATGAAGCGCTCCATGCGTCCGGGCTTCGCCGGCATCGAGAACGAGCTGCTGTTCGACCCGAAGACGACCCTGCTGTTCGGTGATGCCAAGGAGTCGCTCGGCAAGCTCCTCAGCGCTGTGAAGAGGCTCTGATCGGATCGACGGACTAGACCTGTCCCCCGGCGAGGGTGTGATCTGTAACTCGAAGTTACATTTCACCCTATGGATCTCGCTAAAGTTGGATATCGGGGAGGGGTCCGTGCAGCACCGTGATGACTGGAGGTCATCGCCATGGAAAGCGGTAAGAAGTACGACGCGCCCGAGCCCCCCGAGGAGACCAGCTCCAAGGGCGTGGGTTACGCAGTCCTCGGGGTCCTTGTTGTGATCCTGATGATCCTCATTGCGACGGGCGTCGTCCCCATCTTCAACTACTGACCCAACTACGCCGAACCGCCCGCACGCATGACGTGCGGGCGGTTCGTCGTACTCGGGGTCGTCTAACCGGCGATGCCGTAGAGGCGGTCACCTGCGTCGCCGAGCCCCGGAACGATGTAGCCGTGCTCGTTCAGTCGCTCGTCCATGCCGGCGGTGACGATGGTGACGGGGATGTCGAGGCCGTCGAGGTCCTTCTCGAGACGGTCACAGCCCTCAGGCGCGCTGAGCAGGCAGATCGCCGTGATGTGGTCCGCTCCACGGTCCACGAGGAACTGGATCGCCGCGGCGAGCGTCCCTCCCGTCGCGAGCATCGGGTCGAGCACGTAGCACTGGCGCCCCGACAGGTCCTCGGGCAGACGTTCGGCGTACGTCGACGCCTCCAGTGTCTCTTCGTTGCGCACCATGCCGAGGAACCCGACCTCCGCCGTGGGCAGCAGCCGCATCATCCCGTCGAGCATGCCGAGACCGGCCCGGAGGATCGGGACGACGAGCGGCTTGGGGGTCGCCAGCTTCACACCCACTGCCTCCGCGACCGGCGTCGTCACCGTGACCGTGTCCACGCGCACGTCCCGGGTCGCCTCGTAGGCCAGCAGCGTCACCAGCTCGTCGGCCAGCCGCCGGAACGTGGGCGAGTCGGTGCGCTCGTCCCGCAGGGTCGTGAGCTTGTGGGCGATCAGCGGGTGGTCGGCGACGTGGGTGCGCATGGCGGCCAACCTAGTGGCTGCCGACGGGGGCGTGCGAGTGGTGGTGCGACGCCCAGGGACCTGTCACCATCGAAGTCAGGCTTCGCAACGGGGCCGGATGCAGGAGGGTGACATGTCGCAGGAGTTCGAGGCGAACACCGAAGGTGTGGACTTCGTCCTGGTCGCCTACCGCGAGGAGGGTCTCTGGCAACTCCAGGAGCTCGAGGCCGAGAAGGCCGCGGACGTGGACGAGTTCGCCGTGGAGCTGCGCCGCTACCCGGGTGACGGCGGGGCGCTTGGCCTGGTGTCCATCGACGAGGACTTCTTCCTGCTGGTGCGCGTGCTCGGCGCGGAGGTCCGGCTGC
>DATGYO010000127.1:0-39960 GCA_035297905.1 Nocardioidaceae bacterium
AGCGGGAAGGCGTCTGCGCCAGCTCGCGAAGGACGCGTTGCGCGGCCACCTGTAGTGGCTGGCGTTCAGCTCGACGGTGTCGAACTCACGCGTGTAGAGGTCGAGGCGCCTCGCTGCCGGCGTGCCAGGTGGGTAGAGCACCCCGTCCCAGTGGTCGTAGCTCCACCCGGAGGTCCCCACCCACGTCACGCCGACAGTCTGTCACCGGCCCAAGGCCGCACAACCCTGCGCTCGGGCGGCCACCCCCTGTGTTGCTCGCCTCAGCAGGCTCGCTTGCAGCTCTGGGCGGCCTCGGCGCTCGCCGCGAGCTGTGCCACCTCGTCGGCCAAAGCGTGCAGCACCTGCGGGCGCAGCCGGTAGTAGGTGAACCGGCCGCACGACTCGGTCTCGACCATGCCGGCCTCGCGAAGCACGCGTAGGTGGTTGCTGATCGTGGTCTGCCCGGCCCCCGTCTCCTCGACCAGGTGACACGTGCACAGCTGCTCCCGCGCCAGGAGCTCCACGATGCGACGACGGAGCGGATCGGCCAGCACCTTGAACAGGGAGCCGACCGTTACATCAGGCTTGGTTGATGTCATCATCGGTTGATACGTTAGCCGCCGTGCCCGGCTTCGCCAAGCACTCGAGGAGACCCATGAGCCAGTCACCGTCCGTCGTGGACACACAGTCGGCCGGCATAGCGCCGCACGGCGTGGCAGGAAGCCTCTCGCGGCTCGACCGGTTCCTGCCCGTGTGGATCGGGCTCGCCATGGTCGCCGGCCTCCTGTTCGGCCGGTGGGTCCCCGGCATCGCCGACGCGCTCGACGCCATCAAGATCAGCTCGGTGTCCCTGCCGATCGCGCTCGGCCTGCTGGTGATGATGTACCCCGTGCTGGCCAAGGTGAGGTACGACGAGCTGGGCACCGTGACCCGCGACCGGCGCACCATGGCCCTGTCGCTGGTGCTCAACTGGCTCATCGGCCCTGCGCTGATGTTCGCGCTGGCCTGGATCTTCCTGCCCGACCTGCCGGAGTACCGCACCGGACTCATCATCGTCGGGCTCGCCCGCTGCATCGCGATGGTGATCATCTGGAACGACCTGGCCTGCGGTGACCGCGAGGCGGCGGCCGTCCTGGTCGCCCTGAACTCGGTGTTCCAGGTGATCGCGTTCGGACTGCTCGGCTGGTTCTACCTCGACCTGCTCCCCGGATGGCTCGGCCTGGACGCGACCGGCCTCGACGTCTCCCCCTGGCAGATCGCCGGGAGCGTCGTCATCTTCCTCGGCATCCCCCTGCTGGCCGGTTACCTGACCCGGCGGCTCGGCGAGCGCTCGAAGGGGCGCGACTGGTACGAGTCCACGTTCTTACCCAGGCTCGGGCCGTGGGCCCTCTACGGGCTGCTGTTCACCATCGTGGTCCTGTTCGCCCTCCAAGGGGACGCGATCACCTCGGAGCCGCTCGACGTGGCCCGCATCGCGGTCCCGCTGCTGGTGTACTTCGCGATCATGTGGGGCGGCTCCATGCTCGCCTCGAGAGCCACCGGGCTCGGCTACCGCCGCTCCACCACGGTCGCGTTCACCGCCGCCGGCAACAACTTCGAGCTCGCCATCGCCGTGGCCATCGCGGTCTTCGGCGTCACCAGCGGCCAGGCCCTCGCCGGCGTCGTCGGACCGCTGATCGAGGTCCCGGCGCTGGTCGGCCTGGTCTACGTCAGCCTGTGGGCGCGGCGTTTCTTCCCCGACCAAACCACCACCGACGACCCGGCAGCGTCAGGCGTCGGGCAGTGAAGCAGGGGCCGGGGCTGGTTCACCGGCCGTTCACCTCAGCGCTGCCGAGGCGCCACCAGCCGACGCGAACATCGTCGCATCACCAGCGCATGATGAAACACCGGGAGGGTTCCATGAGCACGGCCTCCGCGACACCTGACCACGACCCGCTCGCCTCCGCCCTGCGCGATCTCACCGACGAGTTCACCGGCATCTCCGCCCCCCAAGCGGTGGCGGACTGCCTCGCCGACAGCTACCAGGCGCTGCTGCCTGCACGCCTGCACGGCCACCTGCCCCTGCTCGCGCACCGGTTCGCCCGTGAACGGCTCCGTGCCGCCGCCCGCCCCTTGCTCCCGGACCAGGCCCGCGTGCCGCTGGTGCTGTTCGTCTGTACCGGCAACTCCGGGCGCTCCGTGATCGCCGCCGCCCTGCTCGAACGCGCGGGCGAGGGCCGCGTGCAGGTCGCGTCGGCCGGCACCGCACCGGCCGACCAGGTCCAGCCCGAGGTGCTGCAGGTCCTCCGCGAGGCCGGTGTCGTGGAGGCTGCCGACGCGTTCCCCAAGCCGTTGACCGCGGAGATCGTCGGCAACGCCGACATCGTGGTCACCATGGGCTGCGGCGACTCCTGCGCGGTGACCCCCGGCCGCCGGTACCTCGACTGGGACGTTGCCGACCCGGCAGGTCAGCAGGTGGAGGCGGTGCGAAGGATTCGCGACGACATCGCCGACCGCGTCGCCGTCCTGCTCACCGAGATCACCGACTTCTCCCAGCCCGACCCGCAACCGACGAAGGAGTCCGCATGAACGACCGCCCCCAGATCGTCTTCGCGTGCGTGCGCAACGGTGGCCGGTCGGTGATCAGTCGCGTCCTGACCGAGCACTACGCCCGCGGACGGGTTGTCGCCTTGTCGGCCGGCACTCAGCCCGGCGAGCACATCCACGCTGAGGTGGCCCAGGCCTTGGCGAAGCTCGGCCTCGACACATCCAAGGAGCACCCGAAGCTGCTCACCCGCGACACCGTGGCCGCCAGCGACCTGGCGATCACGCTCGGCTGCGGCGAGGAGTGTCCGTACGTCCCAGGAGTCACCTACCGCGACTGGCCCGTGGACGACCCCGGGGGCCAGGACGACACGACGGTGCGGCGCATCATCGCCGACCTCGACGCCCGGGTACGGGACCTGCTGGTCGAGCTCGTCCCGGACATCGACCTGCCGCCCTCTGTGCTCGACCAGGGCTGAGGCGCAGCGGCCGGTCGCCTGGCTCAGTCGACGGTGCTGATGATCTTCCTGAGCTTGGCGAGCTCCTGCTGGCTGAATCCCGTGGGCGGCAGGACGGCGTGCCACCCGTCGACGTACTCGGTCGTGTACTTGTGGCCGTGGCCGCCGGGCGCCCCGGTGGCGAACGGCAGATCCGCCGAGACCTGCCAGAAGGTCACGAACGGCATCCAGAGCGTTCGCTTGAGCACGTCGTTGCCGGGCGCCTCGGCGAGCCAGTCCGGTTCGCGGAGGATCAGGCGCGGACTCCACCACACGATCGGATCGGACGGGTGCATCAGGTACAGCACGCGGCTCCCGTTCCACGGCCGGCCCTGTGGTGGGATGGCGACCGCGGGGTTGCTCGTGAACCGCACCGTCCGCCCGTCCTTGTAGACCGGCTGCACCTCCGGGCTGCCCGGGTCGCGACGGTCGCTGAACTCCCGGAACAGCGTGTTGAAGTTCGGCGGCCCCGCGAAGAGGGCGGCAGCCGTCCGGTTGCGCAGGTCGTACTCTCCGCTGAACGCGGTCTCACCGCCGAACGACCCAAGGCTCTCGCCGGCGACGACCAGGCGTGGACGGCTGCCCGCCGGCAGTTTGGCCCATCGGTCGTAGACCACGTCGAACAACGCGCGGCCCGCCTCCCGTGCCTTCGTCTGGTCGACCAGGTAGGAGATCCACGAGGGGAGGTAGGAGTACTGCATCGACACGATCGCGGAGTTCCCGTCGGTGAGGTACTCGAACGAGTCGGTCAACGCCGGGTCGACCCACCCGCTGCCGGTGGTGGTGACGACGAGGAGGTTCTTGCGCTCGAAGCCGCCGGCGCGATCGAGGTCCCTGACGGCGAGTGTCGCCCGTGACTCGGCGTCACCGGCTGAGTCGAGACCGGCGTAGGCCCGGATCGGCTCCTTCGCCGAGCTGTGGGTGAGCTGCTCGATCTCGGCCGCCGTGGGGCCGAGGCCGGTGAAGTTCCGGCCCTGCCGCCCGAGGGTGTCCCAGGCGATGAGCGACCCCGGCCCACCGGAGCGCAGGCCGCTCGTGGGCCGATGCACGCCCTCGTCGGTGCTCGTGTTCCGGACGGAGAACGCCTGGTTCGCGGCGTTGACGGCACCCTCGAGCAGCACGCCGCTGACCAGCAGATAGGTCAGACCGACGACGAGCAGCCAGCCGAGCGTGGTCGCCGCACGGTGCCCCATCCACCGGTCGAGCAGCCGTGCGGTACGGCGGTACAGCCAGCGCAGGCCCCGGCCGGTCCACAGGAGCAGCCAGAAGACGGCCACCGCAACCAACGGCGAGCCGATCACCCGAGGGACGCTGTAGTCGGTGACGCCCATTACCTGCCGAACCAGGCTCTGCCAGTACTGCCCCAGCACGAAGAACGCGACGAGCAGGACGGCGGCCGTGACGTAGAAGACTCGCCACGCACCCGGGCGAGGACTGCGCGAGTCTCGGTCGGCGAACGCCCGCCAGATCGACGCGGCCAGCACACCGAGCCCATACCCGATCGCCGCGTTGATGCCGCACACCACGCCCTGCAGCAGGCCGTCGCGCGGCAGCAGCGACGGGGTGAACGACAGACACGCGAAGACCAGCGCGCCCCAGCAGCCGGGCAACGTCACGGACAGATGCCGACCCAGCCGGGACCGCCGACTCGCGCGGTCGTCCTCGGGCGGTGGCGCGTCTCCGGCGCCCGGCGTCGGCTTGCCGGCTTCGGCGGGACCAACATGCGTTGCCATCGCATGCGCCTCCTCCTGCATCACGGTAGAGGCACCAGGTACGGTCCGGCGTCATCCCAGGAGGGTGAGAAGACCGACTGAGACCGGGCCAGACGCGATACAGGCCGGGCCCGAGCGCCTCGGGGCGCTTGACCGCCCAGTCCGCGCCCCCCGCGTATATTGCGAGGATGAGCGCTCAATTATCGAGCCTCTCGGGGGCCTCGTCGCACCGCATCCGTCCGAAGCATCCTGCCCTTGCATGGATCGGTCTCGCGGCCATTGGCGCCCTCCCGCTCGCCGCTTGTGGGGGGGACGGCGGACAGTCCGAGGGCGCGGCGTCGGACACGATCACCGTCTACACCTGCGTCAGCGACGAGACCATCCAGCCGATCATCTCGGACTTCCGCGACAAGAACCCTGGCACCGAGGTCGACCTCTTCCGCGCGCCCACGGGTGAGCTGAACGCCCGAGTGGCAGCCGACAAGCGGTCCGGCGGTCTCCGCGCCGACGTCATCTGGGCCTGTGACCCGCTGACGATGCAGGCGTACGTCGACCAGGGCCTCGTCGGAGGATGGGTGCCCGACGATGCATCGGGCATACCCGCTGACTACCGCACCGACGACTACGTCGGTGCACACATCCTGTACATGGTGGCCGTGTCCCACGACGGGTCGAAGGCGCCGAAGAGCTGGGACGACCTGACCGACCCCGGCGAGAAGGTCGCGGTCCCCGACCCCTCCTTCGCGGCATCGGCGCTCGGAGCCCTGGGCTACTTCGCAGACTCCCCGGACTACGGCGTGCAGTTCTATGACGAGCTGAAGCACAACGGCGCCGTCCAGGTCAGCAGCCCCGACGACGTGACCGTCGGGGTGGCGCAGGGCGTGTATGACGCAGGCATCACGATCGCAACCTCGGCCTACAAGGCCCAGCAGGACGGCTCACCCGTCCAGGTGGCCTGGCCCGAACCCGGTGCGATCGCGATCTACGGGCCGGTGGCACTGGTCAAGAACAGCGCCGACGAGAAGGCGGCCAAGAACTTCGTGGGCTACGTCGTCAGCAAGGAAGGGCAGACGACGGTTGCCGAGTCCGGGGCGTACCCCACGATGGAGGGCATCGACGGTCCGACAGTCCCCGAGGGAGCCCCGGTGGTCCTGCCGGACTGGAAGTCGATCGGTCAGCAGAAGGACCGACTGCTGAGCGAGTACCAGAGCATCTTCGGCGGGTGAGCGGATGCGCCGCGCCCCCTCCACAGTGGTCGTTCAGCGCGGCGTGTTCACCATTGTCATCTCGCTGGTCGTCGTACTCGTGGCCTTTCCGATCGCGCGGCTGGCCCAGACCGTCTGGGCGGAGACCGACGGAGACCTCTCGTGGATCCTCGGCTCCGCGGGCCTCGTCACGGCAGTGCGCAACACGCTTCTCCTGGCCGCCGTCGTCACGGTGGTGGCGGTTCCGTCGGGGGCCCTGCTGGCTCTCGCACTGAGGCGGGCCGACGTCCCCGGTCGGGGCTTCTTCCGGGTCGCGGTCCTGCTCCCGATCCTGGTTCCCGACTTCGTCCTCGCCTACAGCTGGACCCAGGCCTACGGGCCAGCCGGCTTCACCGACTCGATGACGGGTCTGGGCTGGGACGGCGTGCGCGGACCCGTGGGTGTGGCGGTCGTGGTCGCCGTGAACGCGGTGCCGCTGGCCTACCTCGTCACGGCAGTCGGGCTGGCCAGCCGAGCCGAGCCCGACCTCGAGCGCGCGGCACGCGTCTCCGGCGCCGGTGCGTGGACGGCGCTCCGCACCGTGACGGTGCCGCTCCTGCGACCGGCGCTCGCCGCCGCCGGCGTGCTCGTCTTCGTCCTGACCCTCGGGACGTTCGCGATCCCGCAGGTGATGGGAGCGCCCGCCGGCTTCACGACGGTCACCACGCGGATCTACGCGAACCTCTCGCTCGGGGGCGACTCGGCCTCGTTCGTCGAGGCGGTGACCCTCGCGCTGCTGCTGGTGGTGCTGGCCGGCTCGGTGGTCGTGCCTGCAGACGCCCTCCTCGGGCCGAGGCTCCGGGTGCGGCGCCAGGCCGTCGCCGAAGGTTCCGTGACCGCGTCCGCAGGCCGAGCGCCCGGACGCTGGATCGCCGCAGGGCTCGGCTGCTACCTCCTCGCGACGGTGGGCCTTCCGTTGCTCGCGCTCGTCGCCGCAGCCGTCACCAGAGCGGTCGGTCTCCCACCTGCTCCCTCGAACTGGACGACTGACAACTTCCGCGAGGTGATGACCGCCAGGACCTTCGAGGCACTCACCCGGAGCCTCTGGCTCGCCGTCACGGCTGCGAGTCTGCTCACCCTGCTGGGTGCCTGTGTGGCCGTGCTCGAGCGCCGCCGGTCGGGTCGCCCGCTGTCGTCGATGGTCACGCTCACCCTGGTGCTGCCGGGATCCACCCTCGCGGTTGCGCTGCTGATCAGCTACGGACGCTGGCTGGCCAACACGCTGGCGATCATCCTGCTCGCGTACCTCGCGAAGCTGTGGGCCTTCGCCCATCGTCCCGTCTCCGGGGCGCTCGACCGGCTGCCCCCCGATGAGGTGCAGGCGGCTCGGGCGAGTGGCGCGTCGGCACTGACCGCGGTCCGGACCGTAGCGCTCAGGCCGCTGCTCCCGGCACTGATGGCCGCCTGGTTCATCTGCTTCCTGACCGCGCTGCACGAGGTGACGATGTCCAGCCTGCTCTACGGTCCGGGCAGCGAGACCCTGGCGGTGGTGGTGCTCAACAGCCAGGAGCTCGGTGGTATCGGCCCCACGGCTGCCCTGTCCGTGCTGCTCACGCTGCTGCTGGCCGTGCCCGCGGCGCTGTTCTGGGTGCTGCTCCGTGTGGTGCGGGTTCCCGAGACGGACCCTTCCCCCGAGGTGGTGCCGCATGTCGCCTGACCCGGCTCTGGTCATGCGCAACCTGTCCGTGGAGTACGACGGGCGCGCCGCGCTTCGCTCGGTGGACCTCACCGTGTCACAAGGCGAGGTGCTCGCCCTGCTGGGGCCCTCTGGCGCGGGCAAGTCGACAGCCCTGCACGTCGTCGCCGGCTTCCACGCCCCCGCGACAGGCGAGATCTACATCAACGGCGAGCTCGTCGCCTCCCCGTCGTACCTGGAGGTCCCGAACCGGCGGGACGTCGCCGTGGTGTTCCAGAACTACGCCCTGTGGCCGCACATGTCCGCCCTCGACACAGTCGCCTACCCGGTGCGCCGTCGGGGCCTGAGCCGGTCGAGCGCGCAGGCCGAGGCGATGGAGATCCTCGACCGGTTGAACATCGCCCACCTGGCGCACCGACGGCCGAGCGAGCTCTCCGGAGGTGAGCAGCAGCGAGTCGGCCTGGCTCGGGCGCTGGCTCGTCGTGCCTCCCTCTACCTGTTCGACGAGCCGACCGCCCACCTGGACTCCCACCTCCGGGTCGTCTTCCTGGAGGAGATGGTCTCCCGGCTCCGGGCCAGCGGCGCCGCAGCGCTCTACTCCACCCACGACGCGGAGGAGGCGCTCGGCCTCGCCGACCGGGTCGCCCTGCTGCACGACGGCCGGGTGGTCCAGGTCGGCACACCGCAGCAGGTGTACGACGAGCCGGCGGACGCCTGGGTGGCCCGGCTGACCGGGCCCGCGTCGGTGATCTCGTCGCCCGCTGGCCCGGGCCACGTGCTCGTACGCCCCGACTGGGCCTACCTCGGCGGTCCGCTCGAGGGGCGGCTGCTGAAGGTGTGGTTCCGGGGCCCCCACTCCGACCACCTGGTCGAGAGCCGGTTCGGGACGCTGCTGCTGCGCGAGCCGGGTCCGCCCGCGCACCGGGCCGGGCAGCGGGTGTCGTGGGGCCTGCGCCGGAGCTGGCCCGTCGGGGGCGGTGAGGACCAGGCGGAGACCGAGGATCAGATCTCGAGCAGCTTCGCCGGGCCGGAGTGAAGGTTGCCCTCGTTGACGATGCGCAGGTGCCTCAGCGTGTAGTCGCGCAGGTAGCGCACCTGGCTCTCGCTCAGCCGGTCGCAGACCCACTCCCAGTGCAGGGAGACCCAGTCACCCTGACGTATGTCGGTCACCATCGCGGTCCCGTCGACGGACCGGACCGCGGTCTCGGTCTCCAGCGGCCCGAGCCCGAGGGCGCGACCGTCGAACGTCAGGGGTGAGTACTCGACGACCACCTGGTCGCCGCGCGTCGCCAGCACCTTGCCCCATCTGATCCGGCAGCGGTCGAGCACGGTCAGCGCGTGCTTCGCCTTGCGGCCGTCGCTGAGAAGCCCGGTCCACGGGTAGATGCAGAAGACCGCGAAGCTGTGGTGGGGCACCCCGCCCGCGAGCACGCTCTCGGTCAGTGTGTGGAACCGCGGTCCGGTGAGGAAGCGGAAGCGGTCCTCCATCGAGTTGCCGACGGCCTTGGTCCCGACCCGATCCAGGCGCGGGCTGCCGACCCAGTAGGCCTCGACCACCCGCCGGTCCAGCGGGTCCGGCAGCCCCGTCGCGTGCGCGATGAGCTCGAGGTAGGGCCAGGCGCCGGCGAACTGCTGCGCCATGGCCCTCAGACCACCGTCGTCGGCGCCGGCAACGCCGTACTCGAAGAGCGCCTCGTGGTCGGCAGGTCCGCAGTAGCCGTGCGAGTTCGGTGGGAACGCGTAACGGGCGAACAACACGGGACCGGCTACGTCACGACGCCTCGCCTCATCCATACGGGTCCCCCGTCATCTCTCCCTGGTCGTCTTCCTGCGGCCTGCCGACGAGCTCCAGGCCGGTCAGGGCCTCTCGTGCGCCATTCTCGTCGATGCGCTCCAATGCGAAGCCCATGTGGATCAGAACCCAGTCTCCGGGCGAGACCGGCTCGTCCTCCAGCATGCCGATGTTGATGCGCCGTTGCGCTCCGTGTACGTCGACGAGGGCGAGCTGGCCGTCGTACCCCTCGACGAGCTCCACCACCTTCCCCGGGATCCCCAGACACATCGCCGTCAGCCCTCCACGCGGGTCGAGGTGCCGGCGAGCGCGCCCGACACGTCCGTGACCAGCCGACGAACCAGATCCATGGCCACGGGAACGGCGGCCTCGACCGGTTCCGAGAGCCCGATCCCCTCGGCCACGGCCTGTGGGGTGCAGCCGACGACGTAGGTGCGGGGCAGTGACCCGCCGAGTCTCTCCAGGTTCGCGAGAACGGCCACCGGGTCCATCCCGTGGGCGTCGAGCTCACCGCTGCCGAGCTCGTCGAGGCCGACCTCGAGCACCGTCAGACGGCCGGCTTCGTCGTCGCCGGGGATGGCATCGACGAGCACCAGGGCGTCGTACCCCTCGAGCAGGTCGTAGGCCAGGTGCATGCCGCGGATCCCGTAGTCGACCGCCCGGACCTGCTCCGGGAGACGTCCTTCGCCCAGCAGGCGTCGTACGACCTCGGGCCCGAACCCGTCGTCGCTGAGGAAGAGGTTGCCGACTCCGGCCACCAGGACTCGCTGGGTCACGTCACTCTCACATCTGGCGGATCTTGATGTATCGCTTGATGTCAGGGATCGAACGGATCCCCACCACCACGCCGGCTGCGACAGCGGCGACGACCACGACAGTGGTCACCACTCCGACTGCTCTCACGATCGGCTCTCCTCTCGCTCATCGTTTGGTAATTCCTCGGCGCCCCCTCGGGCCAGCGGCTCGAGCTCGTCCGGGGCGAAGTACCAGTAGCGGCCGTACCAGTCGTGCAGGTCTGCCGCCGGGTCGTCGGCGAGCACGAGCGCGACGTGTACGCGACCGTCGACGTCGGACAGGACGGCGGTGACGCGGGCCAGCTGGTCGGCGAAGAACAGGTCCTGCGCGTCGGCCCTGCGGGAAGGATGCACACGGACGAGACTGCCCTTGCAGACCGGAACGCCGTCGATGAAGACCTTGTCGAGCTCGGGCCGGACCGCCTCGTCCGCGGCCGGGTCCCACCACGGGACCTCCGGCGGCGTCGCATGCGGGTTGCGCAGGATGCCGTGGAGCTGCTGCAACGCGGACGGTGACAACTGGTCGCAGCGGTCGATGATCTCCCGCGCCCTCGAGTCCGTGGCGCGTGCCTCGGCCTTCTCCTCGTCGGTCATCGTCATGACCCGAAGGGTGAGGATCTCATCGATCTCGGTGGAGTCGAAGAGCGCGCCCGCGCTCTGCTCTGCCACCTCGGGGAAGTCGTAGAGGATGATCGGCGAGGCGAGTACGACGGTGCTGGTGCCTGCGTCCGCGTCGGTCTCCGCCCGCTCGCCGGCCAGGACCGGCCAGCAGCGGTGCTGTACGCAGTGCCGAACCGCTGGGGCTGCCGCGCCGGGTGGGTCGATCACCGACACGAACCGGGCGGCATGGGCCTCCAGGATCAGGTGTGTGCCGATGAACGAGGTGCGGATCGCCACGGCCTTGGAGTCCGGGCCAGCGCCGGGCTCGGGCGAGACGTTGTCGACCCGTATCTCGACCCTTCTGAAGCCGTCGTGCTCCGTGGCGGTCGCGGCGACACGGGCGTGCAACGGCCACCGGCGCCGTACGATGCGGCCGACCAGCTCGCCACGCGGGGGGCCGGCAGTGAGCTCCTCGAGGTCCTCGTGGCCGTCGATGATCACCTCGCGCGCCGCGCCACGGGACAGCTCGTCTGCGGAGCAGTGGTTCACGACCTCCTGCTCGACCGCCTCGTCCCATGACAGCCACCGTTCGCCGCCCACGGCGAGCTCGTCGACGGACGCGAACCCGCCCTGGCCGTCGTACCTCTCGACGGTGCGGGTCTGCAGCTGGAGGAAACGTAGGTGCACGGTGAGCGACGGCTCGCCGGCCCCTCCTGACACACCGGTGAGGAGACACTGGACGGACATGCCGGCCTCCTCGCCGACCCCCGCTTCAGCGGCACCTGGTGGACCGAGCACCCCGAACTGCCAGCGCACCTGGTTCTTCCGGGAGGTGGCGCGGTAGGGGTAGAGCAGGTAACCCTCGTAGAGGACCGCATCGGCGACGGCCCGCACCCGGTCGAGGCTGCTCATCGCCCACCTCCCGACGCTTCGGACAGCCCCGAGAGCAGCATGGTCACGGTCTCGTCCCACGTGGTGAGGCCGTGGCGGGTGCGGTAGTCGGCGAGCTGCTGAAGCACGTCGCGGTCAAGGCGGATCCATCCCGTGCCGGGGTAGTACAGGTCCATCATCTGCCGCCACACAGCCACCGGAAGCAGGTAGCGGGACTCGCAGTCCCACGGCACCTGCTCCACGCCGAACCCGTTGACACCTCTCGTGAACACGGTCCCCGAGAAGAGCAGTGTCAGGGGGACGGTGCCCTCGCCCAGCGAGTGGAGGTACCTCGAGGCCGTCACGTCGAAGTCGTAGGTGCATGGCAGAGCCAGGTCGACCTCGGTGAGACCGGTGAACCCCTGGACGGTGGTGCTGCACTGCATCCACAGGAACGGCTTGAGGGTGTCGGCCCACCGAGACCGGTCACCGAAGATCGAGCGGAGCCCGGTCTCCTCCTCGTCACCGTAGCCGCGCCGCTGCGGCTCGATCCGCACCTGGCAGCGCAGCGCGATCGCATGGATGGTCTGTCCGGTCAACTCCTCGACCCGGAGCCGCGCGGTGAGCTGAGGGGCGGCGGCGTACGGCTCGGCGAACACGTCGAGGACCGTGAACGTGTAGCTGCTCATGAGCGCTCCGCCACGGGATGGCTGCGGGAGTCGACCTTCGCGAAGAACTCGTCCATCGCGTCGCGCATCTCGCGGCCTCCGTCGAACCCCCTCCACAGCAGGCGCAGCCGGCCGACCAGCTCGTAGCAGGCGTCGATCGGCACGAGGTTGCACTTCGCGCTGCCGTCGACGTGGCGGACCAGCAGTGCCTCGACGTCGGGAAGCAGCAACGCGAGCTCCGGGTTCGCATCGACGATCCGGTCCCACGCCTCGAGCGGGAGCTCGGACTCTGTCGCACCCGCCGGGCTCGGGTAGAAGGCGATGCTCCGGCCCTGGACCGAGTTGCGGAACAGGAAGGCCAGCCCTACCGGGATCTGCAGCTCGTCCCAATGCCGTGCCTCGATGGTGAACCCCGGGAACGAGAGGTAGCGGTCGGGCACCGCCCGGTAGCGCAGCTGTGCCTGCTGGTCCGTGAAGAGCAGGTAGCAGCCGCGGCAGGTGCACATCAGCGCGCGGCTCTCGAGGTCCACCACGTGCGGGTGGTCCTCCGCGATCGGCTCGGCGCACATGTCGCAGCGCTCGCCGGTCATCGGCGGGGGCCGCGTCGCGGTGATCCGCCGCAGCGAGGACAGCGGTCCGCTCGTCATGACGCCACCGGTTTGGGGACGGCGACCGACACGACGCCTCCGTCGACGAGCAGTGGCAGCGGGTCGAGATGCAGCTCCGGCACGTCGGCACAGGCTCCCGCCCGTCGTACGTCGTAGTGCGTCTGACAGCCGGCGCACACGAGCAGCGCGTCGAACCTGTCACCCCCGAGCCGTCTCGCCATCGTCGCCCCCGAGAGGCTCGCCCCGCACCGGGCGCACTCGCTGCGGAACGCGTACAGGTCGTCCGCGACCCGGCAGCCGACCAGGGCGATCTGCTCGACCAGCACCTCGGTGACCCCGCCGGGCGCGAGGCCCGCCAGCTCGGGGACGCTCTGCCAGGAGCCGACCCCGACGGAGTCGTGGACGTGCGACATCAGCGAGTCCGCCGGGATCAGCGGTGAGGTCGGCTCGGCTGCGTGAGTCTCCACCTCGATGGTGCTGATCTCCGGGGCGGCTGCCTCGATCGCCCCTTCGACCGCGAGCTTGAGCGTGACCGACGAGGACGGGCATCCATCGCAGCTCCCCAGGAGACGGAGGCGAACGGTCCCCTGGCCGGTGACCTCGAGCAGCTCGACGTCTCCGCCGTGGGAGCCGAGGTAGGGGCGGACCTTCTCGAGCGCTTGTTCGACGCGTTCCTCGACGCCGTACGGGTGCAGGCCGTGGACGATCAGGAGGCTGGCCACCAGGTCGTCGTCCGCCAGCCTGGCGAGGACCTCGCCGTCGAGACGGCCCGACTCGTGGAGGATGTCGAGGATGCGCTCGATGCCGGATCCGTAGAGGTCGGCGACCAGGCGCACCAGCTCCTCCGAGCGCTCCCGAGCGACGGCACCGCCAGATGCGGCGGCGTCGAGAAGCGCGTCTATGCGGTCACCGACCGCACGCAGGTCCGAGGGCCCGATCTCCGGCCCTGTCCCTGAGGCAGCGACGTCGACCATCTCGGCCGGCTACTCGCTTCCGGCGGACTGGGTCGGCGAGTGCAGGAGCTCGACCGACCTACCCTCGCCGAGGTACATGTGGACCCCACAGGGCAGGCAGGGGTCGAAGCTGCGGACGGTCCGCATGATGTCGATGCCCTTGAAGTGTGCCCTGTCGTTCTCCTCGAAGATGGGCTGCCCTTGCACGGCGTCCTCGTAAGGTCCGGGTGTGCCGAAGGAGTCTCGTGGGTTCGCGTTCCACGGTGTCGGCGGGTAGGGGTGATAGTTGGCGATCTTCCCGTCGCGGATCACCATGTGGTGCGAGAGCACGCCCCGGACCGCCTCGGTGAAGCCGCAGCCGATCCCTTCCTCGGGGACGTCGAACTTCTCCCACGTCTTGGTGTGCCCGGCCCGGATCTCGGCGAGCGCCTTCTCCGCGAAGTGCAGGGCACAGGCCGCCGCGTAGGCCTGGAAGTAGGTGCGGGCACGGTTCCGCTCGATGGTGTTGCTCCAGCGCGGGACCTTCCACTCCAGCTCGACCGGACCCTTCAGCGCGGTCTTCGGCAGGTTGATCTGCACGCTGTCGCCCGTGGCCTTCACGTAGCCGACGTCGACGAGGCCGGCGAGCGCGGTGGACCAGAGGCGCGCCAGAGGTCCGCCTCCGGTGTCGAGGGCGAGGTGGTCCTTCCCGTCGTACCACCTCGGTGACATCACCCAGGAGTACTTGTCGTCGAGATCCCGCTTCTGCGGATGCGGGTTCGTGTGCTGGTTCCACGGGTGCCGCCGGTCCACGGGGTTGCCGAGCGGGTCGTGGGTCACGAACATCTCCTGGTCCTCCCAGTCGTCGTAGTACGACGAGCCGAGGAGGATTCGGATACCCAGGTTGATGTCCACGAGGTCCGTGGTCACGAGCTTGTTGTCGACGACCACGCCCGGGGTGACGAACATCTTGCGGCCCCAGTCGGTCATGTCCCGGTACTCGAAGTTGCAGTACTCCGGGTCCTGGAACGAGCCCCAACAACCCAGGAGGATGCGGCGGTTGCCGACCTCCTCGTAGCCGGGGATGGCCTCGTAGAAGAAGTCGAAGAGGTCGTCGTGCATCGGCACGACCTTCTTCATGAACTCGACGTAGCGCATCAGCCGGCTCATGTAGTCGGTCATCAGCTGGATGGTCGCGACCGTGCCGACGCCGCCCGGGTAGAGCGTCGAGGGGTGCACGTGCCGGCCCTCCATCAGGCAGAACATCTCGCGCGTGTAGCGGCTGACCTGGAGCGCCTCGCGGTAGAACTCCCCGCTGAACGGGTTCAGGGACCGCATGATGTCGCCGATCGTCTTGTAGCCGTGGGCCTCTGCGTGCGGCGCCTCGGTGCGGTTCGCCTGCTCGAGCACGCCGGGGTTGGTCTCGGCGACCATCCGTTCGCAGAAGTCCACCCCGACCAGGTTCTCCTGGAAGATGTTGTGGTCGAACATGTACTCCGCGGCCTCGCCGAGGTTCACGATCCACTCACCCAAGTGGGGCGGCTTCACGCCGTACGCCATGTTCTGGCAGTAGCACGAGCAGGTGGCGTGGTTGTCCCCGCAGATCCCGCAGATGCGGCTGGTGATGAAGTGGGCGTCCCGGGGGTCCTTGCCCTTCATGAAGATCGAGTAGCCACGGAAGATCGAGCTGGTGCTGTGGCACTCGGCGACCGTCATGCTGCCGAAGTCGATCTTCGTGTAGATCCCGAGGCTGCCGACGATCCGCGTGATCGGGTCCCAGGCCATCTCGGTGAGGCCACGCTCGTCCTCGGAGACCCTGGTGGGTTTGGGAATGGTCGACGTCATTGCGCCGCCTCTCTGTGGCTCACGACCAGGTGCGGTTCGCCCCGGTCAGGAGTTTCGTCCCCCTCGTGCGCCACTTCGGCTCCTTGTCGAGGGTCTGGGTGGTCACGCCTCGCAACCGTTTGATGGCCGTGCCGTACAAGCCGACAGCGGTCGTGGACATCTTTCCGCCGGGTGGTTCGTCCATGAAGGGCATGAACTTGTCAGGGAAGCCAGGCATCGTGCAGCCGATACAGATCCCGCCCACGTTCGGGCAGCCACCCATACCGTTCATCCAGCCGCGCTTCGGGACGTTGCACTTCACGACAGGTCCCCAACAGCCGAGCTTGACGATGCACTTCGGCGAGCCGTACTCCGTGGCGAAGTCGGCCTGCTCGTAGTAGCCCGCCCGGTCGCAGCCCTCGTGCACGGTCGTCCCGAACAGCCACGTGGGACGCAGGGCGTCGTCGAGGGGGATCATCGGCGCCTGCTCGGTGGCCATGTAGAGCAGGTAGGTCAGCGTCTCGGACAGGTTGTCGGGCTGGATCGGGCAGCCCGGGACGCACACGATCGGGATGCCCGCCTTGGACTTCCAGTCCCAGCCGAGGTAGTCGGGAACCCCCATGGCGCCGGTCGGGTTGCCTGCCATGGCGTGGATGCCGCCGTACGTCGCGCAGGTGCCTGCCGCCACGATGGCGGTGGCCTTGGGGGCGAGCCGGTCGAGCCACTCACTCGTGGTCATGGGCTGGCCGGTGTCGGGGTTGTTGCCGAACCCGCACCAGTAGCCCTCGTCCTTGATCTTCTCGTTCGGGATCGACCCCTCGACCACGAGCACGAACGGCTCGAGCTCGCCGCGGTCGGCCTTGAAGAACCACTCGAGGAAGTCGTCGGCGCCGCCGTTGGGCCCGCACTCGAAGTCGATCAGCGGCCAGTGCACCGCGATCTTCGGGAGGCCGGGCAGGGCGCCCAGGGCGATCTCCTCGATGCTGGGCTGAGTGGCGGCGGTAAGGGCGACCGAGTCGCCGTCACAGCTGAGCCCCGCGTTGATCCACAGGACGTGGATGAGCGTCTCTTCGGCCTTGACTGCTTCCGCGCTGGGCATCGCCGCCACCTATCCCGGGGGCGGGGTGACCTGAGCCCCCTCCGCTGCAGGGGCCGCTCCTGTCACGGCTCGCTTGCGCAACGGTCTATTCATTTACGACCTGAGGCGAGGGATGTGTCAAGCGTCACACCGTCGCCCGCCGGAGGCCGCCGAGCCATCCATGCCAGGCGGCGAGGTTCTCGCCGGTTCGCACCGACAACGGGATCCAGGCCAGGCCCGGGTTCACTCTGCGGGCGTCCCGCTCGCACCGCTCCATGTCGAAGTCGACGTACGGCAGCAGATCGGTCTTGTTCACCAGTACCAGGTCCGCCGCGGCGAACATGTGGGGGTACTTCAGCGGCTTGTCGTCGCCCTCGGTCACCGAGATGATGACGACCTTCTTGTCCTCTCCGAGGTCGAACAGGGCGGGGCAGACCAGGTTTCCGACGTTCTCGATGAAGACGACCCCACCGTCGTCCGGCGCAAGCTCCGCCAGCGCGCGCTGCACCATGGTCGCGTCGAGATGGCAGCCCGCGCCGGTGTTGACCTGGACCGCTCGGGCCCCGGCTGCTCGGATCCGCTCGGCGTCGAAGACCGTCTCCTGGTCGCCCTCGATCACGGTGACTGCTCGGTCGTGCTCCTTGATCGTGCGTTCGAGCAGCGAGGTCTTGCCCGCGCCGGGAGAGCTCATCAGGTTCACCGCTGTGATCCCGTGGGCGGTGAACCACCGGCGGTTGCGTTCGGCCAACTGGTCGTTCTTCGCGAGGACCCGCTGCTCGAGCTCGATCGTGTGCGTGTGGTCGTGCTGACCGGGGTGCGTGTGCGGGTGCGCATGCTCGGCGGGGTGCGCGTGCTCGTGCCCGGCGGAGTGCGTGTGCTTTGCAGGCGGGGCAGCCGCGTCCGGCGGACCGACCTGGGTCACCCGGACCTCGTCAGCGCCGCAGCCGCACGTCGTACACATGGCTACGCCACCTCGACAGACGTGACGAGGAGCTCCCGGCCCGCACGCACCTCGACGTCCGCACTCCCACAGGGGCACAGCAGGATGAGGTCGGTGAGGGAGAAGTCACGGCCGCAGTCACGGCAGTGCGCCGCGCCGTCGAGCTCCTCGATCTCGAGGCCGGCGCCATCGAGGGCAGTGCCGGCGGTCGCGAGGTCGAAGCAGAAGCGGAGCGCGTCCGGGACCACACCCGAGAGCCGGCCGACCCTCAGGCGGACCGTGGTGACCGGACGCTCGCCGGTCCGCTCGAGCACGGCTTCGACCACGCTCTCGGCGATGGACAGCTCGTGCATGAGGACCCCCTCGTCCGCCCACCATAAGGCGGCCGCAGCGGCAAAGGAATCACCCGCGGCGTTCCCGTCCTAGGGTGGTCGGGTGGCCCGAGTCGGACTGGTGCTTGGAGCAGGGGGCGTGGTGGGCCAGGCGTACCACGCCGGAGTGCTCGCTGCCCTCGAGCACGACCTCGACTGGGACCCGCGCACGGTCGAGGTGGTGGTCGGCACCTCCGCCGGCTCCATCACGGGCACCCTGCTGCGCAGCGGTGTCCCGGCCAGCGAGCTCGCCGCCTGGACCGTGCGAGCGCCCCTGTCCTCGGAAGGGCGGCTGCTCGAGGAGCTCTTCGGCACAGAGACACCGGAGTTCGCGCCGTTCCGGGTCAGCGACCTCCTGCGCCATGTCCCGTCGTTGCCCGGCCGACACATGCTGCAGCACGTCGTCGTCCGGCCCTGGCACATCCGGCCCGTCACCGCGGCCCTCGCCCTTCTCGCGCCGGGCAGTCACGACATCACCGAGCAGCTGACCGCTCTGCGCGAGATCGAGGGGCGCGAGTGGCCCGAGCGAGACCTGTGGATCTGCGCGGTCCGCCGTCGTGACGGCCGGCGGGTCGTCTTCGGCCGGCGGGGAACGCCCGAGGTACCGCTGCACCTCGCGGTGGCGGCGTCTTGCGCCGTGCCCGGCTACTTCGCCCCTGTCCACATCGGCGACCACACGTACGTCGACGGTGGGGCGCACTCCCCGACCAACGCAGCCACGCTGCGCAGCCGGGAGCTCGACCTGGTCGTCGTCATCTCGCCGATGTCGGGTCCGAGCGGGCTGCCGAAGGACCCGTACGGCACCTCTCGCTGGCATGCCGCCCGCCTCGCACGGCGGGAGGTCAAGGCGCTCCGCGACGACGGGACCCCGGTCGTCGTGTTCCGGCCCGGTGCGATCGAGCAGGAGGTCATGGGCAACGACTTCATGGCCGGGGAGCGTGTCGACGAGATCGTCCAGGCCGCCTTCCTGGAAGCCGGGGCCTACGCGGCCACGCCGGAGATCCGCCGGGTCCTGGCTGCCCTCACGGCCTGACCACGCCTGCATAGGATGATCGGCACACGCCGTGGAGACGCCGGACTCAGGGAAGGGCATGCCGTGACCGACCAGCGTCGCTCGACGCCGAGGACAGACCGCGTGCTCGCCGACCCGCGGCTGCGGGAGGCGGCTCAGCGGGTGGGCGAGCCCCTGGTGAAGCAGGCGGTGCGGCGAGCGCTGGACCGATGCCGTCTCGGCGACATCTCCCCCGCAGACGTCGCCGACGAAGCCGTCCGCCTCGTCCCGCCCACAGCGACGGCCATGCGCAACGTGCTCAACGCCACCGGCGTCATCGTCCACACCAACCTCGGCCGGGCTCCGCTGTCCGCCGCGGCGGTCGAGGCCATCTCCGTGGCGGCGGGAGCCACCGACGTGGAGCTCGACCTGACGTCGGGGCGTCGCGGGCGACGGGGCCGGTCGGCGATGGCGGCGCTCTCCGCGGCCGTTCCCGACGCCGGTGCCGTGCACGTGGTGAACAACGGCGCTGCCGCGCTCGCGCTGGTCACCTGTGCCCTCGCCATGGGGCGCAACGTCGTCGTCGCCCGCGGCGAGATGGTCGAGATCGGCGACGGGTTCCGCATCCCGGAGCTCGTCGAGTCGGTCGGCGCGACCCTGCGGGAGGTGGGCACGACGAACCGGGTGCGCCTCTCCGACTACGAGGCGGCAGTGGACGAGAACACCGCTTTCGTCCTCAAGGTGCACCCCTCGAACTTCGTGGTCGAGGGGTTCACGTCGACCGTCCCCGTCGCCGCGCTCGCCACCCTGCCGGTTCCCGTCGTGGCCGACATCGGGTCCGGGCTTCTCGCCTCGCATCCGAGACTTCCCGACGAGCCCAGCGCCTCGGCCGCCCTGCGTGCGGGGGCTGACCTCGTCACGGCCTCCGGGGACAAGCTGCTCGGCGGCCCCCAGTGCGGCCTGCTCCTGGGGCGCGCCGAACTGGTGGAGAGCCTTCGCCGGCACCCGTTCGCGCGTGCACTGCGGGTCGACAAGCTGACCCTGGCAGCGCTGGAGGCGACGCTGACCGGGCCGACACCGCCGGTCGCCCAGGCCCTCGCCTCGGCGGCCGAGGACCTGCTGGTGCGAGCCGAGAAGCTCGCCGGGGAGCTGGCCTCCGACGTGGCGGCCGAAGCCGTCATGTCCTCTGCGGCCGTCGGCGGAGGTGGAGCACCAGGGGTCGAGATCCCCAGCGCAGCGGTCTCCCTTCCGCCCGAGCTGGCCGCACCGCTGCGTCTCGGGGACCCGCCCGTCGTCGGGTACGTCGCTCGTGGCCGACTGATGCTGGACCTGATCATGGTGCCGCCCGCTCAGGATGCGGTCCTCGCCGAGGCGGTACGTCGAGCCGCCGGCTCCCTGGAGCGCTGAGCCGTGCACGTCATCGCGACCGCCGGCCACGTCGACCACGGGAAGTCCACGCTCGTCCGCGCTCTCACCGGCAGCGACCCCGACCGGCTCGAGGAGGAGCATCGCCGGGGTCTCTCCATCGAGCTCGGCTACGTGTGGACCTCCCTCGGCTCCGTCGGCGACGTGGCGTTCGTCGACGTCCCGGGGCATGAGCGGTTCATCTCCACGATGCTCGCGGGCATCGGGCCGGTGCCGGCCGTCCTCCTCGTCGTCGCGGCCGACGACCCGTGGATGCCCCAGGCCGCGGAGCACCTCGCGGCCCTCGACGCGCTCGGCGTCTCCTACGGCGTCGTCGCCGTCTCCCGGTCCGACCTGGCCGACCCTGGCCCGGCGGTGGCGCGGGCCCGCGCCGAGCTCGCCGGCACCTCGCTGCGGGGTGCACCGGTGGTTCCGGTCAGCGCCCACACCGGTGAGGGGCTGCAGCGGCTTCGGGCGCGTCTCGTCGAGATGGTCGCAGCGCTGCCCACACCCGATCCCGCGGAGGACGTCAGGCTCTGGGTGGACCGGCGGTTCACAATCAAGGGCGCAGGGACCGTGGTGACCGGCACGCTGCCGGCCGGCACCGTGCGGGTCGGAGACACCCTCTCGTCCGGACGGGCGACTTTACGGGTGCGGGGTGTGCAGTCCCTCGGCCGTGCCGTCGACTCGGCGGCCGGGGTGGCACGGGTCGCCCTCAACCTGACCGGGGACGTCGTCGACCTCGACCGCGGCAGCGTCCTGGTCGCACCCGGCGCATGGCACCGCACCGATGCGCTGGACGTCCGCGTCACGTCACGCCAGGGGACGCCCCCGCCTGAACGGCCGCTGCTCCACATCGGCGCCACGTCTGTTGCCACGCACTGCCGACCGCTCTCCGACGACCTGGTGCGGCTCCGCCTCGACCACCCTCTGCCGCTGCGCATCGGGGACCGCGCTCTCCTGCGTGACCCCGGGAGCCGCCAGGTCTGGGGTGTGAGCGTGCTCGACCCGGCTCCACCTCCGCTGCGTCGACGGGGAGCGGCCACCCTGCGCGCCAAGGCGCTGACCGGAGTCGTCGGGCCTGACCTGGCCGACGAGGTCGCTCGCCGCGGCATCGTCGCCGTGGAGCAGCTGCGCCGGATCGGCGTCCCAGTCGACGATCGGAGCCTCGAGGCGGCAGCCGTGGTGGCGGCCGACGGCTGGCTGGTCAGTGACGAGCGGGCCGACGCCGCGGCGGCGGAGGTGCAGGCAGTCGTGGCGGAACAGGAGCGGACGGCCCCCTTGGACCGAGGGGTCCCCTTGTCAGTCCTGGCGGAGCGTGTCGGGCTGCCCTCCGTCGAGCTCGTGCGCGCGGTCGTCCGCCCCCCGTTGCGGGTCGAGTCGGGGCGGGTGACGAGCGGGCGGTCCGTCGTACTCCCGGAGGGGCTGCAGCGTGCGGTCGAGGCCGTACGCGAGGACCTGGCGGCAGACCCGTTCGCCGCTCCGACGGCTGACCGGCTGCGCGAGGTGGGGCTGGACAACAAAGGCGCGGCTGCGGCTGCGAAGGCCGGACTGCTCCTGCGCCCAGCCCCGGGCATCGTGCTGCTGCCGGACGCCGATCGGCTGGCGGCCGCGTGGCTGTCGGAGCTCCCCCAGCCGTTCACGACGAGCGAGGCGCGCGTGCGGCTCGGCACCAGCCGCCGGGTCGTGCTTCCGCTGCTCGAGCACCTCGACCGCGTCGGGCTGACCCGGAGGCTGCCCGACGACCGGCGCGAGGTCACCGGCGCGTAGAGCGATCCACCGATGTGACTCCCTGGCCAGAATTGTCGGCGCCGCTCGATACCTTTGTTCGAACAGATGTTCGACAAAGGAGGTGCCGTGAGAGAGCTCGAAGAACCGCCACCCAAGACGGCCCAGGACCCACCCCATGATCCGGCGGCGGACCCGACCGCGGACCGACGGCTGCTGGACGCAGTGGTCTGCTCACAGGTCCTGCAGAACCGCGCCCACGCCGCCCGGCTGCAAGCGGTGCACGACTTCCACGCCCGCCGAGTCACCGAACGCGGCAGCGGGGCCGGGTTCTTCGCGCTCACCCCGCTGCAGGAGACCCAGGTCGAGATCGCGCCCCTACTCGGGATCAGCGAGCGGGCCGTGCAGTTCCAGCTCGACACCGTCACCGCGCTCCTGCGCTGGTTCCCCCGTCTCTGGCAGCGCTGCCTGACCGGCCGCCTCGACATCGGCCGGGCCCAGATCTTCCTCGACCAGCTGCCCCACCTGGCCACCGATCTCGACCGAGAGGACTTCGCCAACGCGGTGCAGGACTGGTTCGACAAACACGACCCGTTCGACCCAGCCGGACCGGACCAGGCCACGCCTGGCGTCGGCTCGCTGTGCCGGATCAGCCGCATCAGGATCCAGCGAGCCGCCCGCTACCAGCGGCTCAAACGCCGGCAACGCCAGCCGCACGAGACGTTCGCCGATGCGTTCCGGAAACGCCATGTGTCGCTGCGCGTCGACGAGGAGTCCGGGATGGCCGCCATCTCGGCGACTCTGGCCGCCCACGACGGGCTCACCGCCGACCACCGGCTCACCATGATCGCGAAGGAACGCGCCCAGGCGCCCGGCGAGACCCGGACCCTGGCCCAGCTCCGCCTCGACAGCCTGCTCGACCTGATCCATGGCCGCCTCGTCGTCCCCGCCACCACCGGCGACCTCGAACACCACGAACCCTGCGACCGCACCTGCAGGGTGACAGGCGACCACGGCGACCACGGCGACCACGATGGTGTGGAGCGGGTGTGTCCGCTGCACCCGCTGGTGCTCACCGGCGAGAACGGCGGCCCCCTCGGCGGGTACGCCCGCCCGGTGGTCCAGGTAACCGTGCCGATCACGACTCTGCTCGGCGTCGAGGACCACCCCGGCCTGCTCTCGGGCGGCATCGCGATCCCTGCCGACTACGCCCGTCACCTCTGCGGCCAGCCCGACTCCACCTGGTACCGGATGCTCACCGACGACGTCGGCACCTTCCTCTCGCTTTCCACCTCCAGCTACCAACCCACCGACCCGATCTGGCGCACCACCACCGCCCGCGACCACACATGCGTCTGGCCCGGCTGTCGCCGACCGGCCGTGCTCTGCGAGTGCGACCACCGCATCCCCCACCCCGAAGGCGCGACGTCGGAGGACAACCTGCAGCCTCTCTGCCGCCGCCATCACCGCGTCAAACACGCCCCCGACTACACCGTGGTCCGTAATCCCGACGGCTCCTACACCTGGACCACCCGCCACGGAGCCACCCTCACCACACCCGCCAGCGAACAACCCGTCGGCACCTGGCCGTCAACCAGCACAGGCACCGATCAGGACCGGATCGACGCGGAGTTCACCGCTCTCACCAGCCCGATGGAGGAAGTCTTCGCGCGCCTGGTGACCACGCGATGAGGGCTCGATCGATGCGCCTCCTTTACTTCGACGCGAAAGTAAAGGAAATTGACGGACGACTCGACGGGGGAAGTCGACTGTCACCCGACGGGTCGTGGTCGCACCGCACACCCACGGGAGGCACAACCTCATGACGTCTCGTCAGCTACCCACACTCCGGCGCCCAGCCGCCGCTCTCGGCTCACTCGCCTTGGCGATCTCCGGCACGTTCGCCGTGTCCGGCACCGTCACGAGTCCCGCGGTCGCGGCGCAGGAGGCACCCGCCGCTGAGCAGGTCACCTTCACGAAGTGGGACTTCGCCCACAACAACCCGGGCGGCACGTACGACGGGACGCGCCGCGTCACGGGAGACAAGCCGCACGCCCTTCGGCTCTGGCACCCGACGGACACCCGGTCCTACACCGATCCGTTCGCCGACGCGCCGGCAGCGAGGACCTACGACGAGGGCACCTGGGTTTCGCCCGAGGTGCCCACACCGTTCGGGCTCGACGAGCTGGTCTCGTCGTGGAACGCGCACACGCCCGGCGGGAGCTGGGTCGAGGTCTCGGTGCAGGGCACGGCCGAGAACGGAACCACCTCGAGCTGGTACGTCCTCGGTCGATGGGCCGACGACGACAACGCCTTCCACCCCACATCGGTGCCGGGGCAGCGTGACGAGCTCGCACGGGTCTCGATCGACACGCTGGTGACCCGCAACGACCACAGGTTCGACGACTACCGCATCAAGGTGGCGCTGATGCGGCCCACCGGTACGACGGTCTCCCCGTCCGTCTCGATGGTCGGCGCGATGGCCTCCTACGTCCCGAGCGGCCCGGCGGTGGCGCCCCCGACGACGATGACGCGCGACACCGTGCTGGACGTCCCGACGTACTCCCAGGAGCTGCACCGCGGCGACTTCCCGGAGTACGACAACGGCGGCGAGGCCTGGTGCTCGCCGACCTCGACGTCGATGGTCGTGGCCTACTGGGGCAAGAGCCCGGAGGCGCAGGACTACGCGTACGTCACAGACCGCTACGGCGCCGAGCACACCGACCCCTGGGTCGACTACGCCGCCCGGCACACCTTCGACTACAACTACGACGGCGCGGGCAACTGGCCGTTCAACACGGCCTACGCCGCGCGGCTCGGGCTTGAGGGGTTCGTGACCCGGCTGCACGACCTCAACGAGGCTGAGCAGTTCATCAAGGCCGGCATCCCGCTGGTCGCGTCCGTGTCGTTCAAGAAGGACGAGCTCGACGGTGCCGGCTACAGCACCGGGGGCCACCTGATGACGATCGTCGGGTTCACCAAGGAGGGCGACGTCGTGGTCAACGACCCGGCCTCGCACCTCATACCGAGCGACGACCAGGTCCGCGTGACCTACGACCGGCAGCAGTTCACGAACGCCTGGATCGGCCACACCGGCGGCATCGTGTACGTCATCCACCCCCGCGACGTACGGCTTCCCCGGCCGAACCAGGCCGCCAACTGGTGACGGTGCCCGGTCAAACACCCATGAACTTCGCGACTACGCGACCTAGCTCCGAGCCGGCGTCCTCCTGGAGGAAGTGGCCGGCGTGCTCGATGACCGGGTGGTCGATGCCGGCGGTGCCCGGGATGGTCTGCCGCAGGATCGGCGCCATGCCGCCGGTGATCGGGTCGGAGTCACTGAACGAGACCAGGAACGGCCGGTCCCAGGTGGACAGCACTGACCACGCGGCCCGGTTCGCCTCGCTGGCAGGGTCGTCCGGGCGGGTCGGCACCAACGTGGGCATCGCCCGTGGACCGGCCTTGTACTCCTCGGAGGGGAACGGCGCGTCGTAGGCGGCGCGCACCTCCGGCGGCAGTGGACGGACGCAGCCGGCCTGTACGAGCCGGCCGACGTCGAGGTGCTCGGCGCGCTCGACCGCCTGCCGGAAGGCCCACCAGACGTCGGGCATGCTGTGGTCGCCGGTCGGCAGGCCCGTGTTCGCGGCGACGACTCGGGCGAACCGGTCGGGGTGCTCGGCGACCAGGCGCAGGCCGATGAGCCCGCCCCAGTCCTGTCCGACGAGCGTGACGTCATGGAGGTCGAGCACGTCGAAGGCCACGGCGCGCACCCACTCGACATGGCGGGCGTAGGAGTGGTCCTCCGGCTTCGCGGGCTTGTCCGACCGGCCGAAGCCGACCATGTCGACGGCCACGGAGCGCACGCCCTCGTCGGCGAGCTGCCGCATGACGTGTCGGTAGAGGAAGGACCACGTGGGCTCTCCGTGCAGCAGGAGCGCCACCGGGCCGTCGTCGGGGCCGGCCTCGACGTAGGCAATGCGCAGCTGCCCGCCCTCGTCGTCGGCGACGTCGGCGTAGCGGGGCTCGTAGTCGAAGTCAGGGAGCTTGCCGAAGGTGTCCTCGGGCGTGCGGAGCAGGTTCACCCGGAACACCCTGTCATCCCCAGGCGCTCCTGTCGCCGGGCCCGGGCGGCGTGCAGGGTGACAGCCGCGGTTTGATGCGGGCATTCGGCAGCGGCGGCGCGGGAATCCGCTGCAGCTGACCGGCGTACCCCTCCACTCTCCCGAAGCGCTCGGACTCGCTCTCCCACGCCTCCCGGCACGCGACGATCTCCTCGTGGGTGCGGGCGACGAAGTTCCACCACATGACGATCTGCTCGCCGAACGGCTCGCCGCCGAGCACCACCACGCGAGCCGTCTCCGTCGTGGGGTTGGTCAGGGCCAGCTGGTCGGCGCCGACGTCGACGTAGCCGAGGTCCGCTCGAGCGAGCTCGGTGCCGTCGAGGAGGACCGGGCCGACGTCGACGAGTACTCCGTGCTCGAAGGTGGGGTCGACTTGCAGGACTACCTCGGCGCCCGGCTCCAGCAGCACCTCGGCTCCGAGGAGCGGGCTGAACGTACGGACAGGTGAGGTCTCCCCGGCCAGTGACCCCAGGAACACCCTTGCGGTGCCACCGTCCAGCGCCACCTCGGCAGGTGCGTGGTGGGCGAAGTCGCGTGGAGCATTCCGAGCGTGGTCGGGCAGGGCGAGCCAGAGCTGCACTCCGTGCAGGGTCGTCGTCTCGGGTGTCGAGACCTCGGAGTGGGCGATGCCCAGGCCGCCGGTCATCAGGTTCAGCTCACCGGGCCGCACCATCGCATGGATGCCGAGGCTGTCACGGTGTTCGATCTCGCCGGTGAAGAGCCAGCTGACGGTCTGCAGCCCGGTGTGCGGGTGGGGCGGGACGTCCATGCCGCCGGTGCTCGCGACGTCGTCGGGTCCGTAGTGGTCGACGAAGCACCAGGCCCCGATCATCGAGCGTTGGCGTTGAGGGAGGGTACGGCGCACGGTCATCGCGCGAGGGCCGCCGAGCGGTACCTCGCGCGAGGTGATCACCTCGATGTCGCTCACGCTGACAACTGTGTCACGCCTCCGGCGAAGCAGCGCTGCGCAGCCGCACCGCGACGAGCGCGACGTCGTCGTCGTTCTCCTCGGGAAGCAGCTCGGCGAGGAGGCGGTCGCACATGGTCGCGAGCGGGAGCGCCGAGAACCGGTCGACCGCCGCGAGAAGCGTCGAGACGCCGTCGTCGATGGACTCGCCGCGCCGCTCGATCAGCCCGTCGGTGTAGAGCAGGAGCGTGCCGCCGGGTTCGAGGAGGGCCGGCGTCTCCTTGCGCTCGGTGTGTGCCAGGACCCCGAGCAGCAGGTCGGCCTCGTCGTTCTCCAGCGCAACCGCGCCGCCGGACGGCGGAACCACGATCGCCGGCGGGTGCCCGGCGTTCGACCAGTGGAGGTGGGCCGGGCCGCTGTCGCCAGGTGCCCGCGGCGCGACCCGGACGACCAGGCCCGTCGCCGTGGTCTGGACGCGGAGACCCTCGATCGCCGCGTCGAGGCGGCTGAGCATCTCGGCAGGTCCGGTGCCCGTCGTGTAGCTGATCCCCCTCAGCAGCGCACGGAGCTGACCCATGGCGGCAGCGGCCCGGGTGTCGTGCCCCATGACGTCGCCGATGACGAGGACCGTGCTGCCGTCGGCCTGGAGGAACGCGTCGTACCAGTCGCCCCCGACCTGCGCCTCCTCCGCCGCTGCGACGTACCGAACGGCAACCTCGGTCTGGTCGTTCTGCGGGGGGTCGGTGAGCAGGCTACGTTGCAGCCCGACAGCGAGGTCGCGCTGCTGGGCGTACAACGACAGCGTGTCCAGCGCGACGCCGGCACGGCGGCCGACCTCGACCCCGACCGCGAGATCCTGCTCGGTGTACGGCGGTGAGTCGGCTGTCCTCACCAGGGACATGGAGCCACGAACCTCGTCGCGGCCGGGGAGCGGCACCGACATGATGCTGCCGACGCCCATGCGTGCCACCACCTCGCGGGTGGGCTCGTCGGAGACGAAGCCGACGAGCTCCTCGGGAGCCACCGCGGGGAGCAGCACCGGCTCGCCACTCATCACGACGCGCCTGCTCGGGGAGGTCTCGCCGAGCCCGGCCATGAGTCCTTCACGGACCGTTTCGGCCTCGCGCTCCAGACGCCGGTCGCGGTGCCGGACGACCACACGTCCGCTCTTGCCGCGCTCGTCGTAGGTCTGCAGGCTCACCCAGTCCGCGAACGCGGGGACCACCTGGTCGGCGAGACGAAGCAGAGCCATGTCGACGTCCAAGGTCCCGGCGAGCGCCTCGGACACCTTTCCGAGAAGTCCCACGTGCTCTGCGAGCCGGTCACGCGTGCGCTCCGCCTGACGCCGGGCGCTGACGTCCTGGATAAGGACGAGCACGGCTTCCTCGCCGTTCTCCAGGCGGGTCGGTGCCGTGCTGACCTCCACCGCCGTGTCCCCGGGCCCGTCGAGTGTCGAGTGCGTGCCGGCCTCACCGAGGCTGCCTGTCCGCGCGAGTGCGAAGGCAGCGTCGAGGTGCTCGCGAGACGGGAACAACGACGGGATCGGCTCGCCCGCCGCGTCGTTGGAAAGAGCGAGAAGGTCCCCCGCCCAGCGGTTCCAGGTGACCAGCCGGGCGTCGAGGTCGCCGACCAGCACGCCGAACGGCGCGTGGTCGAGGAGCGCACCGAGTGAGGCGGGCGCGAGTGTGTGCGGAGTCGAGACGTTCCCGAGGGCCGTGACCGCCGACAGAGTCTGCTGGTGCTCGCGCTGGAGCCGGCTCGCCTCGAGAGTCTCGCGAACCTCCTCGCAGAGGTCGGGGTCCTTCGACTCGAGCACCTTGAGGGAGGCGGGCATCTCGGGTGCGTACATCGTCGACCGGCGCAGCTCCGCATCGGTCTCGGGCGTGGTGAGCAGGACGACCCCGCACAGCGGCCGCGATCGGTGGATCCGCTGCACCGTGGCCAGCGCCGACCGGGCCTCGCTGCCGACCACGACCGCGTCCACGGCGTCGTCGAGCGCTGTCCCTAGATCCTCGACCCGGATCGCGTGGCTCTCGTCCGGGAGGCCGGACGTCAGCGTCGATTTCTCGTCGGGGCTGACCGCGACGAGCAGGAGCTTTCCCATCTGGCTGTCAGGTCCCGAGGAGGGGTACGTCGAGCAGCGCGCGACCGGTCCACGTTCGCAGGATGTCCGTGGTGGGACTCATGACGTGGGAGGCACGTGCGTCCCGCAGATGCCGCTCCATCGGGAACCGGTCGCGGTAGCCGATGCCACCGACCAGCGTCATGGCGTCGTTCGTCACCGAGACGGCTGTGTCGGCCACCTGCGCCTTCGCCGCGGCCAGTGCCGGCAACGAGTCGGGGCCCGCGGCGTCGGCCTCTTCGGCGGCCCAGTAGACAAGTCGGCGGGTTGCCTGCACCTGTGCCCAGAGCACGCCGAGCCGGTGCTGGAGGACCGGTTCGCCGGCGATGCTGCGGCCGGTGTGGCCGTGACGGCGGGACTTGAGGTGCTCGGTGGCCTCGGTCAGAGCAGCCTGCGCCACGCCGAGGTAGGTGCCCGCCATCGCGGTCAGGAAGTAGGGGGCGACGACCTCGAAGACGTACCAGATCTGGTCGCCGGTCGCGCCGAGGAGCGCGTCGGGCCCGACCGCCACGTCGTCGAGGCGAGCGGCGAGCGAGGAGTTGCCGCGCATGCCGATGCCGTCCCAGCTTCCGTGCCAGGACAGTCCGGGACTGTCGCCCCACACGACGACGCAGGAGAACTCACCACTGGGCGCATCGGGATCGGCGGCGACCGTGGAGACGACGTAGGAGTCGGCCTGGGAGCCGTTGGTGACGAAGCTCTTCTCGCCGTTGAGCCGCCAGCCCTCGTCGTCGGAGGTGAGCCGGGTCTGGGGGAGCCAGAACTCGGCACCCGTGCCGGGCTCGGAGAGCGCCAGCGTGGTGAGGTGCTCCCCCGCGGCGATCGGGCGGAGGAACTCCTTGCGCTGCCGCTCTGTCGGCTTGGCGCCGATCACGGCCGCGGCGACGTTGTGCATGCCGAAGCAGATCGCGGTCGAGGCGCAGGCTTCGCCGAGCGCCTCACAGACAGCGACGAGCGCCCGGAGGCCGAGCCCCGAGCCGCCGTCCTCGCGGGGCACGACGAGCCCGCCCATGGATGCTTGGAGAGCGCGCAGGGCCTCCTCCGGCCACACGCCGGAGTCGGTCTCCGCAGCCCGCGGACCGGCGATCTCGCGGGCGACCTCGCGGGCGCGCGCGACCGCCTCGTGCACGGATGCTACGGGTGCTGACATGACCTCACCCTATCCGTCTTGCCCCGATTCCTGCCTCCGCAAGCCTGGCCTAGCCCGGCAGAGACCGGGCGGCGTCCGGTCCGGCAACGGGTTTCGGGCGGGTTCCCGACGGGTACCCGCCACGCGGACCGGTGGACGGAGGCGGAGCGCGGAGATGATGTACCAAGAGCTACCCATGACGGAGCACGACGGCTGGCGACCGCCACCTGAGTCGACCCCGACCCATGTCTGGCTGACCGTCGCCCTTGGAGCCGCCGGCGCCGTCACGGCCCCGGTCACGTTGACCGCTGCCCAGTTCCTCGGCGTCTTCATGATCGGCGGGTTCCTCGGCGCGTTCGTCACCATGCTCGTGCGCTCGGCGACCGGCCTGGCAGAGAGCCCGGAGACGTTGTCCATGACCGCTCAGATGGCCATGGTGGGCTCGGTCGCCGCGGTCGCCCTCACCGTCCTGACGGTGACGCTCGGCGTGAGGGGTTGGGCCATCGCCGCCGCCGTCGCGGGGTTGTACGCCCTGGTGCGACGGCTGTTCGCCCCGGTCCCCGAGCTGGTCGCCGGCTTCGACGAGGACCGCCCGCTCAACGAGCGATTGTGAGCCCCGCGTAGTTCTCGGCCAGGCCTGCCGCACCCGCGGAGGAGGTGGCCACCCACTCCAGCTGTGACAGCTGCAGCTGGGCGTCGAAGGGGTCACCGCTCGTGTGCAGCATGCTCGTCATCCACCAGGAGAAGTGCGTGCACCGCCACACGCGCCGAAGCGCCGTCTCGGAGTAGGCCTCCGCGAGCGCTGCATCGGAGTCCCGCAGCAGAGCCGTGAGAGCCCGGGACAGCACCGCCACGTCGGCGATGGCGAGGTTGAGCCCCTTGGCGCCGGTCGGCGGCACGATGTGCGCGGCGTCGCCGGCGAGGAACAGGCGGCCGTGCCGCATGGGGGTCGACACGAAGCTGCGCATGGGCAGCACGCTCTTCTCCGTGATCGGCCCCGACTGGAGATGCCAGCCGTTCTGCCCGTGGCCGAGACGCTCGGCGAGTGCCTCCCAGATCCGGGCATCCGGCCATTCGGCGATGTCCTCCTGGGGGTCCACCTGGAGGTAGAACCGGCTCACCTTCTGAGAACGCAGGCTGTGGAGGGCGAAGCCGTCCGGATGCCAGGCGTAGATCAACTCGTCGCTCGAAGGGGCTACGTCGGCCAGGACACCGAGCCACGCGTAGGGGTAGACCCGCTCCCAGATCTGTTGGTCGCCAGACGGGATCGCCTGCCTCGACGGACCGTGGAAGCCGTCGCACCCCGCGATGACCTCCGCCTGGACCCGCTGCTCGACCCCGTCCGCGTCGATGAAGGTCACCGACGGCGTCCGGCTCCCGATGTCGTGCAGCTCGACGTCGGACGCCTCGTAGTACGACTGCTGACCGGCCTTGGCACGGGCGGCCATGAGGTCCTTGGTGACCTCCGTCTGGCCGTAGATCCACACCGAGCGACCCACGTGGTCGACGAAGTCGATGTGGTGGCGCTCCTCGGGCCACTGCAGGTAGATACCGCGGTGCTCGATGCCCTCACGGTCGAGCCGTTCGCCGAGTCCCACCTCGCGGAGCAGCTCCACCGACGACGCCTCGAGCACCCCCGCCCGGATCCGGCTGGCGACGTACTCCGGACTCCTGTTCTCGATGAGCACGGACTCGATGCCTTCGAGGTCGAGCAGGTGGGAGAGCAGCAGGCCGGCCGGCCCGGCGCCGATGATCGCAACCTGTGTGCGCATCCGGTCAGCGAAGCAGAAGTCGACGCTCCGTGTCGCCCCGGACGTGACCACGACCACTGCGCCGTCCGACAATGAGCGCGACATCCCCGAGGGATCTGCACGCGAGGACCAAGGAGGCACACAGTGCATGGTCGTGACGTCTACATCGTCGACGCTGTCCGCACGCCCATCGGCAGGTTCGGAGGTGCGCTCGCCAAGGTCAGGCCTGACGACCTCGCCGCCACGGTGATCAGGGCGCTGCTCGAGCGGAACCCGTCGCTCGACCCCGGCCGGGTGGACGAGGTCTACTTCGGCGCAGCCAACCAGGCCGGCGAGGACAACCGGAACGTCGCCCGGATGGCTTCGCTCCTCGCCGGGCTACCGGTCTCGGTCCCGGGCTCGACGATGAACCGGCTCTGCGCCTCCGGGCTCGACGCCCTCGTGATGGCCGCGCGCACGATCGCCGTCGGCGACGCGTCGATCATGCTCGCAGGTGGCGTGGAGTCGATGACCCGGGCGCCGTGGGTCCTCCCGAAGAGCGACCGTCCTTTCCCTGCAGGTAACGCCGAGCTGTTCTCGACCACCCTCGGCTGGCGGATGGTCAACCCGAACATGCCGTCCGAGTGGTCCGTGAGCCTGGGCGAGGCGACCGAGCAGCTCGCGGAGAAGTACGCCGTCACGCGCACGGCGTCCGACGAGTTCGCGGCCAGGAGCCAGACCCTCGCCGCCAAGGCGTGGGCGGACGGCGCCTACGACAGCGCCGTGGTGCAGGTCGAGGGTGCGCACCTGGAACGCGACGAGGGGATCCGCGACGGCGTGACTCCCGAGACCCTCGCCAACCTGAAGCCCTCCTTCCGCCCTGACGGCATCGTCACCGCCGGCAACGCCTCGCAGCTCTCCGACGGCGCGGCCGCCCTGCTGCTCACCGACGAGGACGGGCTGAGTGCGCTCGGCGCAGAACCGCTCGCGCGCGTCACGGCGACGGGCGTCGACGCCGTTGAGCCGCAGTTCTTCGGCATCGGACCGGTCGAGGCAGTCAACCGCGCACTCGCCAGAGCCGGTCACGGTCAGGGCGACGTGACCGTCATGGAGCTCAACGAGGCGTTCGCCGCCCAGTCCGTCGCCTGTGTGTCGCAGTGGCGCGACCTCGACCCCGACGTGGTGAACCCACTCGGTGGCGCGATCGCGATCGGGCATCCGCTCGGCTGCTCCGGAGCCCGCCTCGCCGGCTCCGTGGCCCATCAGCTCGCGGCAGCGGGCTCGGGCGTCGGTGTCGCGGCGTTGTGCATCGGCGTCGGCCAGGGCCTCGCCGTGACCCTGGAACGCTGAGGAGAGTGCACGTGTCGAAGATCGTCGTCCCGAGCGACCCGACAGTCGCCCTCGACCCGCCGTACCTCTTCCCGGACTACCGGTCCACGGTCTTCCGATCCCCGAGCAAGGCACTGGTCATGCCGCCGGCCGGGCTCACCGAGCTGACCGGGCCGAAGTTCGGCGAGGGCGACGTGCGCGACACCGACTCCGACCTGACCGCGCACGGCGACGGGGAGCCGATCGGCGAGCGGATCATCGTGCACGGCCGGGTCACCGACTCCTACGGGAAGCCGGTCCGCAACACCCTTGTGGAGGTCTGGCAGGCGAACTCCGCAGGTCGCTACATCCACCAGCTGGACCAGCATCCGGCCCCGCTCGACCCGAACTTCGTCGGCGCGGGACGGTGCCTCACCGACAGCGGGGGCCACTACCGCTTCGTGACGATCAAGCCGGGTCCCTACCCCTGGCGCAACCACGACAACGCCTGGCGCCCCGCGCACATCCACTTCTCGCTGTTCGGCCGCGCCTTCACCCAGCGGCTGGTCACACAGATGTACTTCCCCGGGGACCCGCTCTTCTTCCAGGACCCGATCTACAACGCGGTCCGTGACGAGCACGCACGCAAGCGGATGATCTCGGCCTACGACCACTCGGTGACCAGCCCCGAGTGGGCGACCGGCTACCGGTTCGACATCGTCGTCGGCGGCGCCGAGGCGACTCCCTTCGAGGAGGTTGAGAGCTGATGGCGGACTCCTTCGCCTACCCCGTCACCGACGTCGAGGCCTCCCCCGGCATCACCCCATCACAAACGGTGGGGCCGTTCTTCCACTACGCGCTCCCCTACGACCCAGGTCCGGCCGTGGCGGGCCCGGACCGTGCCGGGGCGGTCACGCTGACCGGCCAGGTCCTCGACGGCCAGGGGGAACCGGTCCCCGACGCCCTCGTGGAGATCTGGCAGGCCGACGAGCGTGGCGAGTTCGTCGAGCAGTCCGGCCTCTACTCCGAGGTGAGCGGCGACGGCTTCCGCGGCTTCGGGCGCTGCGCCACCGACGAGCACGGCCGCTACCAGTTCCGCACCGTGAAGCCCGCCGGCGTACCGACCGCCGACGGCCGTCCTCAGGCACCGCACATCGCGATGTCGGTGTTCGCGCGAGGCATGCTGCGGCGCGTCGTGACCCGCGTCTACTTCGCGGACGAGAGCGAGGCGAACGCGACCGACCCTCTGCTGGAGGCCCTCGACGAGGCGCGCCGACCCACGTTGGTCGCTACCGCGGACGGCAGCGGATACCGTTTCGACGTGCGCATCCAAGGTGCCGACGAGACCGTCTTCCTCGATGTCTTCGCCCGTTGACCCCTACGGCCATGAGGCCGGAGGGAACGACGCAGACGCGGGCGACGTCGGCCTGCTCTCCCCCGCCTGTGCGGGTACGACGGTCGAGCGGCTGACCAGCGACAGGGCGCTCGTCGACGCGATGGTGCACGCCGAGGCGGCGCTGCTCCACGCTCTGGTGGACGCGGGAGTCGCTCCTCAGGAGGCGGCCCACGCCGCTGCCTCCCTGACCGCCGCCGAGGTGGATCCTCGTGAGCTGGCCCTCGACGCGGTCGCCGGCGGCAACCCGGTGATCCCGTTGGTGAAGCTGCTGCGTGTTCAGGCCGGCCCCGCGGCAACGGAGTGGGTGCACCACGGCGCCACCAGCCAGGACATCCTCGACACAGCGCTGATGCTGGTGTCCGCCAACGTGCTTGCGCAGCTGGAGTCCGACCTCGCCCGGATCGCCGCCGCGCTGGCCCGCCTCGCGGACGAGAACCGCGACGTCCCCGTCGTGGCCCGCACGCTCACCCAGCAGGCCATGCCCACCACCTTCGGCATGCGAACCGCGGGATGGCTTGCGGGGATCCACGACGCCACCCTTGTCCTCAGGACCTGCGCGCTCCCCGTGTCACTGGGTGGCCCGGTCGGCACCGCGGCGGCCTACGGGTCTGACGGGCCCGTGGTCGTGGACGCCTTCGCCGCCCGCTTGGACCTGCGGGCACCGGTGCTCGCCTGGCACACCCGCCGCACGCCGGTCCTCGAGCTGTCGGCCGCCCTCACCCAGGTCGTGGAGGCGTGCGGGAAGATCGCCGCAGACGTCCTGGTCCTCAGCCAGAGCGAGGTCGGCGAGGTCCGTGAGGGCGACGGCGGCGGCTCGTCGTCGATGGCCCACAAGTCGAACCCTGCGCGCTCGGTCCTGGTCGCCTCCGCCGCCCGCCAGGCCCCGGCGCTCGCCTCGGTCGTGGCCGCCTCCGCCGTCGCGGAGCAGGAGCGCCCGGGCGGCGCCTGGCACGCCGAGTGGCAGCCGCTGCGCATGCTCCTTCGCCTCGCCGGTGGCGCCGCCGAGCACACAGCCCAGCTCCTCGAGCAGCTCCGGCTCGACCGGGATGCGATGGCCGCCAACCTCGACCTCCTCGTCATGAAGCTGGGCCGCGACCCGGCCTGGGTCGCCTCGCAGACCGAGCACGTCTCCGTCTGGATCGACCGCGTGCTGGCGCGGCAGAAGGAGCTGTTCGGATGAGCGTCGCGCTGCACCACGTCGTCACCGGCATTGAGGATGCTCCCGTCGTCGTGCTGGGCTCCTCGCTCGGCACCGACCTGCACATGTGGGACCCCCAGACCCGGGCCCTGAGCCGGCGCTGGCGCGTCGTCGCCTTCGACGCCCGGGGCCACGGCGGTTCGCCCTGCTCGGACGGTCCGACGACCCTGGACGCGCTGGCCGAGGACGTGCTCGCCCTCCTCGACCACCTCGGCGTGGGCAGCTTCGCCTACTGCGGCCTCTCGCTCGGCGGCGCCATCGGGCAGGTCCTGGCCGCTCGCGTTCCCGACCGGGTTCGGGCGCTCGTGCTGTGCTGCACCTCAGCGCGGTTCTGCGAGGGAGCGGAGGCGTGGCGGGAACGGGCCGCCCGGGTCCGGTCGGAGGGTATGGACTGGCTGGTCGCGCCGTCCCGGGAGCGGTGGTTCGCCCCGGGCTTCAGCGAACGCCAGCCGGCAGAGGCCGACCGGCTGCTGTCGATGCTGCCCGCCACCTCGCCGCAGGGGTACGCCGCGTGCTGTGACGCCCTGGCTGCCTTCGACGGCCGCCCGCTGCTCCCGCAGATCACCGCTCCGACCCTCGTGGTCGCGGGCGTGGACGACCCCGCCACGCCTGTGGAGATGGCCGAGGAGCTGGCGTCCGGCATCAAGGACGCCGAGCTGCTCGTCGTACCAGGTGCGTCTCACCTCGCGAGCGCGGAGCGTCCCGACGAGGTCACCGAAGCGATCGCCGCCCACCTGGACAGGAACCTCGGATGAGCACGGAAGACCCGTACGACGCGGGCATGGAGGTCCGCCGCGAGGTGCTCGGGGAGGAGCACGTGGACCGGGCGAGCGAGCGAGTCACCGACGTCGACCGCGACTTCCAGGAGCTGATCACCCGGTACGCCTGGGGCAGCATCTGGACCCGTCCCGGGCTGGACCGCCGGAGCAGGTCGATGGTCACCCTGACCGCCCTCGTAGCCGGACGGCACTTCGACGAGCTCGAGTTCCATGTGCGAGCCGCGCTCCGCAACGGCCTGAGCCGCGACGAGATCGTGGAGGTCCTGCTGCAGACCGCTGTCTACTGCGGTGTCCCGGCGGCGAACTCCGCCTTCGCCGTGGCCAAGCGCGTGCTGTCGGAGTCGCCGGAAGCCTGACGGCCTCAGCGCCGCAGCACTCAGAACGGGTACTGCGCCGGCTCGCCCCGCACCGTGATCCAGCGCGTCTCGGTGAAGGCCTCGATGTTCGCGGGCGCCCCGCCGAACCGGGAGCCCGTGCCCGAGCCGCGCACGCCTCCGAAGGGCGCGTTCGCCTCGTCGTTGACGGTCTGGTCGTTGATGTGCACGATCCCGGTCGGGATCTGTTCGGCCACGGCAAGACCGCGCATGACGTCCTTGGTGACGATGCCGAGCGAGAGTCCGTACTCGCTCTCCCCTGCCAGCCTCACCGCGTCCTCCACGGAGCTGAAACGGGTGACAGGCGCCACGGGCCCGAAGACCTCCTCGGCGAAGGCCGGCGCAGTCAGGGGTACGTCGGACAGCACGGTCGGCCTGTAGAACAGCTCGTCGTAGGTCCCACCGGCCGCCACCCGAGCGCCCTGGTCCGCGCTGGCGGTGACCATGCCGTGGATCTTGTCGCGCTGCCCCTTGTCGATGAGCGGGCCGAGGGCCACCTCCTCGACGGCCGGGTTGCCGACCGGCAGGTGGTTCGCCTTGTCCGCCAGTCGCTCGACGAAGTCCTCGTGCAGGTGGTCGGCGACCAGGTGCCTGCCGGTGGTCATGCAGATCTGTCCCTGGTGGAAGAACGAGCCCCACGCCGCGAGGTTGACGGCGGCATCGACGTCCGCGTCGTCGAGGACGAGGAGGGCGGAGTTGCCGCCGAGCTCGAGGTGAGCGCGCTTGAGGTGCTTTCCGGCGAGCTCACCGATCCGACGACCCACACGGGTCGACCCGGTGAACGAGATGACGTGCACGCTCGGGTCGGTCACGAGCGCCTCACCGACATCGGCACCGCCGGGGAGCATCTGGAGCACGCCGGGCGGGAGGCCCGCCTCCTCGAAGATCCGGGCCATGAGCACACCACCGGTCACGGCGGTCCGCGGGTCCGGCTTCAGCAGCACGGCGTTCCCGAGCGCCAGAGCAGGTGCGACCGACCGGATACCGAGGATGATCGGCACGTTGAAGGGCGAGATCACGCTGACCACACCGGCGGGCATGCGACGCGCCATCGACAGCCGCGGCTGCTCCGAGGGGAGGATCTCGCCTATGGCGCGGCCGGGGAGACCGGCAGCCTCGTAGCACTCCTCCGCCGCAACGTGCAGGGCGAAACCTGCCATGCCGGGGACGGCGCCCACCTCGCGGACGTTCCAGCCGCTGATCTCCTCGGCGTGCTCCGACCAGAGGTCACCGGCCCTGCGCATCACGGCGGCACGTGCGGTGTGGGGCGTCGCGGCCCAGGCACGCTGCGCCTCCTGCGCGATCCGTCCGGCCTCGGCGACGTCGTCGCGGGTCGCCTGACCCATCCTGCCGAGCTCGGCGCCCGTCGCCGGCTCCACGACGGCGTAGTCGCCGCCGTGGCCGGCCTGCCACTCGCCGCCCTTGAAGATGTTTCCCTGCCAGTCCACGCCGTCCAGAAGTCCCACAGCGCGCTCCCTTCTCCCGTCCGCGGGAGTCCCCCGCGAGGCCCTGCGGCGAGACTACTCGTCAGGAGGCACCGAGTAGGACCCCGCTGGTGGGGACGCCCGTCCCGGCGGTGACGACGACGTTCGACACGGCGGGCGGCTGGTTCACCGAGGTGCGGCGGACCAGCCGCACGGCCTCGGCGATGCCGTTCATCCCGTGCAGGTACGCCTCGCCGAGCTGACCGCCGTGGGTGTTCGTCGGCAGCCGCCCGTCGACCTCGAGGTGCCCGTCGGCGACGAAGCCTGCCGCCTCGCCGCGGCCACAGAACCCGAGCTCCTCGAGCTGGGGCAGCACGAACGGCGTGAAGTGGTCGTAGAGGATCGCGGCCTGCACGTCGTCAGGCCGCAGCCCGCTCTGCGCCCAGAGCTGGTCGCCGACGAGACCCATCTCCGGGATGCCGGAGATCGTCGGACGGTAGTACGACGTCATCATGTGCTGGTCCCGGCCCGACCCCTGGGCGCCGGCCAGGACGTAGGCGGGCTTGTTCGGCAGGTCCCGGGCCCGCTCGGCGGAGACCAGGACCAGCGCCTGCCCGCCGTCGGTCTCCTGGCAGCAGTCGAGCAGGTGCAGCGGCTCGGCGATCCAGCGCGAGGCCTGGTGCTCCTCGAGCGTGATCGGCCGCTCGTAGAACCAGGCGTTCGGGTTCGTCGCGGCGTGCTTGCGGTCCAAGACGGCCACGCGGCCGAAGTCCTCCGACGTGGCGGCGTACTCGTGCATGTAGCGCCGGGCGAACATCGCGACCCACTGAGCCGGCGTGGCGAGCCCGTAGGGCGTCATCCAGGAGTACGCCGCGCGGTCGGCGTTGGTGTCCAAGGGCCGGTTCGCCTGACCCAGGCCGTACCGCTCCCCCGACCGTTCGTTGAACGCCCGCCAGCACACCACGACCGAGGCCAGCCCGGTCGCGATCGCCGCCGCGGCCTGGGCGACGGTCCCGCACGCGGCGCCTCCCCCGTGCGGGACGCGGGAGAAGAAGGTGAGGTCGCCGATGCCGGTGTTGCGGGCGACGTGGATCTCCGAGCTCGACTCGGCGGTGAACGTGACCATCCCGTCGACGTCGGAGGGCACCAGGCCCGCGTCGTCGACCGCCGCCAGCACGGCCTCGCACGCCAGCTGCAGCTCGCTGCGCCCGGACGCCTTGGAGAACTCGGTGGCGCCGATGCCGACGATCGCTGCTGCTCCGCGCAGGCCGCTCACGCCTG